>NZ_CP127296.1:8227000-8529000 GCF_030285645.1 Amycolatopsis sp. DG1A-15b
GCGTTCCCCACGCCGATCGCCACCATCGACGGCGCCAGGTCGAGGATCGTCACGTGCGGCCACGTGGACAGCGTCGTGCAGAGCAGCGCCACCATGCCCACCGCGGTGATCGCACCACCGACCGGGACGACCTTCTGGCCGTAGCGGGTCACCAGGCGGCTGCTCAGCATCGACACCGTGAAGTACGCGACCGCCAGCGGCGTCAGCGCGAGGCCCGCGCCGAGCGGGCCGAAGTGCAGGCCTTCCTGCAGCGTCATCGCGTAGACGAACATGAACGAGCCGAACGCCCCGAAGAACGGGATCGCCACCATCAGGCCGCGCCGGACGCTCGGCAGACGCAGCACCGACGGCGGCAGCAGCGGCGTGCCGCCGGTCCGCTCCAGGCGCCGCTCGACGTGGACCAGGGCCGCGGCGGAAAAGGGGAACAGGGCCAGCAGCGCGATCGTCCACGCCGGCCACCCCAGTGCCCGGCCTTCCATCAGCGGCACCAGCAGCGACAGCAGCGTGACCGCCAGGAGCAGCGTGCCGAGGCGGTCGACGCCCAGCGGGTTGTGCGCGCGGCTCTCCGGCAGGCGGCGGGCCAGCAGGAGCACCACCAGGCCGATGGGCACGTTCACGAGGAAGATCGGCCGCCAGCCGGTGCCGAACAGGTCCGCCGCCACCAGGCCGCCGCCGAGCAGCTGGCCGACCACCGTCGAGAGGCCGCCGGTCGCGCCGAACAGCCCCAGCGCGCGCGAACGCTCTTCGCCGGACGTCGTCGCCTGGATGATCGAGAGCACCTGCGGCAGCAGCAGGGCCGACGCCGCCCCCTGCGCGGCGCGGGCCACCACCAGCGTGCCGGCCGTCGGGGCGAGCCCGCAGGCCAGCGACGTCAGCGTGAACAGCCAGAGCCCCCAGAAGAACAGCCGCCGCCTGCCGAAGGAGTCGCCGAGGCGCCCGCCGACCACCAGCAGCACCGCGTACGCGATGCCGTAGGCCGCGACCACCAATTCCAGGGTCGCGGTGGACGCGTGGAGATCGGCGTTGATCGTCGGGAGTGCGACGTTGACGATGAAGAAGTCGATGATCGGCAGTGCCGCCCCCAGCAGCACCGTGACCAGGCCGGCGGGGGTCAGTCCCGGCCGGAATTGGGCGCCCGGGGTGCTCGGCGCAAGTTCAGTCGTGGTCATGGGTACTACGATCGACCTGCTTTTAAACTGGTACCAGTTGTTGTTTATCCGGGTACTGTCACTACCTGGTACCAGGTTCGACGGCGTGCCATCCTGGCACCATGACCACCGCTGTCGAATCCGAACTCCGCCGCCAGGAGCTGGCGAGGTTCCTGCGGAGCCGGCGTGAACGGATCACGCCCGAGCAGGTCGGCCTCCCGATCATGGGGCGCCGCCGGACGCCGGGGCTGCGCCGCGAAGAGGTCGCGCAGCTCGCCGGCGTGGGGGTCACCTGGTACACGTGGCTCGAGCAGGGCCGCGACATCAACGCGTCCGAGCAGGTCCTGCAGGCGATCGCCCGCACGCTGCGGCTCGACCCGCACGAGCACACCCACCTCTTCCGGCTGGCCGGCGCGCCCGAACCGGAGAACGAAAAAGACTGCCAGGTCATCACGCCGGCGATGGAGCTGATGCTGAAGAAGCTCGAGCCGTACCCTGTCGCGGTCCGCAACGCCCGCTGCGACCTGCTGGCCTACAACCGCGGCTACACCTGGCTGATGGGCGACGTCGACGCCATCCCGTTCGGCGACCGGAACACCCTGGTCCAGTGCCTGCTCAACCCCGAGTGGCGCAAGCGGATGCTCGACTGGGAGGCGAACATCCCGCGCGTGATCGCGTCCTTCCGCGCGGCGATGGCCGACCACGTCGCGGAGCCGGCGTGGAAGCAGCTGGTGAAGCGGCTCAAGGCTGAATCGCCGCTGTTCGCCGAGCTGTGGCCGCACCACGACGTCAACTCGGAGCCGATCCGCACCAAGCGGTACCTGCACCCGGACGTCGGGCTGCTGCAGTTCAACTTCACCTACCTCTACTACGGCCGCCGGTCCGAGATCACCGTGTCGACCTACACCCCAGCCGACGAGGAGACGGCGGCGAAGCTGCCGTTGGTGTTCGACTGACGACGTACGTCCGCAGTGCGCTTCGAGACGGACGCGCAGCCTGGCCGCGGCAGGTAGTTTCGCGGGATGAGAAGGCCTCCGTGGGCAGGACGCGTGGCGCGCGCCGTCGTCGTCGGGGTCTTCGTGATCGGGGCGACCAGTGCGTCGTCGCGGTGGCAGCCCGGGGCGTCGCCGCTGCCGCCGATCGGTTTCGCGTGGCTCGTCGCGACCGTCCTCACGCTGCTGCTCGTCCACCGCTTCCCGCTGACGCTCTTCCTGGTCGCGTCCGCCTCCGCGTTCGGCTACTACACCTCCGGCCTGCCAGGTGGGCCGGTCATCCTGGTACCGACCGTCGCGTTGTTCGTGCTGACCCGGCAGCGCGGACCCCTCACCGCGGGCGTCACCGGTGCCTCGGCGCTCGCCGCCGCCTACGTCGTGCACGTCATCACGACCAGGTCTTTCGCGTTGGAAACCGGGGCCGCTTTCCTCGTCGTCTGGCTGACCGCCGTCATCGGCGTCGGCACCGCCGTCCGCTACCAGCTCGACGCGCTCGCCGCCCGGCGCGAGCAGGCCGACGAACACCGGCACCGGCTCGCGGAGCAGGAACGGCTGCGCATCGCCCGCGAGGTGCACGACGTCGTCGCGCACAGCCTCGCGATGATCAACGTCCAGGCGGGGGTCGCCGCACACGTCGCCGACCGGCGGCCCGAGCAGGCGAAAGAAGCGCTGCTGAACATCAAGGCGGCCAGCGCGTCCGCGCTCAAGGACCTGCGCGCGACCCTGGCCGTGCTGCGTTCGGGGGAGGACAAGGCGCCCGCGCCGAGCCTCGCCCAAGCCGGCGAGCTGCTGGACCACGCCCGCGACGCCGGGCTCACGGTTGGCGTCCACGGCGACCCCGGCGACCTCCCGGCACCCGTCGACGCGGCCGCCTACCGGATCCTGCAGGAGTCGCTGACCAACGTCGTCCGGCACGCCGACCAGCCCCACCGCGTCGACGTCCGGTTCGAGCGGCAACCGGGGGCCTTCGCGTTGCGGGTCCGCGACGACGGCCGCGGCACCGCCCAGCCGGCCCCGGGCCACGGCCTCCGGGGTATGCGCGAACGCGCCGCGGCGCTCGGCGGCCGGTGCACCGCCGGGCCGGTCGACGGCGGCTTCGAAGTGTGCGTCGAGCTACCGATCGAGGGGGAAGCATGATCCGCGTCCTGCTGGCCGACGACCAGGTCCTGGTCCGCGCCGGGTTCCGCGTGCTGCTGGAGACCGAAGACGGCTTCGAGGTGGTCGGCGAGGCCGGTGACGGCGAGCAAGCGGTCGCCGGAGCGATCGAGCACCACCCCGACATCGTCGTGATGGACGTCCGGATGCCCGGCGTCGACGGCCTCGAAGCCACCCGCCGGATCACCGCGAACCCGGACCTCGCCGGAACGAAGGTGCTGGTCCTGACCACGTTCGACGTCGACGAGTACGTCTACGAAGCCCTGCGCGCGGGGGCCAGCGGGTTCCTGCTGAAGGACACCGAACCGGTCGAGCTGCTGCGCGCGCTGCGGGTCGTCGCGAACGGCGAAGCGCTGCTGGCGCCGACCGTCACGCGCCGGCTGATCCAGGAGTTCGTCGGCCGTCCCGAAAACCGGCGCATCGACACCAGCGCCGTCCGGGAGATCACCGACCGCGAGCGCGAGGTGCTCGGCCTGGTGGCGGGCGGGATGTCGAACGACGAAATCGCCGCCCACCTGGTGATTTCGACGGCGACGGCCCGCACCCACGTCAGCCGCATCATGACGAAGATCGGCGCGCGCGACCGCGCCCAGCTGGTGGTGCTGGCCTACGAGTCCGGGCTCGTCACACCGCGTCGCCCCGCCTGACCCGGCGCACCACGCGGACCGCCCGCACCAGGAACACGACGGCGAGGACGCCGACCAGTCCGATCCAGATCACGGCGCCTCCTCTCCCGGCCGATGCTCTGCTCAGAGGGCGTCCGGGAGGGGGACGGCGTTCGCCGACACGGCGGAAGTCACACCTTCGGGCTAACCTGCTCCGCGGCGTGGTCACCCGGCTATCCTCAGCGGGTGCGTCGTGCGTTGATCACCGGTATCACCGGTCAAGATGGCCAATATCTCGCCGAGCTCCTCCACGAGAAGCAGTACGAGGTCTTCGGCCTGGTCAAGGGGCAGAACAATCCCCGGATCGACATGATCCGCGCGGGGTACCCGTTCGTCGAGATCGTCGAGGGCGACCTGCAGGACCTGTCCAGCCTGGTCGGGGTCCTGGAGCAGGTGCAGCCGGACGAGGTCTACAACCTCGGCGCCATCTCCTTCGTCGCCCTGAGCTTCAAGCAGGCCGAACTCACCGCGAACGTCACCGGGCTCGGCGTGCTGCGCCTGCTCGACGCCGTCCGGATGGTCGGCGGCAGCCAGAACAACCCCATCCGCTTCTACCAGGCGTCCAGTTCCGAGATGTTCGGCAAGGTCCGCGAGTCGCCGCAGACCGAGGCCACGCCGTTCTACCCGCGCTCGCCCTACGGCGTCGCGAAGGTGTTCGGGCACGACATCACCGTGAACTACCGCGACAGCTACGGCCTGTTCGCCTGCTCGGGCATCCTCTTCAACCACGAGAGCCCCCGCCGCGGCATCGAGTTCGTCACCCGCAAGGTGACCAACGCCGTCGCGCGGATCAAGCTGGGGCTGCAGGAAAAGCTGGTGCTGGGCAACCTCGACCCGCGGCGCGACTGGGGCTTCGCCGGCGACTACGTCCGCGCCATGTGGCAGATGCTGCAGCAGGACGAGCCGCAGGACTACGTCGTCGCGACCGGCCGCACGCACAGCGTCCGCAACTTCGTCGACCTCGCGTTCAAGCACGCGGGCTTCGACGACTGGGAGCGGTTCGTCGAGCAGGACCCGCGGTTCTTCCGCCCCGCCGAGGTCGACCTCCTGGTCGGCGACGCCACCAAGGCCCACACCGAACTCGGCTGGAAGCCCGAGGTCGGCTTCGAGGACCTGGTCACCATGATGGTCGACCACGACCTGCGGCTCGAAGCCACGAAGGCCGGGATCTCCCTCCCGTGATCTCCTACGCGCAGAACGCGGAGGACGTCGTCCTGGCCCGGGTCTTCGCCGGGCAGGAAACCGGTCGCTACGTCGACCTCGGGGCGGGCGACCCGGTGGTCGCCTCGGTCACCAAGCACTTCTACGACCGCGGCTGGCGGGGGATCAACGTCGAGCCGATCCCGGACAAGGCCCGCGAGCTGCGGGAAGCCCGGCCCGGCGACCGCACCCTGCAGGTCGCCGTCGGGGCCACGCCCGGAACGGCGAAACTGCACGTCGTCGAGGAGGAGTGGGGCTGGTCGACGCTCGACGACGACCTGGCCGTCCGCTACCGCGACGACCGGGATTGGCAGGTCCGCACGGTCGAGGTCGAGGTCACGACGCTGGCCGCGCTGTTCGACGCGCACCCGGGCGAAATCGACTTCCTCAAGATCGACGTCGAGGGCGCCGAACGCGCGGTGATCGAGGGCGCGGACTGGCGGCGGCACCGCCCGCGCGTGCTCGTGGTCGAGGCGACCGCGCCCGGCTCGCCGACGCCGACCCATGGCGAGTGGGAGCCGATGCTCCTCGACGCCGGCTACCGGTGCGCGTTGTTCGACGGGCTCAACCGCTTCTACGGCCAGGCCGACGACGCCGAGTGCTTGAAGCTGCTCTCGGCGCCGGCCAACGTCTTCGACGACTTCGAGCCGTATGCGGTGGCTCGGCTGCGTGCGCAGTTCGCCGCCTCGGAAGCCGCCCGGCCGGGTGAGGTCGGGTACATCCGCCGGCTCGAGGAGACCGTAACGCGGGTGCAGCGGTCCCATGCCGAGCTGGGCGAGCAGCTGGACGAGGCGCGGTGCGAGCTGGAGCGGGCGCGCCGCACCGCCGAGGAGACCCGGCGCCGGGCCGCCGCCCTCGAACACCGGCTCGCCGAGCTGGAGGACCAGCAGCGTCAGTGACGCTCCCCGGCCAGCTGCGCGAGCCTGGCCGTCACGATCCGGCCGACGGCTTCCGGACCGGACCACGCCTCGATCGCCCGGACCGCGTGACGCCCCATCTCCGCGCGCAGCCGCGGCGAGCCGGCGAGCGTCCGCAGCCAGCGGGCGGCCTGGTCGATGTCCGGTTCCGCCCACAGCTGGCCCACGGGGTACCAGTCGCCGAAGCCGGCGCCGCCGTACCGGTGGTCGCCGGCGGCGATGGGCCGGACGTCGTAGCCGACCACCGCGGCCGAGCCCGGTGGCATGAAGTCCGTGTTGCCGCCGAAGCCGGTCGCCACCACGGCCTTGCCCATGGCCATCGCTTCGGCCATGCCGAGCCCGAAGCCTTCCGAGCGGTGCAAGGACGCGTACACGTCGCACGTCGCCAGCAGGGTGTCCATGTCGGCGCGGGACATCTCGCGCCGGAGCAGCGTGCCGCCGACCCCGGCGACCGCTTCGCTCAGCGACGCGTCCAGCTTCGGGAACAGCTCCAGGTTGTTCGCCTTGAGCACCAGGTGGGCCCGCGTGCCGCGGTCACCGGCCGGGAACGCCCGCCGGAACGCCTCGATCACCGCCCACGGGTTCTTCCGGGCGTCGCTCGACGACGCGCTGAAGGTGAACAGCACGATCAGGCCGTCCTCGGGCAAGCCGAACCGCGCCCGGTCGCCGGCCGCGTCCGGAGCCGATGGCACGACGTTGGGCACGACCGTGATCGGCTTGTCCGTGATGGTGCGGAAGGCGTCCGCGACGAACGACGAGACCACCCACAGTTCGTCGATCCCCGGCAGGTGCGGGCGCGCCTGGACCGGGGGTGACGGCAGTTCCCACGCCCACAGCCCGATCGTGTAGCGGTCCAGCGCGTGCTCGGGGATCAGCTGCCACTCGTTGACGTTGAGCAGCCACAGGTCGACGTCGAACTCCTTGCCGCGCCGCAGCCCGGCGAGCTCCGGCGGGACCGGGACCGTGCGGTAGGGCGCGTGGCTGTCGACCTCGGTCAGCGTCAGCCCGGTGCCCGACGCGGCGAGCACCTTGGTCAGCCGCCGCGCGGATTCCGCCAGCCCCGTGGTGGCCCGGACGTCGGCGAACACGTTGACGCCGTGCCGTTCGGGAGGCGAGGACGGCTTCGGGGCCGACAGCGTCCCTTCGACCGCGGCCGCGTACCCGCGCGCCGCGATCGGCCAGTCCGCGTGGTCCGCCGCCCACTTGCGGGCCAGCTCACCCGCCGCGCGCAGCTCTTCCGGCCAGGACATCCCGCGTTCGAGGATCCGGTACAGCCCCTTCGCCTCGCCGATCGGATCGGTGGGCACGGTGAAGCAGAACGCCGGGTCGAAGTGCCGGTGCTGCGGCAGGTCGCTCGTGATCACCGCGCGCCCCGCGCCGAGCGCCTGCATCATCGTCGCGCTGGTCTCGCCCGCCGTCGGCCAGCGCAAGCTGATCACGGCGTCCGAGGCGAGGATCAGCTCGTCGAACCGGTCCTCGTCCGGGGACAGCTCGAGGTGCACCGACGCGGCGGCGCCGGTCTGCTCGATGGTCCGGCGCAGGTCGGCCAGCAGGGCCGGGGTGGCGGCGTGCCCGGCGATGATCATCCGGGCGTTCGGCCAGCGGCGGCGCAGCTCACCGAAGGCCAGCACCGCGGCCGGCACCCGCTTGTGCCCGCCCAGGCCACCGAACACGCCGAACACGACCTGGTCGTCGGTCCAGCCGAGGCCGGTCCGGATCTCGTCCCGCCGGGCGGTGTCGAGCAGGGTCGCGCCGAGCGGCACCGGGAATACCGGGACGCCCGGGTAGCGCGCGGTCAGGAACTCCGCCGTGTGCGGGTCGTGCACCAGCACGCCCCGGCTGGCCGTCACGAGCCGGCGTTCCATCGTCAGCGTCCCGCGGTCCAGGGTCGGCACGCCGTCGACCTCGAGCACGGGCATGCCGTGCAGCAGGGCGGGATCGTCCTTGCGGCCGTGGATCGGGCCGTGGGCGTAGCGCACTTCGGCTTCGAACTCGGGCGTGTGGAAGCCGCCGAAGATCCCGTTGTGGAAGTCCAGCAGCGACGGGTCGTGCAGGACGACCAGGCCGGGCACGGCGAGGGCACGCCGGTAGATCCACTCGTGGACGCCCGCGTGGTTGCCCATGTGGTAGATGTGCAGGTCGGCCTGGACTTCGTCCCGGCCGACGATCGGCACACCGCGGGGCGAGCGGGCCCCGGGACCGTCGGTCACCGCGACGACGTCGGTGAGCTCGGCCAGCGCGGCGAGCAGCCGGTAGCTGTAGTCGGCGATGCCGCTGGTCTGCGGGGGCAGCGGCGTCCACATCGCGACGTGCGCGCGAGAGCCCGTCATCGGCGGGCGATCAGGCAGCGGCGTTCGCCGAGCCCGCCTGCCGGCTCCGACGGCCGGACCTCGACGTCGCCGAAGCCCGCCGACTCGGCGACGAACCGCAGGTAGATCGGCTGGAGCGGGGGGCAGGCGAACGGGTCCAGCCCGGCTTCGTCATCGCCCGGCAGCTCGACGAGGAGCACCCCGCCCGGCTGGAGCGCCGTCGCGGCCAGGTCGGCGAAGCGGGCGAAGGCGCCGGGTGTCAGCCGTTCGGCGAACCGGAACGCGGTGACCGCGCCCAGCGAGCGAGGCGGCACCCCGGCCAGCGCGGTGAGTGGCTCCGCCGGTTCGACGTCGAGGCCGAGTCCCGCGCAGTGCTGCCGGACGAGCGAGTTGTCCGACGCGGCCCGGTACGGCAGGCCGGCGGACCGCAGCACCTCGAGCCACTCCCCGCGAGCGGGGGCGGCGTCGAAGACCGGACCGGTCGCGCCGGCTTCCCGCGCCGCCGAAAGGAGCGGCAGGTGCGCCCGGCGGGCGGCCCGGACCTGGTCGGCCGGGCCGTCGAGCAGCTCCGAAAGCGCGAGCTCGAGGAACGATTCGCGGTCGGCGACCGCCGGGGCGACCTCGGGCACCGGCTGCCCGGCGCGAATCCGGTCGAGCGCCACGTCCAGCTGGGCGTGCCGCAGCCGGACGTCGGTCGCCGCCGAGGTCAGGGCCGCGACCTGGGCCTCCAGCGACTTCAGGCGCTGCTCGGCGTCCGTCTCGGCTTCGCCCTGCTCGGCCTGCTGCAGCCGCAGGTCGCTGAGCTGGGATTCGAGCCGGCCGAGCCCGGAGTACAGCCGCTGGTTCAGCCCGGCCGTCAACGTCTGGTCCTGCTGCCGGAGCTGGTCGAGTTCGCGGGCCAGCTGGTCGACGCGGACCACGCCGTGACCGCCGGCTTCGCCCAGCTGCTCGTGGTGCGCGCGGACCAGCTCCTGCACTTCGACCAGCGCGTCCCGGACGGCGAGGTTGGCCTCGACCTGCCACTTGACCTGGCGCTTCCAGAGGAACCGCAGGGCCAGCCGGCCGAGCAGGTCGGTCCGGCGCAGCGGCAGGTGCAGCTCGCGGTGTTCGTCGAGGCGAGCCAGTGCGGCGGCCAGGCGGTCAGGAGCCATTCGTCGTTCCCCCGGTCGGTGCGGTCAGCGGGCGAGCTTGGTGAAGATGTTCTGCTGGACGTTCGGCGACAGCATCGAAACCGAGCCGACGACGAGCCCGCGCTCGGCGAGCTCGATGACGACGACGTCGCTGCGCTGCAGCAGGTCCGCGGCCGCGGCGCCGCCGTCGTGGTCGGCCGTGCTGGTGTGCAGGGCGGTCAGGTCGCGGAAGGTCGCGGCCAGGTACGGCAGGGCGCGGATGGTGAAGGAGTCCCCGAGCCACGCCGTCCGCAGGCCGTAGGTGCCTTCGCCGGTGGCGGTTTCGGTGTGCACCGGGGGGATGTAGTCGCCGGGCATCGGCCGGGTCAGATCGGTCTTGCCGTCCGGCATGAGCGCGTAGTGGGTGCCTTCGGTCTGCCCGGTCCGGCCGATCAGCGGCGGCAGGTCGGCCGGCACCTGCCAGTCCTCCTTGGGCTGGATCCGCCAGCCCGCGCTGATGCCCGGCCGCAGCTTCTCCAGGACGGCCCGCACCGCGCTGATCGCGCCTTCGTCGTTCCAGTGCGCGTCCTGCGGCCCGTACACCGGCGCGCCCTTGCGGTTCGCCCAGTCCTGGATGGGACGGCGCGGGTCGATCATGAAGTTCTCGGCGTCGACGCGGCGCCAGAAGTCGCCTTCGATCGCGTCGTGGCAGTCCTTGCCCAGGTAGTTGCCCGGCAGGTGCTGGGGGACCATGCCCACCTTGTCCGGCGCGACCACCACGACCAGCTGCCGTCCCGACGCCTCGATGCCGTCGCGGAAGCTGCGCAGCTGGGCGAACGTCGTGTCGAGGTTCGACGCCTGCACGCAGTGGCTGGTGACCTCGTCGCCCAGGTACAGCCAGCCGTCCTTGCCCTCGATCACGTTGGGGAACTGCCGCCGGTCGTACTTCGGGCCGTTCGTGGCCGGCACCGGGACCTGGAGCGGGTTCTGCTGGTTCTCCTGGTTCAGCGGGGGCGGCTCGCCGAACACGCCCCGGCTGATGCCGTCGGCCGCGTGCACCGCCTGCTCGCGGAACACCAGGTGGTCGGTCGCCCACTGGGTGAACTGCGGGAAGAACGACCAGCCCTGCCCGAAGCTCGGGAACGGCGTCAGTGCCCGGTTTTCGAACTGGCTCGGGCGCGCACCGAGCACGGCCGAGAAGGCGGGCGTCGCGAGGAAGACGATCGCGCAGATCAGCGCGACGAGCTGGCTGCGGCCGTGCCGCGGCCGGTACAAGGCGTGTTCGCGCGGGAGGAACGCCTCGTAGACCGGCGGCAGCGCCGGCCGGGGACCTCGTCCGGTGGTGGTCACGGTGCCACCCGGAACTTGCGGGCCGCGGCCCGCACCGGGCGCAGCAGGCGACGGGCGTGGGCGACCAGCGGGTGCCGCGGCGGTTCGGGGGCCCGGCGGGCCAGCCACGTCCGGTGCGCCGAAGCCAGCCGGTCCCGCATCCACGACGCGGCCGCGTCGGTCGACCGGGTCCGCAGCACGTGCTCGCGGGCTGCCTGGCCGCGCCGGCGGGCTTCGGTGGGGTCGTCCGCGACGGCGCGCATCGCGGCCGCGGCGGCGTCGAGGTCGGGCTCGGCCCAGCGCCCGCCGGGGTGGTAGGGCGGCCAGCCCGGGCCGACGTCGGTCATCGTGCACGGGATCGGCCAGCCGTGCCCGGGCCCGAAGAACTCGGTCGTGCTCGAGTAGTCCGTCGCGATCACCGGCAACCCCCTGACCATCGCCTCCGCGACCGTGAGCCCGAACCCTTCGCTGCGGTGGAGTGACACGTAGGCATCGGTCCCGGCATACAGGTCGTCGAGTTCGGCGGCGGTGAGGTACCGCTCCACCAGCTCGATCCGCGGGTCGTCGCCGATCGCCCGGCGCAGCCGCTCGACCGCCGGGGTGTTGCGGTGCCCGCTGGTGGCCTTGAGCACCAGCCGGACGTCGTCGCGGCCCGGGAAGGCCCGGCGGAACGCGTCGACCACTCCCCAGGGGTTCTTCCGGCCACCGGTGGAGTTGAAGTCGAAGATGAACAGGAACTGCGTCGTGGCACCCGGCTCGCGCGCCACCGGGCCCGGATCGGGCACCGGCACGGGAATGGTCCGGACCGGGACGGGGGAGTGCGCGGCGATCGCCCTCGTCGCGAACTCGCTCGGCGTCCAGATCTCGTCGACCAGGGCGAACCCGTCGTGCATCGCGGCGGGGAAGTCTTCCAGTTCCCACGCCCACAGGCCGATCCGGTAGCGGCCGGCGCCGGCGTCCGGGTGGCTGTCGAGGATCAGCCGGGTGAAGTCGGAGTTCACCGTCAGCAGGCTGACGCCGAACCGCGGCGCACCCACGTCGTCCGGGGTGGCGAGGCCGGTGTGGACCGAGCCGGCCAGCGAGTGCTCCTCGACGACCGACACCGTCGGCACCCCCGCGGCCGCGATCGCCCGCCGCACGACCCGGGCCATCTCGCCGAGCCCGAGCCCGGCCGTCAGGTACCCGACGACGTTGACGCCGAAGTCGTCGACCGGCGGGACCGGCGGGGGCGGGGCGGCCGGCAGGGCCCACGACGGCAGCAGTCCTTCCCGGACGCCGTGGGTCGCGCACCACTGCCGGAAGCCGTCGGCGTTCGCACCGCGCGGGTGCGGGAACACCGCCTGGAGGTCGACCCGGGAGAGCCACACCGCGGCCGCCAGCCGGGTCAGCCCGGTGGCGGCGTCGATCGGGGACGCGGGTTCGGCCAGCCACTGGCGGAACGCGCGGCCGCCGTCGTCGCCGAAGGGGTGGGGCGGGAGCTTGCCGTCGACGACGTCGAGCGGATCGGGGGCGTGGCGCGCACGCTCGGTGCGGAGCCACGCCTCGTGGTAGAGCTGTCGCATTTGGACGGTCAGCGGCGAGCCGTCCGGCAGGGTGGCGAACCGGTTCTCGGCGGGCTCCGCCGGGCCGAGGCGGTCGCGGTACGCCTCGCACAGGCGGCGCAGGACCGGTTCGGTGGACAGCCGCACGCGCGGCCGCTCGGGGCAGTCGCCGGTCAGCAGCCACGGCCGTTCGGGGTCGAAGCCGCGGAAGGCGAAGAACCGCAGCGGCCGCCCGGACACGGTCGGCGGGTCGCCGGCCAGGCGCCGTTCGTGCAGGTTCCAGTAGCCGACCGCGAGCCCGGGGTCGCGCACGACGAACAGGTCGAACGGACCGGCCGCGAGTTCGGGCCACCGCCGGTCGGCGCCGGTCCGGTGCGGCGGACGGCGGCGGGCGTGCCCGGCCCAGTGCTCGAGGAACGGCCGCGCGGCCTGCCCGGCGGCGAGGAAGCCGTCGAACACGCCGGGCACGTCTTCGGGTTCGAGGCCGTCCTGCGGCAGCGGGGCGAGCAGGGCCGCGGCGGCGACCAGGCCGTGGTCGCCCGCGAGCCGGGTCACGTCCTCGAACGGCGCGTGGACCTCGACATCCGGGTCGAGCAGGACGACCACGTCGAAGCGGTCGAGCAGCTTCGCGAGCAGCAGCGGGCGCAGGACGTCGGCGAGGTCCGCACCGGCGTGGCAGGTGACCAGCCGGAAGTACTCGTCGGGGTCGAGGCCCAGGTCGCCGGCCGCGGTGTCGCCGTCGGCGACCAGCAGGACGAAGTCGTGCCCCGGGTGGTGGGCGCGGTAGGAAGCGGCGAGCACCTCGGCCGCCGCCAGCCGATCACGGGTGACGACGGTGCAGGCGGCCGACCGGGGCCCCGGCTGCCCGGGACGGGGACCCGACATGTCAGCCGTTGGCGGGCAGCTCGACCAGCTGCTTCGCGAGGATTTCGTCGAACACCTGGGACACGCTGGTCATGTCGCCGCCGTCCACGTGCACCCGGACGACGGTCTGCTTGTGCACGTAGTGCGCGCGCACGAGCGCCTTGCCGTCTTCGCGGACGAGCTGCATCACCTCGACGCCGGGCGGTGTGGTGCCGGTGTACTTCGTCAGCTTGTACTTCGCCTGCAGGTTGACCAGCTTGTCGACCGCGTCGCTCGCGGCGGAGCTGCCGGAGGTCTTGACGGTCATGACCACGACCGTCGCCCCGGAGGGCAGCGTCGACGCCGATCCGCGGGACACGGTCGGGTTCGCGCCGGAGAGGGCGTCGTACTCCTCGTCGGTGAGGACCTTCGCCGCCTTCAGGTCGTCGAAGGTCGGGAAGTCGGTGTTCCACTGCACGGTGCCCGGCAGCTTCGCGATCTCCCGGTCGTCCTTCGGCTTCGGCTGGGTCGGTGCCGGGCCGGAGGACGAGGCGACCGGCGGCGTCGGGTTGCCGGAGTCGTTGCCGGAGAACAGGAAGTAGCCACCGACACCGAGACCGGCGAGGACGACCACGGCGACGATGATCGCGACGACCTTCTTGCTGCCGCCCTTCCGGGACGTCGTCTCGAACGACGGCTCGGGGCCCTGGCCGACCCAGTTGGTGTCGGCCGGGAATTCCGAGCCGCCCCACGGCGTACTGGTGTCCTGGCTCGGCACGTTCCACGGCAGCTGCTGGCCCTGCGGGGGGTGGTACTGCGGCTGCTGGGCCGGGAACCCGCCGGAACCCTGGCCCTGCGGCCGGAACGCGCCGCCGACCGACTGCGGGGGAACGCCGGGCACGACCTGGGTCCGCTCGGCGTCACCCTGGCCCGCGGGCGCCCATCCCTGCGGCGCTCCGGCCTGGCTGACCGCCTGCGTGCGTTCGGCGTCGCCGAACGAGCCGTTCACGATCTGGGTCTGGTCGGCCGACGGGCCCGCGCCCGCCTGCGGCTGCCCGGGGGGCGGGGTCACCGGCGCGATGATCTGCGTGCTCTCCGCCTGATTGCCCGCCGGCGCCGCCTGGGGGTCGGCGTTGACTGCCGCGGACAGGACACTGTCCCGGCGCACCCGGTAGTCGTCCGCCGAAATCTGGCCAGCGGCCAGCTCTTCGTCCAACCGGCGCAGTTCCTCCTGCCAGGACAAACCCGGCCCCCTTCTCGTCAGCGGTTGCCAGCCGAGCCGGCTCACGCATCATTGTGCACTCAGGGTCCTTCGCCGAGGTCCAGAGGGTCGATTCGTGACCTGCTGCTCAGCCCGCCGGCAGCACGTCTTCGAACGCCTTCACGGCCCGATCCTGCTCGCCGCTCAGCCCCAGCTGGCTGTGGTAGGGCTGGGCGGTCCCGACGATGACGACGTTGTTGCCCGAGCCGTACCAGGTGGTGTTCAGGAACTTCGTGCCGTCGTTGCCGGACACCGTCCGGACCCCCGACTGGACCGGCTTGAACCCGGCGTCCAGCGCCTGCTGGTACAGGGTTTCGACGACGGACTGCGCGTTGGCGGCGCTCGTCGTCGGCACCACCACGACCAGGTAGGAGACGGCGCCGTCGCCGGACCCGCGGAAGATCACCTGCGTGGCCCCGTTGCCGGTGAACAGCTCCGCCGTCTTCGGCAGGTAGAGCCCCAGGTCGCGGCCCTTCGCCACGGACATCGTCGAGTTGTTGGGGTTGGCGACGCCGGGGAGTGCGGGCAACCGCTCCTCGAGCGGGTCCGCGCGCGTCCCGGCCGCGGTCGACGGTGGGTCGGCCGAGGGCCCGGCCTGAGGCGGGGTGTCCGTGCCGGAACCCAGCCACTGGGTCGCGGCCACGACCATCGCCACCACCACCAGCACGCCGGCGGCCAGGAACAGCCAGGTGGGCCGCCGCCGCGAGCCGTCGCCGTCGCGGTGGCGTCCCGCGGATTCCGGGTTCTCCTCCGGCCGGGGCGGCTCGGGCCGGTCGCCGGTGGGCCAGACCTCCGGGAACCGGCTGACCTGGCCGCCCTGCCCCCGTCCTTCGACCTGCAGGTACCGGGTCGGGACGATGTCGGCGGGACTGGGCGCGGTGGTGAGGTGGTCGGGGACGGGCGGCACGACCGGGTGGGAGAGCGTTTTCTGCGAGCCCGAGTCGGTCCGCTGCCACGGCGGCGCCGGGTGCGGGGGCCGCGGGAGCTGGCCGGACGACGGCGGGTAGGTGCGCTGCGGCGGCGCCGTCCGCGGGTCGACCGGCTGGACGGCGGGAAGGGTGGCGTCGGCGGCGTTCTCGGTGCCGGCAGGATTGGCAGGATTGGCGGGATTGGTGCTGTGCCAAGCGGCCGGGCGCCGGAGCGGGGAAGCGACGGGGGAGGGCACGGTCGAGCCCGACGCCTGCGCCAGCAGCTCGTCACGCTGTTTCCGGTGCGCGGCCGGTTCGATCCGGCCGGCCGCCAGGTCCGCGTCGAGTCGACGCAGATCTTCCTGCCAGCTCATCCTTCGACCCCCATCCAGCCGTTCGGGGCATCAGTCTGGCACGTACGGCCGACCTGCGAGGTTGCGGTTTGAGGTTGATCGGCAACGTAGCGCAAGTGCCGCCGTTTCGGGAGTCCTTCGCCGCGAACACGTCGGGGCGGGGCGGCGCCGACGGTCCGGTAGGGTCCGGCT
Organism: Amycolatopsis sp. DG1A-15b; assembly: GCF_030285645.1. Taxonomy (GTDB): domain Bacteria; phylum Actinomycetota; class Actinomycetes; order Mycobacteriales; family Pseudonocardiaceae; genus Amycolatopsis. Next base: position 8,242,923 of record NZ_CP127296.1, read on the forward strand.
GCCCTGGTCACGGCGGTGGGAGAGAGCCGGGCCGGCGTTCCGAGGGGAGCCCACTTGAGCACCGAAGCACCACCCAGGCCGCAGCGAGCGCTCAGCCGTCTGCGCCCGACACCGAAGGCCCGTGAGGGCCTGCTCGCCCTGCTCGCCGGGTTCGTCATTTCGGGGCTGTTCAACTACCCCGTCGTGCTGCACCCGAAGTCGTTGGTCACCGGCGACCTGGGCGACCCGCTCCTGCAGGCCTGGCAACTGGCGTGGCAGCACCACTTCGTGACGTCCGGCGGTGCTTTGTGGACGGGCAACACCCTGTACCCGGCCCCCGACAGCTACGCCTTTTCGGACTCCCTGCTCGGTTACCTGCCGCTGGGGCTGTTCGGCGACGGCCCGTACGCGGCGATCATGCGGTACAACGCCGTCTTCCTGCTGTCCTTCGCGCTCGCCTTCGCCGGGGCGTACGTCCTCATCCGGCAGCTCGGCGGCAACTGGCAGGCGGCCGCCCTCGCCGGAACCGCGTTTGCCTGGGCACCCTGGCGGCTGACCCACGCCAGCCACCTCAACATCCTGTCGGCGGGCGGGATCGCGCTGGCGCTCTTCGCGATCGCCCGCGGGCACGGCTATTCGCTGCGGCACGGCCGGCGCCCGGAGCTGTCGAGGCCGTGGTGGGCGTTCGTCGGCTGGGCGGTGGCGGCCTGGCAGGTCACCCTCGGCTTCGCGGTGGGCATGCCGTTCATCTACCTGCTCGGCGTGGTCGGCCTGGTCGTCCTGATCACCGCCGTGCGCCGGTGGCCGCGGTTCGGCACGCGGCTGGCCGTGGCCGACGGTGCCGGTGTCGTGGTCTTCCTCGCCGTCACGTACCTGATGACCATCCCCTACCGCCGCGTGGTCGACGAGTACGGCTTCACCCGCGCCTGGAAGGAGGTGCAGCTCTACTCGCCGCCCCCGCAGGGCCTGCTGGCCGCGCCCGACTCGACGTGGCTCTGGCAGAAGGGCCCGTTCAACCTGTGGAGCGGCACCTTCGCCGACCCGGCTTGGGTCTCGCTGCCGGGCGCGTCCGAGAAGCTCCTCTTCCCCGGGCTGGCGTTGCTGCTCGTCGCGCTCGCGGGGCTGTTCTTCAGCGTCTGGTCGGTCCGGGCCCGGGTGGGCCTCGCCGTCGCGACCGTCGTGGTGACGGTGTTCGCCCTCGGCTCGGAGTTCTTCGGCGGCGACTACACCTACTACGTGCTGTGGCGGTACCTCCCCGGCTGGGACGCCCTGCGCACGCCCGGCCGCCTGATGCTCTGGGTGCTCCTGCTGCTGGCCGTGCTGGCCGCCGGCGCGCTCACCCGCGCGGCCGAGTGGCTGCGCACCCGCGACACGACCTACGACCAGGGCCGCTTCCTCCAGGCCCTGCTCGTGGTGCCCCTGCTGTTCGCGTTGCTCGAGGGTGTCCCCGACCAGCCCCACCCCTCGCCGCCGGGCATCCCGCCGGACGTCGCCAAGGCCTTCGAGCACGACCCGAAGCCGGCGCTGATCCTGCCGATCAGCCAGGACGTCGCGCCGTTCAGCGAGTTCGTCTACCAGTTCTGGTCGACCGACGGCTTCCCTCCGCTGGCGAACGGCCACAACGGGCTCCTCCCGCCGCAGTACGGCGAGATCATCACCGCGGCCACGACCTTCCCGGACGCGCACAGCGTCGACGTGCTGCGGAAGTACGGCATCCAGCAGGTGCTGGTGCTGAAGGTCGGCGCCGCCGGCACGCCGTACGAGGCGGCGCTGACCCGGCCGCTCGACGGGCTGCCGCTCACCCGTTCCGAATCGGCGGACCTCGTCACCTTCACCCTGCGCTAGTCACCCGTCAGGCCCCGGAAACTGTCGTACATATGTTCTAAAATGGGCGTTGTCCAGGGGAGATGCCGCCCGCGTCCGCGGGTGGCGTGATGGAGGAAGGCAGGGCCATGGCCTACATCACCCTGTCCACGTTCGTGGGCTACAGCGCGAGTAACGGGCCGTCGCGGTCGTCGTTCGTCCGACGGCAGCGCCGCCAGTACGAAGATCCGGCGAGGGCGGCGTTCAACTACTACCGGCGGGCGGCCAACGCGGTGCGCTCCGGCCGGGCGGCGAATCAGGACGAGGTGGCGCTGCGTGCGCTCGTCAACGCCGCCGACGAGCGGACGAAACCGCACTACGCGGCGATCGCCGAGGGCTGGCTGCGGTACCTCGGCCGCAAGTCGCCGAGGCTGGTCGAAGTGGGGCGCGGCCGGTGCCGGATCGGTGAGCTCGAGATCGGCGTCAGCCCGCAGATGGGGCTGCGCAAAAGCGACGGCCGCCGGTACGCGACCTGGCTCTACTTCAAGGAGGAGCCGTTGGCGAAGGCGTCGGCGCAGCTCGCGCTGTGGGTGCTGGAGCAGGCGATGCCCGACATCCTGCCCGGCGGCGAGGCGCTGGTGATCGACGTCCGCCGGGGAAAGGAGTACCAGCTCTCCGCCCGGGACCGGGCCCGGCTGCGGCCGTGGGCCCGCAGCGAGGCTTCGGCGTTCCTCACCCTCTGGGACGCGGCCTGAGCAGCACCCCGGCCACCAGGTCCGGCCGGGTGACGAAGGGGTGGTGCGCCACCGGCAGTTCGACGACGTCGGTGGCGCGCGCCGCCTGGGCCCGCTGGGTCTCGGGCAGCGTCGCGCGGTCCTCGCCGCAGACGACGTAGGTCGACGGGACTTCCCGCCACGCCGCCCGGGTCGCCGGCTGGCCGAACACCGCCTCGTTCTGGCGGGTGAGGCGGCCGGCGGCCGCGGCGTACGTGCCGTCGTCGAAGTCCTGGGCGAAGAGGGGCCGCACGAACTCCTCCCGCACCCCGGCGGTGCCGTCGCCGTGGCTGACGTGCCACGGCGACGGCTCGCCCGTGCCGAAGTCCGCGAGCGCCTCGCCCACGTCCGGCAGGAAGGACGTCACGTAGACGAGCCGGTGGATCGCGGGGTGGCCACCGACTGTGGTGATCACCATGCCGCCGTAGGAGTGTCCGACGAGCAGCGCGGGCTCGTCGGAGGCGTCGAGCAGGCCGCGGACGGCTTCGGCGTCGGCGTGCAGGTCGCCGCGCGGCTCGCTCTCGCAGCTGGGCAGCACCGCCGCTGAGCTGCGCAGACCGTGCCGGGCGAGTACGTCGGCCGTCGGTTGCCACCACCACGCGCCGTCGCGGACGAACGCGCCGTGGACGAAGAGAACCCGCATGGTCACAACTTGGCAGAACCCACCCGGATGAGTGACACAGTTCGCGGCGGGCGGACGGGGACTGGACAAACCGGAGGCCGAACACGAAGCTTTCGCGTGTTCTTCTGCGCCTGGCCGACTCGAGGTCTCAAACCGTGAATGCTGCTTGGGAAGCCGTCTCCCGCGTTGTCGACGAGCCCGCCTGGTACTGGGTGTACGACAAGCTGGCGTTCTGGCCGAGCACCTACGCGCACGCCTGGCCGGGGTTCCGGGAGCCCGCGCCGTCGCGGACGTGGGACCTTTCGCCGGGGAACCTGGACCGCGCTTCGGCGGAGTTCCGCCTCGGCCCGTACGCGGTCGAGGAGCACCAGGTCGCCACGATCGCGCTGGCCGCGTTCCGCGAGGTCTGCGGTCCGGACGACTGGATGTGGGCGCTGCACTGGCAGCACCAGTCCTACCGCGTCCGCCCGCACCTGATGTCCGGGAGCGCCCGGTGGCCGGTGCCGGTGTTCCCGCGGGCGGACTACCACCTGTTCCTGGCGGCGGACTTCTCCTACGGCACGCTCGGGCACCCGTGGGAGCGGACGTTGTGCGTGTTCGGCGAGAAGCTGGTGCCGGCGTTCGAGCGGCTGGGCGAAGGCGTGCTGTCGAACGTGCTGCGCCGCGACGGGAAGCCGTCCGCGCTGGCCCGCTGAGCCGCCGGTTGATCTCTTGCTACGGTTCTGCAGGTGTTCGAATATCACGGCTGGGTGACCATCCAGGCGACCGCGAGCGGCGATGACGACGCGGCGCTCCTGGAACGCCTGGTCGACCGCGTGCACCGCGCAATCCGCGACGCGGGTGACTTCGACCTGGTCGACCTCCGGTGGAGCGCGGGGATGCCCATGCTCCACTTCGGCGGTTTCGACAAGCACGGCGGCCCGATCGCCCCCGAACTCCTCGAATTGTTCACCCGCACGGGCGAATTGGCCCCGGGCTCGTACGGCCTCTTGCACACCTGGGACGACCAGGACACGGAGAACGACAACAACTTCCGCGTCTACCGAATGGCCCGAGGCCAGGTAACAGAGCGCGAAGACACGCACCTGACCCCAGTCGCCCCAACAATCCTCGACACCTACGAGCTCTAACCCCCCGAAACCGGAGCCCAAAGCCTGGCGCGCCAAAGGCGCGAAGTCTGATTCGGGCAGAGCCGGGGAACTCCCCAAACTGCGGCCAGACCAGGGCGGGGAACCCTCCGAAGGTCTGGCGAAGGCACCGTGGGGGTCCGGGGGGCTCGGCCCCCCGGGTGAAATGGCGAAGGGGTCGTGGTCGGCGTTTTCCGCCGACACGACCCCTTCAACCCCGAGCGGATGACGGGATTCGAACCCGCGACCCTCACCTTGGCAAGGTGATGCGCTACCAGCTGCGCTACATCCGCGTTGCCTTGCTGATGGGGAGAACTCTATACCCACCCCTGAGGGGTCCGGTCACCGGGTCCCCCCGTGCCTGGACCGGTGCTTCGGTGTCACAGCTGGCGTACAAGGGGTGACGACGGCTGATTCCCTCCGTATGGTGTCTCCATTCGACCGAATGGGGAGACCTTCGGGGAGGAGGTGCCGGGCCGGATGACCGAGCTGGGCACGGTGCCGCCACCAGCGGCCTCGGAATCCGACGAGCAGGCACTGCTGCAACGGCTCCGCAACGGCGAGGACGCCGCGTTCGGGGAGCTGTTCGAGCTGCACGCCGCCGCGGTCCGCCGGCTCGCGCAGAGCCTGGCGTCCGATCGGTCCGAGGCCGAGGACATCACCGCGGAGACGTTCTTCCGCGTGTTGCAGGCTCTCCGCCGGGGCGCCGGTCCCCGTGACTACGTCCGCGCTTACCTGCTGACCGTCGCCCGCCGGGTGTCGTGGGAGTGGCACGGTGCGCGCCGGGACGTCCCGGTGTCCGACGACGAACTGACTTTCCGGGCCGGGGCGGGTGCGGACACGCACGCCCGCACGGCCGAGCACACGTTGATCACGACGGCGTTCACGAGCTTGCCGGAGCGGTGGCGGACGGTGTTGTGGCAGACCGAGGTCGAGGGTGAGCAGCCCGCGATGGTCGCTCCGCACTTCGGGTTGAGCGCGAACGCCACCGCGGCGCTGGCCCGCCGGGCCCGGCAGGGGCTGCGGGCGGCGTACCTGCAGGCCCACCTTTCGGTGAACCGGGGACCGGATTCGTGCCGGGCGGTGGTCGAGAAGCTCGGCGGGTTCACCGCGGGCAGCGTCACCGGCGCCGAGGCGGAGCGGATCAAGGCGCACCTGCACGGCTGCCCGTCGTGCCGGGCGACGCAGGACGAGCTGCGTGATGTCTGCTCGTCGCTGCGGGCGCACGCCGGGGTGCTGGTGCTGCTGGTGCCGGCGGCCGCGTCGCTGGGCGGCAGCGGGGTGCTGGCCGGGCTGGGCGCGACGGTCAAGGGCGTCCTGGTCGGCTCGAAGGTGAAGATCGGGCTGGCGCTGGCGTCGACCGCCGCGGTGGGTGCCGTGGGTGTCGCGGCCGGGCCGGTGCTGTTCGGGTCCGGGCCGGTGCAGGACGTCGGGTTGCCCGGTGGGGCGCCCGAGCTCGTCGTGGTGCCGCCGTCCGAAACGCACCACCAGCCGCCTCCGCAGGCGCCGCCGGAGCCGCGGATCGGCATCGGCGTGCTCAACGGCCGTGGCAGCGAGGTCGCGGTGCAGGCCCCGGCGCGGGGCGCGGAGCGGCAGGTCGCCGCGAACGAGGTGCCCGAACTGCCGGTCGCCGGGGACGTCCCGGTCGCGGCCGTGGGCGGCGGCGGTGCCGGCGATCAGCCTGTCCCGCGCGAAGACCTTCCCTCCACGACTTTCGTCGCGTCCGACCACCCGGCGTCGTCGCCGCGGCTGGACTCGTCGAGGCCCGTGATGACGATGACGACCGACTCCGCCGACTCGCCCGTGCCGGAGGACGCCGACGCGCCCGAGCTGTCGCCGACCGGCCGGCCCGGCAAGCCGGTTCCGTCGTCGGACCAGCCCACGGACCAGCCGGAGAAGCCGGCGCCGAAGGACGACGAGGCCGGCGATCCGGGGACATCGACGGACACCTCGGCGACGGACACCCCGACGGAGCCGTCGACAGAGCCATCAACAGAGCCGTCGACAACGGTGACGCCGACTTCGGGGAAGCCGTGCCCGAGCAGCGCGCCGGCCGTCACCGGGTCGGGCGAACCGGCGGACCCGGCTCCGGCCGCCCCGCCGGGTTCTTGATCAGCGGTGATCGGTTCCGGCGGGTGAGTTGTCCGGTTCATCCCTCGCGCGGGTGAGCCCGGGCACGGTACCGTTGAGGCGCTCACCCTGCGGGCGCCCCGGGAGGCAACTGAATGAACCGGCTGGTACGCGGCGAAGACGGCCGCGACTGGGTGGTCCGTGCCCAGATGGAATGGCGCGCACCGGCGACGGCCGACGACTTCGAGCACGACGTCGCGGGCAGTTACGGACCCGGGATCGCGATGATCGTCGTCACCACGCTGCTCGCCGTGATCCTCGTCGTGTGGACGCCTGACCAGGTCAACATCCCGGCGTGGGTGCTGCTGGCGCTGCTGCTCGTGGTGTTGTTCTTCCCGCTGCGGTGGATCCTGCGCCGTCCGTGGACCGTGGTCGCGGAAACCGAAGGCGACGTGACCGGCGACCGGCCGTCCGAGCGCTGGGTCGGCACCATCCGCGGCATGTTCACCGTGCAGGGCGAGGTCAAGAAGATCTCCAAGACCATCCAGCGGCATTCCCTGCCGGACTTCGACGGGCCCCTTCACCCGGTCGAGTAGGACACTGGTGCCATGCCCGAGCTACCCGAGGTCGAAGCACTGGCTCACCACCTGCGCGAGAACGCCGTGGGCCGGACGATCTTCCGCATCGATGTCGCATCGCTGAGCGTCCTGAAGACGGCGACACCGCCGTGGACCGAGCTGCACGGCCGCGAGATCACCGGCGCGACCCGGCACGGCAAGCACCTCGACGTCGTGGCCGGTGACCTGCACCTGGTCGTCCACCTGGCCCGCGCGGGCTGGCTGCGCTGGTCCGACGGCCTCGCCGCGGCACCGCTGAAGCCGGGGAAGGGCCCGATCTCGCTGCGGGTGCACCTCGAATCCGCCACCGGGCCGGGCTTCGACCTCACCGAAGCGGGCACGAAGAAGGGCTTGGCGGTGTGGGTCGTCAAGGATCCGCAGGAGATCGCGAGCGTGGCGCGGCTGGGTCCGGACGCGCTCGCCGTGGACGCCGCCCAGCTGCGTGAGCTCTTCGCCGGGAAGAACACCCGGCTGAAGTGGGCGCTCACCGACCAGTCGCTCCTCGCCGGGATCGGCAACGCCTACTCCGACGAGATCATGCACCGCGCGAAGCTCTCGCCGTACGCCACGATCGGCAAGCTCGGCGAAGGCGCGCTGGAAACCCTGGCCGAGGCGATCCACGAGATCGAGTCCGACGCCGTCGAGCGGTCGGTGGGGCAGAAGGCGGCCCGGCTGAAGGGGGAGAAGCGGTCGGGCCTGCGGGTCCACGCGCGGACCGGGCTGCCGTGCCCCGTCTGCGGCGACACGATCCGCGAAATATCTTTCGCCGACAAGTCGTTCCAGTACTGCCCGACCTGCCAGACCGGCGGCAAGCCGCTCGCCGACCGGCGGATGTCCCGGCTGCTGAAGTAGCGGCTTCCGGACGCTGGGTAGGGTCTCCTCTACCCTCGGTCATCGCAGTTGGACAGAAAGTGGGATCAGGTCTTGCACCCGGTCGGTCGAGCGCAGAGCATGGACGCCGTGTCCGGGTTCCCGCTTGCGCAGATCGTCCCGTGGGGTCTTGTGGTGCTGCTCGTCGCCGCGGTGATCGTGCTGCTGGTGAAACAGCGCCGGCCGGCCAGCGTGGTGGAGGACGCCATGCTGCAGGCCGTGCACCGGATGTCGAAGGCGGCGCCGAACCTGCGCGCCGGCCTGGACGAGGACGCCGCCGACAAGATCACCACGCAGCTGCTGCAGATGCTCGACTGCGTCGCCGTGGGCATCACCGACAGCGAAGGCACGCTGCTGTCCTGGGACGGCGAGGCGAACGAGCACTACGTCGACCTGGTCGAGGCGATCGGGGCGGCGATCCGCAAGCACCGCCGCGAGGTCGTGGCGCACGACCGGATGCCGTGCAACCACCGCGGCACCTGCCGGATGAAGACCGCGGTCATCGTGCCGCTGCTGGTGGAGGGCGAGACCGAGGCGGCGCTGATCGTCGTCGGCCGCACCCGCGGGCGGCTGGTGCAGATGGCCGACGCCGTCGCCCAGTTCGTCTGCACCCAGTTCGAGCTGTCCCGGCTGGACGAGTCGAAGCAGCAGCTCCAGCAGGCCGAGATCAAGGCACTGCGCGCGCAGATCTCCCCGCACTTCGTCTACAACGCGCTCAACACGATCTCCGCGCTGATCCGCACGGACCCCGAAGAGGCGCGAGAGCTGCTTCAGGACTTCGCCGACTTCACGCGCTACTCGTTCCGGACGTCGGGCATGTTCACCTCGCTCGCCGAGGAGCTGCGCAACATCGACCGCTACCTGACGATCGAGAACGCCCGCTTCGGCGGCCGTCTCGAGGTGCGGATGAAGATCGCGCCCGAGGTGCTCAGCGTCGTCGTGCCGTTCCTGATCATCCAGCCGCTGGTGGAGAACGCGGTCAAGCACGGCCTCGCGAGCAAGCCCAGCGGCGGCTGCGTCACGGTGATCGCGCAGGACTACGGCACCGAAGCGCTGATCAGCGTCGAGGACGACGGCATCGGCATGGACCCGCGGCGGCTGAAGGACGTCAAGAACGCGCACAGCACCGGCGCGCACGTCGGGCTCGGCAACATCAGCCAGCGCATGCAGCAGGTCTTCGGCAGCGACTACGCGGTGATGGTCGAGACCGCGCCCGGTGCCGGCATGAAGGTGACGCTGCGGGTGCCGAAGTTCGTCCCGGGCGTCCGGCCGAACATGCCGGACTACAGCTCCGAGACCGACGCCGGCGAGGCCGACGTCCCGGCCCAGGGCGGTCCGACCCAGCTGAACGGCGCCGAGGTGAACGGCGTCAACGGCACGCGCTCCGGCATCCTCCCCATGGGCTGAATCCGGCTAGCCTGGCTTCATGAGCGTTACGGACAAACTGGCTTCGCGGATCCCGGTGCTCGCCGACCGGGTCGAGCGCAAGGACGTCGTGGCCGTGGTGAAGCTGCACGGCGTGATCACGCCGTCGCCGTCGCCGCTGGCCAGGGGCGCGATCAATCTCGCCGCCGTGGAATCGGCGCTGACCAGGGCGTTCGGGCACGATCGGCTCAAGGCGGTCGCGTTGCTGGTGAACTCGCCGGGTGGCGCGCCGACGCAGTCGGGGCTGGTCGCCGAGCGGATCCGGCAGCTGGCCGACGAGAAGAACGTGCCCGTGCTGGCGTTCTGCGAGGACGTCGCCGCGTCGGGCGGGTACTGGCTGGCCTGCGCCGCCGACGAGATCTACGCGCACCGGACGTCGATGGTCGGCTCGATCGGCGTGATCAGCGGCGGCTTCGGGTTCACCGGCCTGCTGGAGCGCTTCGGCATCGAGCGCCGGCTGCACACGGCGGGCGCGAACAAGTCGCGGCTGGACCCGTTCTCGCCGGAGAAGCCCGAAGACGTCGAGTGGCTGAAGAAGATGCACACCCAGCTCCACGAGCTGTTCGTGAACTGGGTGAAGGAGCGCCGCGGCGACCGGCTGACCGACGCGGAGGACCTGTTCACCGGCGACGTCTGGCTCGGCGCGAAGGCGCTCGAGCTCGGCCTGATCGACGGCCTCGGCAGCCTCCGGCAGGTCGTCACCGAGCGCTACCCGGACGCGGAGATCTCGGTGGCCGAGCCGAAGAGGCCGCTGCTCGCGCGTCTCGGCATCGGCGCACCGGCGGCCGCCTCGGCGGTGCTGGACGCGGTGACGCAGAAGGCGGCCTGGTCGCGCTTCGGTCTCTGACGCCGATGTCCGGTTCGGGTACTTCCGGGCAGACTTTGTGACCTGGATCACTCTTCCCGTGTAACGCCTCTGGAACCGGGGGTGGCTGTCGGGTTTCCTCGTCAACGGGCTTTGTTGCGAACGGCAACAAATCCGGACGACAAGGAGGTCGTACCCGATGCCCCACCTCCGGTTCACCATCGGCGCCGTGCTCGGCGCCGCGTTGATCGCCATCCCGCTGACCATCCCCGCCGCCGCGTCCATCCCACCGCCCGAGTCGGGCTGGACCACGGTGTTCGCCGACGACTTCACCGGCGGCGCCGGCACGCTCCCCTCGAGCGCGAACTGGATCGTCGACACCGGCCACAGCTACCCCGGCGGCCCCGCCAACTGGGGGACCGGGGAGATCCAGAACTACACCGCGAGCACCAGCAACCTCTCGCAAGACGGCAACGGCAACCTGCGCATCACGCCGTTGCGCGACGGCGCGGGCAACTGGACGTCGGCGCGGATCGAGACCCAGCGCGCCGACTTCAAGCCCCCGACGGGCGGCGTCATGCGGATCGAAAGCCGGATCCAGATGCCGAACGTCACCGGCGCGGCCGCGCTCGGCTACTGGCCCGCGTTCTGGGCCCTCGGTGGCCCCTACCGCGGCAACTGGTGGAACTGGCCCGCCATCGGCGAGTTCGACATCATGGAGAACGTCAACGGGATCAACTCCGTCTGGGGCGTCCTGCACTGCGGCGTCAACCCGGGCGGCCCGTGCAACGAGACCACCGGCCTGCCGAACAACCGGGCGTGCCCCGGCAGCAGCTGCCAGTCGGCCTTCCACACCTACCGCTTCGAATGGGACGCGAGCAGCAGCCCGCAGGTCCTCCGCTGGTTCGTCGACGGGCAGCAGTTCCACTCGGTGAGCCAGAACCAGCTCGACGCGACGACCTGGGCGAACATGACCACCCACCAGGGCTACTTCGTGCTGCTGAACCTCGCGATCGGCGGCGCGTTCCCCAACAACAACTCCGGCACCACCACGCCGGGGCCGGGGATCGTGCCGGGGCACCCGATGGTCGTCGACTACGTCACGGTCACCACGCGCGGCGGCGGTGGCGGCACGACGACCCCGCCCACCACGACGACGCCGCCGTCCGGTGGCGGCAGCGCCTACAGCACCATCCAGGCGGAGTCGTACAGCCAGCAGTCCGGTCTGATCACGGAGGCCACCACGGACACCGGCGGCGGCCGGAACATCGCTGCGGTGGCCAACGGCGACTGGGCGCTGTACGGAGGAGTCGACTTCGGCGGCAGCGCGGCCACGAACTTCCAGGCGCGCGTGGCGTCCGGAGCCGCCGGCGGGGTCAGCGGGCTGGTCGAGGTGCGGCTGGACAGCCGGTCCAACGCGCCCGTCGGCAGCTTCGCGGTGGGGAACACCGGTGGCTGGCAGAGCTGGCGGACCGTCCCGGCGAACATCAGCGGGGTCACCGGCGTGCACAACGTCTACCTGACCTTCACCAGCGGCCAGCCGGCCGACTTCGTGAACCTGAACTGGTTCACCTTCGTGCATTGAAAGCAGGGGGCCCGCGGCTTCGGCCGCGGGTTCCCCACTTCAGGCGGACGGGGGCTGGACATTGCACTCGGGAATGGGCAGGATGCGTTTCACTGTGAGTGCTCACGATGACACCCGGAAGCTCGTGGTCCTGGCTGTGGACGACGAGCCGAACGGTCTTGACGAACTCGTCCACTGCCTGCGCAACAGCCCGCACGTGGCGAAGGTGTTCCCGGCGATCGACGCCTCCGAGGCGCTGCGGTTGCTGTCCACCGACGACCCGCGGTTGCGCGAGCGCAAGGACCGCGGCCTGCCGATCGTCGACGCCGTCTTCGCGGACATCGACATGCCCGGACTGTCGGGCATGGAGATGTCGCGCGTGTTCGCCGCGCTGCGGCCCTCGCCCGCGCTGGTGTTCGTCACCGGGCACGCCGAAGAAGCCGTCAACGCCTTCGACCTCGGCGCCCTCGACTACGTGCTCAAGCCGTACCAGCAGGACCGCCTCGACCGTGCGATCTCGCGCGTGCTGGACAAGCTGGCCGCCGCCGCGGCGCCCCCGCCCGGCGCGCTGGGCGGCGAGCCGGTCAAGAACGACGACGAGGTCATCCCGGTCGAACTGGCCGGCACCACCAAGCTCATCCCGCGCTCCTCGGTCCGCTGGGTCGAGGCGCAGGGCGACTACGCGCGGCTGTTCACCACCGAAGGCAGCCACCTCGTCCGCATCCCGCTGGCCCAGCTCGAAGAGCGCTGGGAGAAGGCCGGGTTCGTCCGCATCCACCGGTCGTTCCTGGTCGCCCTGCCGCTGATCACCGAGCTGCGCATGGGCCAGGGCGGCTACCAGGTCGTCATCGGCAACGAGGAGAAGGTGCTGCCGGTGAGCCGGCGGCACACTCGCGCGCTGAAGGACCGGCTGGTCGGTTCGGGCCGGAACGGCTGAGCCGGGGCCGGCCGTGACCGACGACTTCTACGAGCGCCGCTCGAACGGCGTCCGCGAACCGGATCCGACCCTCGGCAGGCGTGGCCGGCACCGGCCGCTGCCGCAGCCTGCCGACCGGGCCGTCGTCGAGTCCCTGCCGCCGGCGCCGGAGGACGAGCCGCCGCCGAAGCCGGAACACCACGCGAAACCCAAGCGGGAGCGCGTGATCCTCGCCGACCCGCGCCGCGGCGCCGGCACCCTGCGCGCCCGGGTCGAGCTGGAGGAGCAGACCAGCTGGGGGAAGCTGCTCGTCCGCGACCACCTGGTGAAGGTGCAGCTGCGGACGGCGTTGCTGCTCGCCTTGCTCGTCGTCGGCGTCTTCGGCTCGCTGCCCGTGCTGTTCTACCTGGTGCCCGGGTTCTCCCGGGCCAGCCTGCTCGGCATCCCGGTGGCCTGGCTGATTCTCGGCGTGCTGCCGTTCCCATTCCTGTTCGGCGTCGGGATCTGGTACAACCGGCTCGCCGAACGCAACGAACGCGCGTTCGTGGACATGATCGAAAACTAGTTTCGCACTTACTCGTGCGAGGATTCCTCCCGTGCAGTTGAACCCGTGGGCCTTGACCGGCATCGTGCTGGTCGCCGTGGTGACGCCCTACCTCGGTCACCGCTCCTCGCGGTCGGCGACGAGCACGCACGACTTCCTGGTCGCGCGGCGCACCGTGCGGTCCCGCCGCAACGCGGCCGCGATCTCCGGCGAATACCTCTCCGCGGCTTCGTTCCTCGGCATCGCCGGGATCGTGCTCAAGGACGGCGCCGACGCGCTGTGGTTCCCGATCGGGTTCACCGCGGGGTACCTCGCGCTGATGCTCTTCGTGGCGGCGCCGCTGCGCCGGTCCGGGGCCTACACGCTGCCCGACTTCGTCGAAATGCGGCTCGGCTCGCAGGGGCTGCGCCGGTTCTCCACGGCGTTCGTCGTGTTCATCGGGATCCTGTACATGGTCCCGCAGCTGCAGGGCGCCGGCCTGACCCTGGCGACGATCCTGCCGGTGCCGGTGTGGGCCGGTGCGGTCGCGGTGATGATCGTGGTGACCTTCAACGTGATCTCCGGCGGGATGCGCGCGATCACCGTGGTCCAGGCGTTCCAGTACTGGGTCAAGCTGTTCGCGATCTCGGTGCCCGCGTTCGTGCTGTGCATGGTCTTCTTCACCAGCGGCGGCCCGGAGGGGTTCCGGCCGCTCGGCTCGCCCGCGCCGCCGGTCTTCGTCAGCGACACCACGGTGGACGTGCAGACCGACGTCACCCTGCACGTCACGTCGGACACCTACCTCTACGCCTACGGCCGCACCGACAACGGCCCGGCGGCCGGGCCGACGCGTTGGACACCGCTGGCGCCGCACACGGTTTCCGAAGGCACCAAGCTGAAGTTCGTCGCCGGCACGCCGGTCCCGGTGGTCAGCGACTCCGTCGCCGACAACGCGGACTGGCTGCACCCGGCGTCGGGCAGCCTCACCGACCTGCTCCAGACGTACTCGCTGATGTTCGCGACGTTCCTCGGCACGATGGGCCTGCCGCACGTGCTGGTCCGCTTCTACACCAACCCCGACGGCAAGGCCGCGCGCCGCACGACCGTGCACGTGCTGCTGCTGCTGGGGCTGTTCTACCTCTTCCCGACGCTGCTGGGCGCGCTGTCGCGGATGTACGTTCCCGAGCTGCTGGTGACCGGCAAGACGGACGCGGCGATCCTGCAGCTGCCGTCCGCGATCCTGCCCGGGGTCGGCGGCCAGATCCTCGGCGCGGTCACCGCGGCCGGCGCCTTTTCTGCTTTCCTGTCCAGCACGTCCGGGCTGCTGGTGAGTGTCGCCGGGGTCGTGTCGACCGACGTGCTGCCCGGCCGGGTGCGGGACTTCCGCGTGGCGGCCGGGCTGGTCGCGCTGTTCCCGATCGTGCTGGCGGTCGTGCTGCGGCCGGAAGACATCTCGCTGTCCATCGGGCTGACGTTCGCGCTCGCCGCGTCGACGTTCAGCCCGCTGCTCGTGCTGGGCATCTGGTGGCGCAAGCTGTCCTGGCCGGGCGCGCTGGCCGGGATGTTCGTCGGCGGCGGCCTGGTGCTGACCGCACTGGTGATCAACGTGGTGAGCGGCTACACCGGCGGCTGGGCGCCCTGGTTCGTCAACCAGCCCGCGCTGATCACCGTTCCGGCCTCCTTCGTGACGACCTACCTGGTCAGCCGCGTGACCGGCTACGGCCGTCCGGAGCACGTCCACGACATCATGCTGCGGCTGCACGCGCCGGACCCGCTCGGCTTCATGCGGGACAGGGCGGTCGCGCGGTTCGGCCAGGCCGAGGAGAAGACCCGCGTCGCCGGCCGCGGCCGGCACCGCAAGTGATGCGCTGACCTCACGCGCGGGCAACGCCTCCGCATGGCAGCATGGAGACCGTGGTGAGCCCTGCTGAACTGCCGACCGCCGAGGTCCGCGACCTGCCCAAGGACGGCCTCGTGCTGCTCGACGTCCGCGAAGACGACGAGTGGGCCGCCGGGCACGCGCCCGGCGCGGTGCACATCCCGATGGGGGAGCTGCCCGCCCGCGTCGGCGAGCTGGCCGATCTGCCCGAAGACCAGCCGATCCACGTGATCTGCCGCAGCGGCGGCCGGTCCGCGCGGGCGGCCGCGTGGCTCAACCAGAGCGGCTGGGACGCGGTGAACGTGGCCGGCGGCATGGGCGCGTGGCAGCGCGAAGGCCGTCCGATGGTGGGCGAGCACCCCGGCATCGAACCCGAAGTGATCTAGCCTTGCACCCGGGGCAGCCTCCCGCCGGGCAGCCGTACCCGCCCGGGTACTGGCCGCGCCAGGCGCCGCCGCCGACGGCCCAGCAGTTGCAGGGCCGGACGCTGGCCGCCCAGCCGGAGCCGTACCCCTACCACCGCCGTCCGGTGCACCGGCCGAAGCTGCGCTGGGTGGCCACCCCGCCGCCCGGCGCGTGGCCGCGCCGCCGCGCCGTGGCGCCCGAGCCGTACCTCGGCCCGCCGTCGTACCCGGTGCCGCCGCGCTGGGGGTTCCCGAACCTGGTCTGGCGCCGCCCCACGTCGGTGCCCGGCACGGTGTCCGACGAGATCCGCCCGATCGACCGGATGCCGGTGCTCAGCCGCAGCGTGGTCGTCGTCCTCTTCGCGTACGCGGTGCTCGCCGTGGCCGCGGCGAGCGCGGAGGTCTGGCGGTACGTGCTGTTGGTCCAGGGGCGCGAATCCGCGCTGTCCCGCTCGGTGGTGGCGTTCTCCGACGGCTTCGTGCTCACCGCGGGCCTGCTCGCCTCGATCCTCGCGCTGCTGCCCGCCGGGCTGACGCTCTGGTGGCTGCTGGTCGCGCGCCAGGCGGCGGCGGACGTGTCGGGTGACGACCCACCCCGGCCGGTGTGGCAGGTGCTGGTCGGCGTCCTCGTGCCGGTGGCGAACCTGCCGCTGGCGCTGTCGGTCGTCGGCGAACTCGAGCACGCGGTGCTGGGCCGCTCGCGGGCCGCCCGGCCGAAGCCGTCGCGCCAGGTGCTCGGGTGGTGGGGCGCCTGGCTGCTCAACTGGGTCCTGCTGGGGGTGTCGATCTTCTGGCGCTTCCGCGACGACGTGCAGTCGATGGCCGACAGCGTCGTCCTGGTCGCGGTGACCGACCTTTCCGCGGCGGCGCTGGCCGTGATGACGGCCCTGGTGGTGCGGCGGTTCTCCGCGCTGCTGGCGCCGTCGGACGCCCTGGCCGTGCGCGAGATGCGTGTGCTGAAGGTCCACGGTGCCCCTGAGCCGGAGCTGCGGGCTTCGCGGCCGGCCGGCGCCGTGCGCTAGTAGCGGCCGTAGGCCGGTTCCAGCTGGTCGAAAGCCTGTTCCGCGATCGGCCAGAGCTCGTCGACGATCGTTTTTTCGTTCTCGAGGGTCCGGTCGAAGACCTCCTGGAAAAGCACGCGCAGGACCGTCGTCAGGTGGGCGGCGGCGAGCGTGGGGTTGAGGTCTTCCTCGGGGTGGCGGCGGATGAGGAGGTCGACGAGCGCCGTCTCGCGCTCGCGGTGCATCTCGTGCAGCGCGTTCGTCAGGACCGGGCTTTCGTTGATCATCCGCACGAAGCCGGGCCCGGAGAAGCCGACCAGCGCGTGTTCGGCGCCCAGCGCTTCGAAGTAGAGCTCGCGCGTGTCGTGGAAGACGCTGTCGCGGATCAGGGCGGCGGGCCAGGAGGTGAAGTCTTCCCGGATGTCGAAGACCAGGTCTTCCTTGCGCGGGAAGTGGTTCGTCACGGTCATCTTGGCGACCTGCGCCTCGGCGGCGATGTCCGCGATCGTCACGTCCTCGAAGCCGTTGCGGATGAACAGCCGCGTGGCCACGTCGGAGATGGTCTTCCTGGTCTCGTGCTTCTTCCGGTCGCGGAGGCCCTCGCTCATGGCGTCACTCTACTGGGTCGAACCCAAGTTTGTGCTTGACCCAGTGAGTGGGTCGGACCTAATCTGAGGTTCGACCTAATCAAGTGGGGGTGAGCATGACGACGGCAGTCCGGCCGGATGCGGCGCTGTGGCGGCTCGGCGGTGTGCTGATCATGGGCGCGGTGCTGTCGATCCTCGACGCGACGATCGTGACCGTCGGGATCGGCTCGATCGCTGCTGACCTGGACAGCCCGCTGACCACGGTGCAGTGGGTGGCGAGCGCGTACCTGCTCGCGGCCTCGGCGGCCATCCCGCTGTCGGGCTGGCTGACCGACCGGTTCGGCGGCCGCGCGGTCTGGCTGGCGGCGGTGGTGATCTTCACCGCGGGCACGCTGCTGTGCGGCTTCGCCTGGTCCGCGCCGGCGTTGATCGCGTTCCGGGTGCTGCACGGCCTGGGCGGCGGGCTGATGCAGCCGGTCGGGCAGGCTGTGTTCGCGCAGGCGGCGGGTCCCGCGCTGGGCCGGATGATCGGCGTGATCACCCTGCCGGCCACGGTGGCCCCGGTGCTGGGCCCGATGCTCGGCGGTGCGCTGGTGGCGGGCTTGGGTTGGCGCTGGATGTTCTTCGGCATCGTCCCGCTGGGCGTCGCGACGTTCCTTTGCGCGCGGCGGCTCCTGCCGGCTCCGGCGCCGGGCGGCGCGCCTGCTGCTCTGGACGTCCGGGGGCTCGCGTTGCTCTCGCCCGGGCTCGGCGCGTTCGTCTACGGCCTGGCCGAAGGTGTGGCCGTTGCCTGGGTGGCCGGGGCCGTGCTGCTGCTGGCGTACGGCGTCCACGCGTCGCGGACGGCGTCGCCGGTGCTCGAGCTGGCGCTGTTCCGGAACAAGGGGTTCGCGGTCGCGAGCGCGAGCACGTTCCTGCTGGGAGCGTCGCTGTACAGCTCGATGCTGCTGCTTCCGCTGTACTACGAGCAGGTCGAGCACGCGAGCGCGTTGCGGGCCGGGCTGCTGCTGGCGCCCCAGGCACTCGGCTCGGCGGCGGCCATGCTGGCGAGCGGCCGGCTCCTGGCCCGCTTCGGGCCGCGGCGCCTGATGCTGGCCGGGATCGCGCTGTCCCTGCTGGGCACGATCGCGTTCACCCGGCTCGGCTCGGCACCCGGCGGTGCCCTGCTGACGCTCTCCCTCCTGATCCGCGGCGCCGGGTTGGGCGCGGCAACGGCCCCCGGCATGACGACGCTGTACGGCTCGCTGGAGCGGTCCCGCATCCCCCGGGCGGCGAGCGCGTTCAACGTGGTCAACCGGATCGGCGGCTCGTTGGGCACCGCCCTGCTGGCGGCGATCCTCCACAGTGAACTCACGGCCGCACCGGCCCCGGCGGCGTTCGGCACCACGTTCACGTGGGCGCTGGCGCTCTCGGCGCTGGCTTTGATCCCCGCACTTTTCTTCCCCCAGAGGAGCACCCGGTGACTTTCCGCCTGTTGAGCGTCCACGCCCACCCGGACGACGAGTCCAGCAAGGGCGCGGCCACCCTGGCGCGCTACGCGGCCGAAGGCGTCGACGTCCTGGTCGCCACCTGCACGGGCGGCGAACGCGGCGACGTCCTGAACCCGGCTCTCGACACGGCCGAGACGTGGGCGAACCTCCCGGCGATCCGCCGTCGCGAAATGGCCGCGGCCGCCGAGATCCTGGGCGTCCGCCAGCGTTTCCTCGGCCTGATCGACTCCGGCCTCCCCGCCGAGGGCGAGCCCTTGCCCGAGGGTTGTTTCGCGGCCCTCCCACTCTCCGAAGCGGCGGCGCCGCTGGTGGCACTGATCCGCGAGTTCCGCCCGCACGTGGTGATCACATACGACGAAACAGGCGGCTACCCCCACCCGGACCACATCCGCACCCACGAGGTGACGGTCGAGGCCTTCACCGCAGCCGCCGACCCCACCCGCTATCCCGGCACGGGCGAGCCGTGGCAGCCGCAAAAGCTGTACTACCAAGCAACCCTGAGCCGCGCCTGGTTCCAGGCGCTGCACGAGGCAACCCTCGCCGCGGGCCTGGAATCCTCAATGGCCGAAGTCCTGAGCGAACTCCCACCCGACAAATTCCCGGTAACCACAAAAATCCGCTGCGACGCCCACTTCACCACGCGCGACCGAGCCCTCCTGGCCCACGCCACCCAGGTAGACCCGGCCCACCCGTTTTTCGCCCACTCACGCGAAATCGAGCGCCAAGCCTGGCCCCACGAGGACTACCACCTGGCCCATCCCACCCCCGGCCCCCACCTCGAAGAAGACCTCTTCACCGGAATAACCCCATGAACCCCCGTGTCGTCGCCCCAATCACGCGAGATGACTCCCCAATCACGCGAGTCCCGCCTTCAATCACGCGAGTTCCGCCTCCAGTCACGCGAGTCCCGCCCGGGATCACGCAAGACCGGCCCAGGTCCCGTCATACGGTGACCCGAAGCTCCTTCAACCCGCGGATCACGAACTCCGGCCGCCGCGGCGGATTCTCGGTCAGGCGCAACCCCGGCAGCTTCTCCGCCAGCGCGCTCAGCGCGGCGGCGATCTCCACCCGAGCGAGAGGAGCACCCACGCAGTAGTGGATCCCCAGGCCGAACCCGAGGTGGGCGTTCGGCGTCCGGCCGATGTCCAGGCGGTCCGGCTCGTCGAACACCTTCGGGTCGCGGGCCGCGGCACCCAGGAGCGCGCCGATCTTCTCGCCACGCGAAACGACATGTCCGCAGATCGACACGTCCTCGGTCGCGGTCCGCTCGAACAGCTGCAGGGGCGCGTCGAACCGGATCAGCTCCTCGACGCACGAATCCAGAAGGGCAGGTGAGGCCAGCAGGCGCTCCCACTGGTCCCGGTGCGTGAGCAGCGCCGTGATGCCGTTGCCGAGCACGTTGACCGTCGCTTCGTGGCCGGCCATCAGCAGCAGCACCGCGGTGGCCACCAGTTCGTCCGGCGTCAGCTCGCTGCGGAGGAGGTCGCTGATGATGTCGTCGCCCGGGGCGTCCGCGCGGGCCGCGGCGACCGAGCGGACGTACTCGACGAACTCGGCCGCCGCCCGCTCGGCGGCGTCGCGTCCTTGCTCCGGCAGGTCGTACTCGTACATCTTCACGATCGCGTTGGACAGCTGGACCATCCGCGGTCCGTCGGTGCCGGGGACGCCCAGCAGCTCGGCGATCACCGCGACCGGCAGCGGCTGGGCGAGGTGCTCGAGGAGGTCGGCACTGCCGTCGGCGGCGATCGCGGCTGCCAGGTCGTCGACCATGCGGGCGGCGAGCGTCGCGACCATCGGACGCAGCCGTTGCACGTGGCCGCGGCCGAAGGCGCCCGCGATCAGGCGACGCAGGCGGGTGTGCGCCGGCGGCTCGTTCTCCAGGAGCGAATTGCGGTGCAGCAGGTTGAACGAGGCGAACCGCTCGAGTGGCTGGGCGTCCTGCCAGATCCGGCCGAGGCCGCGGTGGCGCAGCACCGCCGAGGACGCGGCGTGCGACACCGCGATGGCGAGGCCGAGCCCTTCGTGGAAGTGAACCTCGCCGCGTGAGCGGAGTGCGGCGAACGCCGGGTACGGGTTTTCGAGGAAGGCGGGATCGCGGGGGTCGAACACGCCGCGAGACTAACCCTTCGATAGCGTCTGAAGCCGAGCCAGAGGAGGCAGCAGTGGGCAAGGGCGCGCGCAAGAAGGGTCCCAAGCAGGCATCGGACCGCAAGCCGAAGGTGCGCGACGTCTTCGTCGGCCAGCCGTTCGAAGGGCTGGCGGCGGAGCCCGAGCTGATCGCGCTGCGCGAGTTCGTGCCGTCCGCGACGGCCCAGCTCACCCTCGCCGACGGCGGTGACGTCACCCTCGGGACCGTCCTGCCCATGGCGGCGGCCGCGTTCGTCCGCTCGGACGGCCGGCGCTACCTCGGCCTGCAGGTGCAGACCCGCTCCTCCGACATCAGCCGGGACCTCGGCCGGTCGCTGAAGTGGCTGCTGGACGCCAAGGAGGGTGACGTCCTCGGCGTGCCGGACACCACCACCCCGCCGTCCGCCGACGAGCACGCGCGGCTCCAGGACCTGCTGACGCCGGGTGCCGAACTCGACGTCACGCTGCACCAGGACTTCGCCTGGTGGCTGCCGGAGGACGCGGACGCCACCGGTGACGTCGCCGTGTCGCTCGAGCGCGCGAACGCCGCGATCATGCCCACCGAACGGCTCGGCTCGGGTGCCTACTGGGTCCTCGCCGGCGAGAAGGCGCACCTGCGCTGGGTCCGGCCGGAGCCGGAGAACCTGCTGCTCCAGGCCCTCGCCCGGCTGTCCGCGGCCGGCGAGCTCGGCCTCGGCGAGGGCTCGCGCTACGCGGGCTCGTTCCGGGCGCACGGCCTGCTCGTCCCGGTCTGGGACCTCGACCCCGAGGCCCACGCCCGCGAATGGGCGGAGGCGAAGGACGCCCTCGGCGCCCGGCTCGAGACGGCGTTGAAGTCGCTCGACGACGAGCCGCTGAACGCGACCGAGCGCCGGGCGCGGGACGGCCTCATCGGCCGGCAGCTGACCCTGCGCTGACCCACCCTCGGTGGGCAGCTGCCCACCGCAGGCGAACAGCCGACCTGCCGTCGGTGGGTGCCGGACCGTCGGTACGTGCCGGCGGTCTCCCACCTGCTCGATGAGCGTTCAACCAGGCATTATGTGGCGCACGAGACACCGCCGCCGGATCGTGGCGGTGGGACGATTCTCGGTGTGATACTCCACATCTGCGGGGCGGCCGAGTGGGCCGAAGTGGGCGAAGGCGGCGAGTACCGGCCGTCTTCACTGGGGGAAGTCGGGTTCGTCCACTGTTCCGACTTCGGCACGGCAAACCTGCCGGCCAACATCCGTTACCGGGGCCGCACGGACCTGGTGCTCCTCGAGATCGACCCGGCCAAGGTCGGGTCCCCGGTTCGCTGGGAAGCCGGCATTCCGCCGCACCCGGCGGGCATCTGGTTCCCGCACGTCTACGGCCCGATCCCGCACGCGGCGGTCGTCGGCGTGCACGAATTCCGCGAGTCCGAAGGCGGCGGTTTCCGGCTGCCCGACTCGCTCGCCCATCGCTGACGTGGGCAGATCATGGCCCGGCCGAGCGATCACGAACTCGGCCGGGAACGCGGGCAACCTGAGGGGGCTGTGATGCGTGTTGGGGAGGAAAGCGATCCGGCTTCCGGCTACCCGACCCCGATGGGAGGCGATACGGTGACCGCTGCGGCACCCGTCTTCACCGGGGGAGAAACCTGGGTGACCAGCGCAGGCCGAGGGAGGGCCGCGACGTTGCCTGGCGAGTTCGTCGACTTCGGCGACTTCGTGCAGGCCACCTTGCCGGGCTTGCTCCGGTACGGCCACGCGCTCACCGGCAACCCGCACGACGCGGCGGACCTGGTGCAGACCGTGCTGGAGAAGATCGGTTCGCGGTGGACCTACGTCCACGAAAAGACAGGCGACCCGCTGGCCTACGTCCGCCGGTCGATGGCGAACGCGCACGTGAGCCGCTGGCGCCGGACGCGCCGCGAGAACCTCGTCGCGGACCTGCCGGACACCAGCCCGCACGTGCCGGCCGACCCGTTCGAGCACGAGCCGCTGTGGCGTGCGTTACGAACGCTGCCGCCGAGACAACGTGCCGTGATGGTGCTGCGTTACTACGAAGGTCTCTCGGAAGCGGAGATCGCCGGGGTCCTCGGAATCACCCAGGGCACCGTCAAGAGCCAGGCCAGCAAGGCGATCGCGTCGCTGCGGATGAAGCTGAAGTCGGTCGACGGCGAAGGCGAAGGGAGTGGTGCGGGTTGAACATCTCCGAGGACGAACTGGAGCAGCGCCTGCGCGCGCTGTTCGCCGACGAGCGGCTGGACCTGCCTCCGCCGCCGCCGGACGCCGGCACGATCATCGTCACCGGTGCGCGGCGCCGTCGCCGTCGCCGCCACACCGTGCAGGCCGTGGTGGGAGTGGCGGCCGCGGTGGTCGCCGTCGCCGGTGGGCTGACCATGATCCGGCTCCACACCGAGGACGGCACCGCGGTGATGTCCGCACCTCGCACCGGAGCCGACTCCAAGCCACCCGAGAATCTCACGCAGGGCCGGCCGCCGGAACCGTCGACGTCCGGCCCGACCGGAACGCAGAGCATCCAGGCTTCCGCACCGCCGGGAGTGACGACTTCGCCGCGGCCGACGCGGTCGTCGTCCGTCCCGTCGCCGTCCACGCTCGCCGCCGTGACCAGCGGACCGCTGCTCGCGGCCGACGGCTTCGGCAAGCTCAAGCTCGGCATGACCGAGGCCGACGTGGCCGACGTGGCTGTCACGCTCAGCGACGCGCAGGCCGGCGCGGGCTGCACCGTCTACAAGGCACAGGGCAGCGGGGTTCCCGCGTCCGCGAGCGTCGTCATTTCCAAAGCGGCCGGGCTGGTCGTCGTCACCCCCGACGTGGCCGCGCACACCGCCGAGGGCATCGGCGCCGGGTCCACGAAGGACCAGATCCTCGCCGCCTACCCCGCGGCCAAGGAAGAAACCGGCGGCGTGGTCGCCCCGGCCGGGAAGGCCGCCGAATACCGCTTCCGGCTCGACCAGACCGGCGTCGTGCGGACGAGCCTGACGAGCGTCACCCAGGACTGCGCCGGCTGAGAGCCGGCCGCATGCAGAAACCCGGGCTGTCCACAGGGGGAGAGCCCGGGTTTCGTGCTAACGCGGTGTCAGAGCTTGCCGCCGGCCACCGGCGGCATCTGCGAGTCGGTGCCGCCGTTGTCGCCGACGGACTCGCGGGCCAGGTGGTTCTCGACCTCGAACAGGTTGCCGTTCGCGCGCTTGACGACGTTCAGCAGCGTGTTCATCTGCGAGATCTCCTCGACCTGCTCCTTGAGGAACCACTGCGTGAACTGCTCGCTGATGTAGTCCTCTTCGGCGCGCGCCGCCTTGGCCATCGCGGAGATGTCGGCGGCGACCTCCTTCTCCTGGGCGAGCGCGAGCTCGATGAGCTCGGTGACGCCGGAGAAGTCGTTGCGCACCTCCCCGGTTCCGGGGATCTCGACGTGGTGGTCGCGGTCGAGCATGTACTGCACGAGCGCCATCGCGTGGTTGCGCTCCTCGACGGACTGCTTGTAGAAGTGCTTCGCCAGCTGCGGAAGGTCCTCGGCGTCGAACCACACCGCGAGCGCGATGTACTGCTGGGACGCGTTGAACTCGTTGTGGATCTGCGCCTGCAGCAGTTCGTAGAACTTCGAGCGCGGCTCTTTCTTCTTGGTGAGGGCCATGACCACCACGATACGGCAGAATTCGATTTCCGACTACTTCTGGCTGGTGATCTTCCCCCTATTAGGGTTACCATTCCTAAAGAAGACTCACCTAATTTAAGTAAGCCTTCCCTAATGGCGTGCGCCGATTAGGGAAGGCTGCCATTACAGCGGATCGCGGCGGACCGGGCAGGACATGCACCGCGGGCCGCCCCGGCCGGAGCCGAGTTCGGAGCCGGCGATCGGCAGCACCTCGATGCCGGCCGCTTCCAGCCGCTCGTTCGTCTCGGCGTTGCGCTCGTAGCCGACGACCACGCCGGGCGCCAGCGCGAGGGTGTTGTTGCCGTCGTCCCACTGCTCGCGTTCGGCCGTCACGGGGTCGAGGCCGGTGTCGATCACGCGCAGCCGGTCGATCTCCATCGCCTCGGCCGCGGCCACCAGGAACGGCGCCGGGCCGGCCACCTTCACCCCGCCGTCGCCGGTCGGGCGCAGCGTGAACGCCGTCAGCGAGTCGCGGGCGAGCGGGTACATCACCACCGCGTCGGCGTCGACCATCGTGCACACCGTGTCCAGGTGCATCGTCGCGCGGGACTGCTCGATCGGCACCGCCAGCACGGTGTGCGCGATGCCGTCGGCGAACACCGACCGCGCCAGCGACTCCGCGCCGGCCGCCGTCGTCCGCTCGCCGACGCCGATGGCGAGCACGCCCGGCGCCAGCAGCATCACGTCGCCGCCTTCGATCGGCGCCGAATGGGCGCCGTACGCGCGGGCCGCGTGGCGGAACTGCGGGTGGTAGGCGTAGATCAGGTCGAGCACCGCGGTTTCGCGGCGGCGCGCGGGCATGGTGAGGGACGAAATCGCCACCCGGTCGGCGATCCACACCGACGAGTCGCGCGTGAACAGCAGGTTCGGCAGCGGATCGACGGCGAAGTCGTGCGGGTGGTTCATCATCCGCACCAGCGACGCGCCCTCCGCCGACGGCAGCTCCTCGAACGTCATGCCGGCCATCAGCACCTCGGCGAGGCCCGCCGCGTCGACGCTCGACAGGTGCGAACGCAGCGAGTCGGCCAGGTCGCCGCCGAGCCGCCGGTCGTCGACCGCCGCGTGCACGCCCGCTGCGTGCGCCCGGTCGTCCTCCAGGGCCGTCCGGAGCGCGTCGGCCAGCAGCAGGACCTCGACGCCGCGGTTGCGCAGCACCTCGGCGAACGCGTCGTGCTCGGCTTGGGCCCGGTCGACCCACGGGATCGAGTCGAACAGGAGCTGGTCGTTGTTGCGGGGCGTCAGCCTTTTGAGCTCGTTGCCGGGCCGGTGCAGCAGCACCGCGCGCAGGGGTCCGACTTCGCTGTCCACCCGGGGAGGTGTCGTTTCGTCGATCACCCCCCGACCCTAGTCAGGGAAGCCAGGAAACGTGCCCCTTGAGCAGCGAATACCCGACGAACGACACAAAATCGAACAACGTGTGCGCGGCGACCAGCGGCCACAGCCGGTTGGTCTTCTGCCACAGCCGCCCGAACACCAGCCCCATGATGAAGTTGCCCACGAACCCGCCGAACCCCTGGTACAGGTGGTACGACCCGCGCAGCACGGCGGCGCCGAACACGGCGTTGTTCTCGCGGACGCCGAGCTGCCGCAGCCGCGTCAGCAGGTAGCCGATGACCAGGACTTCTTCGGCGAAGGCGTTGCCGAACGCCGAGAGCGTCAGCGTGATCGGCCGCCACCATGTATCGCCCAAAGTGGACGGTTGCACCGCCAGGCTGAACCCGAGGTGGTAGGAGACGAAGTAGAGCGCCAGGCCGGGGATCCCGATGATCGCGGCGAGCACGACGGTCAGCAGCGTGTCGTAGCCCGCCGACCGGCGGTCCAGCCCCAGCCGGGTGATCTTGATGCCCGCGCGCCACAGCAGGTACAGCCCCAGCGCGCCCCAGCCGACCAGCTGCATCGCCGACAGCAGCTGCTTGAGCAGGTCGATCAGGCTCGCCGCGGCCTGCGGCACGTTCAGCTGGGTCTGCTGCTGGGCCAGCGGGACCGGCTGCAGCAGCGAGTCCACAAGGGACAGCAGGCTGCGCACCCCGGACAGGCCCAGCGTGATCCCGAAGACGATCAGCAGCTCGAGCTTGATCGCGCGGCGCTCGGCCGGGTCCTCGACCGTGGCGGGGAACTCGGGGCGGTCCGGCGCCAGCCACGATCGCGCGGTGAACGTCATGGACGCACGCTACCTTCGGAGTATGCCGAGGAGCATCGCCACCAACGAAACCGTCGACCGCGCCGCGCTGGTCGAGTTCCTGTCGACCCGCCACCGCGCCATCCTGCTCACCACGAAGGCCGACGGCGGCCCGCAGCTCTCGCCGGTGACCTGCGGCGTCGACGCCGAGGGCAGGCTCGTCATCTCGACCTACCCGAAGCGTGCGAAGGTCGTGAACGTCAAGCGCAACCCGGAGGTCTCCGCCTGCATCCTGTCCGACGAGTGGAACGACCAGTGGGTCCAGCTGAACGGCACCGCCGAGGTGCTGGACGTCCCGGATTCGGTCGAGCCGCTCGTGGACTACTTCCGCAGCATTTCGGGCGAACACCCGGACTGGGACGAATACCGCGAGGCCATGGTCAAGCAGGGCAAGAGCATCATCCGCGTCACCATCGAGAGCTGGGGGCCGATCGCGAAGGGTGGCTTCCCCGCCGAACTAGCCTGACCGCCCGCGCAGGAACGGGCAGCCGACCAGCCGCCGCAGTTCCGACGCGAGCTGCGACGGGCTGTCGACGGACTTCGAGAACGCCAGCCGCACGTCGTGGTCGCCCGTGTCGGACTCGACGCGCAGCCGCAGCCCGAACCGGTCGAGCCCGAGCGGGCGGATCCGGCCGCCGCGCAACGCCGTCGGCAGGTGCTTCGCCAGCTGCCCGACGACGTCGGCGTGGTCGCTCTCCAGGTGCCGCAGCCACCCGGCCTCGTAGTCGTGGAACGGGTCGGGCGGCGCGGCGCTGAACACGTGCGGGCGCAGCGAGTGCGTGCCTTCGGCGTCGGCGAGCACGAGCGACGCCGGCGTGAGCCGCAGCAGCGTGACGCCGTGACCGACGTCGAGGAGCCGCTCGTCCGGCCGCGTCTCGGCGATCGCCACCGCCCGGGCGCGGGCCGAAACCGGCGAGAGCGGCCGCAGCCAGCCGGTGATCCACAGCAGCCCGCGGATCGGTTCCCGCAGGGCGACCGGCGCCTGGTCGGCGACCTCGACCATCACGGCCAGCTCCCCGCGCTGGGTCTGCTTCGCCGCGCGGACCATCGGGTGGTCGTCGGGCAGCAGCACGCTGACGCTGCCGCTGTGGTGCACGTGGTGCAGGACGGGGACGACGCGCTCGCCGTTCAGATCCGCGCGGTCGCAGGTGGGCAGCAACGACGCGGGGCCGTTGCGGGTCGCGATCGTCTTGGCGCGCTCGGCGGGATTGGGGGCCGGCGGGCGGCGGACGGATGTGGGGGCCTCGGTCACGGCTCACCTCCTACTTAGGTGAGCCTAACCTGAATTCGGCGGTCTGGATAGTCGTGGTCGTCACCTCCCTTCCGCTGATCGGCACATTTGGTAACGCCGGTGCCCACTTCGTCGAAAAGCGGGTAACAACCCGAGCCCCTGGGGGGTCCGCGTGCCGATCGTCCCGGTCCCCGAGCGCGTCCGCGCCTTCGAACTCGACCCCGCCATGCCCTCCGGCGCCCTGCCGATCTTCGGCGAGTACCTCGATCGCCTCGGCGACACCGCGAACCGGCGGCTGGTGGCCGGGTTCTTCCTGGTGTTCGGGGTCGCCCAGTTCGTCGCCGGCGCCGGGGTCGCCCTGCCGGTCGGCACGTTCGCGCTGGCCGGCGCGATCGAAGCGTGGTGGCTTTACCGGGCGTACGGCAGGGTGCCCGAGACACGGCTGAAGCGGGAAGCGTTCCGGCAGGTGGACGTCACCGCCGACGGCCTGGTCGCGGCCGGCCGGACGGTCGGCGTGCGCCTGCCGGACGGCCGGTGGCTGCGCGTCCGGCTCGACGAAGCGCACCGCCTGCTGGTGGCCGGGCACCGGCGGGTCTGGCTGCTGGGGCGGGGCCCGAAGGTGTTCGTCGGCTTCTCCGGCGTGGTGCGGCTCCGCCGCGCCACCGTCCACGACGGGCCGCCGCCGGGTGCGGTGCCGATGCCGGCACCGGCCGGGTCCGGTTCACCGAGGCTCGACCCCGTGCTGACCGCGCACCGCCACCAGCTCGCCCGCGACCTGCGTGCGACGGCGGCTTTCCTGCTGGTCCTGGCCGCGTTCGCGGTCTGGGTCGGGCTCGGCTTCCCGGTCGTGGGCTGGGTCGCGTGGCCGTTCGGGGCCGGCACCCTGCTCGGTGCTTCGGTGAGCGCGTTCCGCGCGATCGCGTACCGCCGGCCGCTCCGGGCGGACCACTGGACGGAGCTGCGCGCGGTCCTCGACGGCCCGGTTCGCATGAGCCGCCACGGCGTGGCGAGGCTGAGCGGCCTGACCATGCTGGCCGACGGCCGCGTGGTCCCGTTCCGCCTCCCCAAGGCGGACCCGTCGATGGCGGCGAACATCGCGGCGACGGGCCGCCTGTGGATCGCGGGCGTCCCCGGGCCGGGCGCGGCCAAGACGGGCCTGCCGGGCTACCCGGTACTGGGTACGGTCTGGCTCGGCTGAGCGGCCCAGCTCGGCCGCCATGCGCCGGCGACGTGCTCGCTCGTCGCGAGGTGCTGCCGGAGCGCGGTGAGCCCCGGGTGCGCGTTGCCCCGGCGCCACACCAGCGAATGCGGGTACACCGGCACCGGGGCTTCGATCGGCACGCGCCGCAGGTCGTGCCCGGGCGGCCACGACACCCGGCTGCCCGCCCCGACCAAGGTCACCACCTCACCGGACTCCGCGATCGTGTCCAGCACCACCTCGGTGCCGAAGTTCGGCCCGGCCGCGTCGATCCACAGGTCGAACGCGGCCGCGAATTCGGCGTAGTAGGCGCCCCACTCGGTCCCGGGCACCACGCCGGGCAGCCGGATCCGATGCCCGGCGAGCTCACCCGGAGCCACCGAAGGCGCTCCGGCCAGCGGGTGCCGGGAGCCGCACAACAGCTGGATCGGCTCGTCGAGCACCCACTGGGCGTCGAGGTCGTCCGGCAGTGCGACGACCGCGCGGAACGAGGCATCGATCGAGCCGTCCCGGAGAGCGGCGACCGCGGTGTCGAAGAGCGTCGCGACCTCCAACGCGATGTCCGGGTGCGCCTCGTGGAATCCACGCAGCAACGTGGCCGGGCACAGCCGCCGGCCGATGACGTCGACCCGGAGCGGCCCGGTGCGCACCGACGCGAGCGCCCGTAGCTCGGCCGACAGCAGCTCGCGCGCGTGGGGCAGGAAGGCGTCGCCGTCCCCGGTGAGCACGGCCCCGCGGGCGGTGCGCGTGAACAGCCGCACCCCGAGCGACTTCTCCAAGGCGGCGATGCGCTTCGAAACGGCCTGCTGCGTGATCGACAGATCGGTGGCGGCGTCCTGGAACCGGCCCGCCTCCACGGCGGCGACGAAGGTGCGCACGGCATCGAGGTCCACGACGACCGACTCTAGATTCACAACGCCGCGTTGTGGCTCGCCGCCGCGTCGGTTGTTTGCCCCGCGCGGTCGTTCCCGGCTTTGATCTCCCGGTGATGCGCGGGCGGTCGCTGGGACCGCGGTTCAGGTGGCTCTGGTCGGCTTACGCCGTGAGCGCGTTCGGGACGTGGCTCGGCTTCGGAGCCTTCCCGATGCTCGCCATCCTCGTCCTGCACGCCGGGCCCACGGCCGTCTCGGCGCTCGCCGCGGTCGGGCCGGCCGTCGGTGCGCTCGTCGCCGTGCCGCTGGGGCCGTGGGTCGATCGGCGCCGGAAGCGGCCGGTCATGGTGGGCATGGACCTGGTCCGGTTCGGCGCGCTGGTCAGCGTGCCGGCCGCCTACGCCCTCGGCGTGCTGAGCTTCGGCCAGCTCCTGGCCGTCTCGGTGGTCGTCGCCGCGGCGGACATCACCTTCAGCTCGGCCAGCGGCGCGTTCCTCAAGGGACTGGTGCCGCCCGAAGACCTGCTCGTCGCGAACGGCCGGTTCGAGTCCACGAACTGGACCGCCACCGCGCTCGGCCCGCCGCTCGGCGGGGCCGCGTTCGCGCTGTTCGGTCCGGTGACGTCGGTGGTCGCCAACGCCGTCAGCTTCCTGCTCTCCGCACTCGGGATCCGCGCGATCGGCGGGGACGAGCCGCGTCCGCGCACCGCCACCCGGCTTCGCCTGCGCGACCTCGCCGACGGGTGGCGCTTCGTGCTGGCCCACCCCGGACTGCGGCCGCTGCTCTTCAACGCCATGGTGTTCAACGGCCTGATCATGGGGACCGAGCCGCTGCTCGCCGTGCTGATGCTGAACCAGCTCGGGTTCACGCCGTGGCAGTACGGGCTCGCGTTCGCCGTCCCGTGCCTCGGCGGGCTGGTCGGCTCGCGGCTGACCCCGCGGCTCGTCGAGCGGTTCGGCCGGCACCCCGTCCTGCTGACGGCCGGCACGGTCAGGGCGTGCTGGCTGCTCGCGCTGGCCTTCATCCCGGCCGGTACCGGCGGGCTGGTGTACGTCATGGTCGTCGAACTCGGGCTGATCGTCAGCTGCAGCGTCTTCAACCCGGTGACCGCGACCTACCGGCTCGAGCAGCTCCCGGCGGACCGCATCGCCCGGACGCTCTCGGCGTGGTCGGTCAGCACGAAAGCGGCGATCGCCACGCTGACCGCGGTCTGGGGCCTGCTCGCCGGCCTCACCGGCCCGCGCGTCGCGATCGGCGTCGCCGGGGTCCTCGTGCTGGCGACGCCGCTGCTGCTGCCGCGCCGAGACCGGACGCCGGTGGCCGCCTAACCCAGCGACCTGCGCGTCGCCTGTTCGGTCTCCAGCACGCCCTGCCGGATGCCCTCCAGCTGGTCGCTCAGCTCCCGGACCGCGCCGGTGTCCACGGTGACGTCCGTCGTCGTCGCCGTCAGCTCGGCGACCCTGGCCACCAGGCTGTCCAGGCCGAGCGCGCCGGACTGCAGCTGGGCCAGCAGCTTGTCCCGGGCGCCGGACAAGCGGACGTGCACGTCAGCCTGGGCCTGCACGGCCGTCAGTGCCTGCTCGAGGTCGCCGCGCACCTCGGGGTTCGCCGTGCGCAACTCGCGCTGCAGCCGGCGTCGTTCGTGCGCGACGGCGTCGAGGTCGACCCTGGCCAGCGCCTGGCCGGTCGCCGACGCGCGGCCGGCCAGCCGTCGCAGCGTCGACAGCGTCTCCCGGACCACCGGCTCCATGTCCGCGACGCGCTCGGCGAGCGGGCCGGCGTCGAGGGAGGCGCTGAGCGAGGCGAACCCCTCGGCCGCGCCCTCCGCCCGGTGCAGCCAGTTCTCCTCGGCCGACCCGGGCGCGACGGGCAGTACCCGTGCTTCACGCGGCGGAGGCTCCGCCTTCTCGCCGCCCAGGACCGCCACGCCCGCCCGCGCGGCGAGCACCGCCACCCCGACCCCGACGGCGGCGACGACCGGCAGCTGCACGGCCCACGCCACCCCCGCCGACGTGGCGGCGAGCAGCAGCCCCCACGGTTCGGCGAGCTCACGGGCGAACTTCATCAGAAGTTGGAGATCACGGAGGTGAACACCTGGTTGATCGAGTCCGGTTTGGACGAATCGTACTCCGATCCCGCCGTCGCTTCGGCGATCTGCTTCAGCACGCCCTGGTCGGCGTCCGAGCCGTAGGCGATCGTGAACAGGCGGACCGTCTCCGCGTTGCCCTCCGGGCGCAGCTGCGGCACCAGGTGGTCGATGTCGATGCCACCGGAGTCCTCGTTGCGGCCGTCGGTGAGCACCACGACCGCGTTGATCGCCGTCGGGTCCAGGTGGGCCTTCATGTACTCGTATGCGGCCAGCGACGAGTCGTACAGCCCCGTGCCGGATTGGGGGGTCAGCCCGCTCAGCCGCATGGCGAGGGTCTCCTTGCCGCCGGTGCCGAGCGTTTGCACCGGGAGCAGTTCCTGGTAGTCCTTGTCGCCGTCGAGGTGGGTCGAGAACTGCCAGAGCCCGACCTGGTCCCGCGGCACGAACTGGCCGAGCGAGTCGATCGCGGCCTGCTTCGCGAGGTCGATCTTGCTCTTGCCGGTGCCCTTCACCTCGTCACCCATCGAGCCCGAGACGTCCACCACGAGCAGCACGTTCGCCTTCTTGCGCAGGTCGGTCCACGAGGCCAGCAGCTTCGACAGCACCGACGGCGACGGCGGCCGCAGGAAGGTGATCTTCGCGTCCGGCTGCACACCGTTGGCTGGCGTCACCTGCGAACCCGGCTTGCCGTCGAACGAGCGGAAGCCGAGCGCGGCGAACTTCGCCTGCGTCTCGTCCTGGCGCAGGTAGCCCAGGAAGTCCGCGGCGATCTGCTTGCGCGTGGCGTCCGCCCAGTTCAGCGCGACGAACGGGTGGTCGGAGTTCAGCGTCCCGTCACCCGGGTAGATCGCCACCAGCGGCACCTTCGGCGGCCCGTGCTGCCCGACCTTGGCCGGGTCGTTCGTCGGGTTGCCCTGGTTGTAGCCGATCAGCGAGTTCTCCTCGACGGTGACCGCCGAGATGTACGACAGCGCCGCGCCCTTGTCGTCGGCCTTCTGCAGGTTGGTCAGGAAGGTGAGCGTGGTGTCGCCGTAGTGCACGATCGCCTGCTCGAGGTTCGTGACGAACTGCTTCGCGTCCGGCTTCTCGAGCGCGGCCGTCGTGAGGTCGGACGACGTGCCGGTGGCGGCGTAGTAGGCGCCGATCGTGGCGTTCAGCCCCGACGTCGAGATGTTCGGGTTGGTCTTGCCCAGCCGGAACTTGCCCCACTCCGGGTGGCCGTACTTCGCCCAGCCCGCCGGATCGGTGGCCAGCGCGGTGAGGTCCGTCCAGCCGATCGCCTTGCCGGGCCAGCCGAGCGCCTCGGCCATCGGCTTCGGCATCGCGACGACCAGCGGCGAGTTCGCGACCGACTGCGGGTCGCCGTCCGGCACGATCGACGCCGAGTCGCCCTTCGCGTTGACGCGCAGCAGGTTGACCCAGCCGCTCGCGGCCGGCGTCCAGACGTCCGGGCGCGGCCCGTCGGTGGCTTCGTTCCAGCCGTTCGCCAGCGCCTGCATCGCGACGCCGGAGGACTTCGACTTCACGACGACGTCGACGCAGTGCCCGGCGACCGACCGTCCGGAGTAGGCCTTCGCGGCCTCCTGGACGATGCCGGCCTTTTCCGGCGACGAGGCGATGTTGAGCGCGATCGCGTCCGCGCCGGAGCACTTCGGCGCGTCGGCCTCGTCGCTCGAACCACTGGTCCAGTACCGGATTCCGATGATCAGCCCGGCGGCGACCACGATCGCGGCGAGGAACGGGAGGATTTTTCTCTTTCGCCCTGTTGGCTGGGAATTGATCATCGAGCCCTCCCCGTTCCGCCGGAAAGTCCATTATCGGCCGACGGAACGGGGACGGGACGGTAATTCCGGAACTTGACTATCCCTTAGGGCCGCGGCGCGACCACGTCCAGGCGTACCCCGGGTCTTCGGACGCGTCGGCGGCTTCGCCGAGTTCCAGCGGCGCGAACGTGTCCACCATGACCGCGGTCTCGTCGAAGAACTCCGCGCCGATCGACGCCTCCGCCGCGCCCGGCTGCGGGCCGTGCGTGAAGCCGGACGGGTGCAGCGAGAGCGAGCCGATCCCGATCCCCGAGCCCTTCCGGGCTTCGTAGTTGCCGCGCACGTAGAACATCAGCTCGTCGGAGTCGACGTTCGCGTGGTTGTACGGCACCGGGATCGCGCCCTCGTGGTAGTCGACCTTCCGCGGGCAGAAGGAGCAGACGACGAAGTTCGGCCCCTCGAACGTCTGGTGCACGGGCGGCGGCTGGTGCACGCGGCCGGTGATCGGCTCGAAGTCGTCGATGTTGAACACCCACGGGTAGAGGCAGCCGTCCCAGCCGACGACGTCGAAGGGGTGCGTCGCGTAGGTGTAGCGGGTCAGCCCGGCGCGGTGCCGCACGAGCACCTCGACGTCCTCGCCGTCTTCCAGCAGCGGCTCCGACGGCCCGCGGATGTCACGCTCGCAGTACGGCGAGTGCTCCAGGAACTGCCCCTTCGCCGACAGGTAGCGCTTGGGCGGCCCGATGTGGCCGCGCGCTTCGAGGGTGAAGAGGTTGACCTCACCGTGCGGGACGACCCGGTAGGTGCACGAGGTGGGGATGACGACGTAGTCGCCGTCGCCGACCTCCAGCCGGCCGTAGATCGTCTCGAAGGTCGCGGAGCCGCCGTGGACGTAGAAGAGCTCGTCGCCGGCCGCGTTGCGGTACAGCGGGCTGGGCGCGGTCGCCGTGACGAACCCGATGGTGACGTCGTTGTTGCCGAACAGCCGGCGCCGGTCGGTCACCGCGTCGGCTTCGCCGCCGAACTTGAGGTCCCGGGTCTGGTACGCCCGCGGCTTGAGCGGGTGGTTCGGGGTGAGCGGCCCGCGGTCCTCCTCGACCGCGACGGCGTCGACGATCGCCGTCGGCAGGCCGCGGTGGTAGAGCAGCGCGGAGTCGGCGGAGAAGCCCTCGACGCCCATCAGCTCCTCGGCGTAGAGGCCGCCGTCCGGCTTCCGGAACGCGGTGTGCCGCTTGTGCGGAAGCTCGCCTACTCGCCGGTAGTAAGGCATCGACGTCCCCTTCTGACGTGTCCGTTGTGCGAACGATTTTGTCCTCATGTCGTACGCTACTAGCGTGTCAGTCGTGTCAAGCGCTGTGGAACTCACGCCCCCCGGCCCCCGTGGAATTCCTCCCCTGTTCGCGAGGCTCGTCGACGACTCGGCGCTGTTCCCTCCGGTCGGTGCGGCCATGCCCGAAGCGCTGCGTGCGCACTTCGCCAGCCGGGACTCCGAACACGCCGGTGTACTGGGGGTTTTCCTCTGCCAGGCGTCGCGGCTACCCGAGCTCATCACCGAGCTGATCAAGATCAAACCGAAGCAGCCGCTGCCGCTTTCGCTGATCATCGACACCGGTCTCGGCGGCGTCCCGAAGGCCATCTCGATCGTCGAGTCGCGCAGTGAGCTGCTCGCGCTGCGGATGGTCGAGATGCCGGCGCCGTCGGACGTCGACGAGGTGTGGCTCGAGCGCGTCTCGGAGTTCGTCCCCGAGGACGTCATCCGGGTGGTCGAGCCGCGGCGCGGCGTCGGCTGGCTGGACGGCGTGCGGAAGGTGATCGAGCACGGCAGCTGGCCGAAGATCCGCTGCGGCGGCAAGGCGGGCGAGAACTTCCCCAGCGTCGACGAGGTGGCGGACTTCCTCGCCGTCGTCAGCGGGTCCGCCGGGGCGTCGTTCAAGGCGACCAACAGCCTGCACCGCGCGGTCCGGCACACCGATCCGGACTCCGGGTTCGTGCACCACGGCTTCCTGAACCTCCTCGTGGCCTCCGCGCGCAGCCTGGCCGGCGGTGACGTCCGGGGCGCCCTGGAGTCGACCGACGCCCAGGCGCTGGCCGACGAGGCCCGTGCGCTGTCCGAGCCGGCCGCGAAGGCCGTGCGGGCGCTCTTCGCGTCCTACGCGGCGGCGTCGTTCGAGGAGCCGGTCGCCGACCTGGGCGAACTCGGCTTGCTGTGACCAGCCGGGAGGGGTCGCTGACGCTCGACCGCGGCTTGGCGCTGCTGCAGGCAGTGGCCGACGCCGGCGGCGACGCGGCGACCATCTCCGAGCTGGCCGTGGCCATCGGAGCCAGCCGCGCGGCCGTCTACCGGCTGCTCGTGCCGCTGTCCGAACGCGGGCTGGTCTGGCGGGACGGCACGAAGGTCCGGCTCGGCGTCGGGCTGCTCCGGCTGGCCGGGCAGGTGCTCCCGCAGCTGCGGGACGCGGCGGGCCCGGTGCTGCGCGAGCTGGCCGAGAAGGTCGGCGCGACCGCGCACCTGTCGGTCGCGCAGGGGACGCAAGCGCTTGCGGTGGCCGTCGTCGAACCGTCCTGGACGAATTTCCACGTCGCCTACCGGGTCGGCAGCCGGCACTCGCTGACCGCCGGCGCGGCCGGCAAGGCGATGACCCTGCGTCCCGGCGGCGACGGCTGGGTGACGTCGACAGGGGAGCTCGAGGCGGGCGCGTCCGGCGTCGCGGCGCCGGTCCGCGGGGTCCCGGGGCTGCGGGCGAGCGTCGGCGTCGTCTCGATGGAGCCGCTGAAGGCGGCCGAAGTGGGCCCCCAGGTCGTCGCGGCCGCCACCCGGCTGGCCGGCGTCCTGAAGACGGACGGCTAACGCAGCGGCCGGACCATAGTCAGCAGCAGGGCGACGTCGACGGTGAACAGCAGCCGCTCGAAGAGGCCCAGCGTGACGTCCTGCTGGGCCGGGCCGAGGACGAGCGTCAGGACGAACCCGCCGAGCACCACGCCGACGCTGACGAAGCTCGCCGTGGCCAGGCGCCGGATCGTCGTCCGGCGGGGTTCCCACGGGCAGCGCTCGCGGCCCTTCTTCGTCAGCACGAACGCGGCCGCCGGCAGCGCGATGAACGCCGTCAGGGCGGCGATGTTGTGGACCTGCCCGGCGAGCGAACGCGCCTGACCGTCCGGGTCGACGGGCACGAGCCCGCAGACCAGCAGCCCGGCCGACCAGACGCCGAGCAGGACGCAGACGGCGGTGGTGCCCGGGCGGTGGGCCTTGGCGATCCCGGCGAGCAGGGCGACCGAGCCCAGCGACAGCGCCAGGCACATCACGCTGAACAGGGGAGCGGCCGAGGACGTGCCGAGCTTGCCGTAGACGTACTCGGAGAGCGTCTGCCAGATCGGGCTGACCTGGCCGGACAGCCGCAGGTGCAGGTCGATCGAGATGGCCACGGCGAGGCCGATGCCGCCGAGCGCGACCCGGCCGTGCAGTGGCGAGACGGCGTGCGTCTTCGGCGAGTTCACCCGGCGCTCTCCCTTTCGTTTCCGAAAGGTTACCGGGCGAACCTGTGAAAGATCGGTCAGAAGGCCAGCTGGACCAGGGCGAACGCGGCGAACCCGGCGAACCCGAACCCGGCGCAGCGCTGGATCAGCTTCGGCTTGATCCGGCTGCGGATCTTCGCGCCGATGAACACGGCGAGCCCGGCCACCACGACGAGCGCGGTGAAGGCGCCGACGCCGACGGCGAAGGGGTTGCCGATGCGGGCGGCGAGGCTCGCCGTCGCGAGCTGGGAGGCGTCGCCCCACTCGGCGGCGAAGAGCACGCCGAACGACGTCATCGCCGAGCGGGTGAAGGACAGCGGCGAGGGCCCGGTGCGCGAAGCGTCTTCGCCTGCTTCGTCGGCCTTGCTGAATCCCTCGCGAAGGAGCATGAAAGAGCCGAGGCCGAACATCGCGGCGACGACCAGCGAAAGGACCACGTCCGGCAACAGCGTCAACACGCTGCCGAACGCGACCGCTATGACGCATTGCACGGCGAACGCGGCGCAGACCCCGGCGAAAACCGGCCAGCCGCGAAAACGGGTGGTCAGCACCAGGGTCGCGACGAGCGTCTTGTCCGGCAGTTCCACAGCGAGGACCAGGCCGAACGCGCTGATCAGCGCCACCATAGCGGCAGTCATGAGTGTTTTTCGCCCCTTTCACTGCAACGATAAAGGGGAGATCGGGAAAGCCGCAAGCTGATGGCGAACGCGAAATTGCCTGATCGGCGGCCATGAATTTGGCATCCCGGACCGTCGCACAAATTTTTTCGGCGTGCCGAATTTTCGGTTGTGGCCTGCGGTAGGTTGCTCGGCATGGGGTCACAGGCGCGTGCTGCGCAGGTCGAAGAAGTCATCCGCCGGTTGGACGCTCACTACGTCTTCCCGGACGTCGCCACGAAGCTGACGAAGCTGCTTCGCGCCCGCCTCGACGAGGGCGCGTACGCGGACCTC
Source organism: Amycolatopsis sp. DG1A-15b (assembly GCF_030285645.1). GTDB lineage: Bacteria > Actinomycetota > Actinomycetes > Mycobacteriales > Pseudonocardiaceae > Amycolatopsis. Next base: position 8,280,942 of record NZ_CP127296.1, read on the forward strand.
GGCGACGCGGAATTCGCGACGGCCGTCACAGCGGACCTCCAGTCGGTGAACGACGACAAGCATCTGCGCCTGCGTCACCACGTCGATCCGGTGGCCGAGGACGGCGACGCGCAGCACGCGTCAGAGAACTTCCGGCAGGCGGCCGAGCTGGAAAACTTCGGGATCGCCTCGGTGCGGCGGCTCCTGGGCAACGTCGGTTACGTCGACACGACCATGCTCTACCCGCTCGCTTTCGCGGCCTCGGCCGTCTCGGCGGCGATGACGCTGGTCGCGCCGACCGACGCGCTGCTGCTCGACGTGCGGCACAACCGCGGCGGCGACCCGGAGACCAGCGCGTTCCTGCAGAGCTACCTCGTCGACGAGCGGACCCACTACCTCGACTTCTACGAGCGCGAAGGCGACCGCGTCAGCCAGATGTGGACGTTGCCCTACGTCCCGGGCCCGAAGTTCGGCGGCACCAAGCCGATCTGGGTGCTCACCGGCCCGGCGACGTTCTCCGGCGGCGAAGACCTCGCCTTCTCGCTGCAGCGGCAGGGGCGCGCGAAGACCGTCGGTGAGCCGACGCGGGGTGGCGCCCACCCGTGCGAACAGTACAAAGTGGACACCTACCTGGACGTGACGGTGCCGCTCGCCCGCTCGTACGACCCGAAGACGGGGGAGAACTGGGAGGGCGTCGGCGTGTCGCCGGACCTTCCGGTCGCCGCGGACAAGGCGTTCGACACCGCGTACGCGCTGGCCCTTCGGCACGTCCTCGAGCTCGGGGATGCCGGCCCGCGGCGGCTCGTCGCGGACGAGGCGCGGAAGGCACTCGACCAGCTGTAGGACGTTGGTCCCGCCACGAACGGGACCAGTTGATCTGGCCGCGTCACCAGGGCCGGAGCACGCTGGACCACGTGGAGGTCCTTGAGCTAGCGCGGTGGCAGTTCGGCATCACCACCGTCTACCACTTCCTGATGGTCCCGCTGACCATCGGGCTGTCGATCCTGGTCGCGGCGATGCAGACCCGCTGGGTCCGCACCGGCGAGCTGCGGCACCTGAAGATGACGAAGTTCTGGGGCAAGCTCCTGCTGGTCAACTTCGCCATGGGCGTGGTGACCGGGATCGTGCAGGAGTTCCAGTTCGGGATGAACTGGAGCGCGTACTCCCGCTTCGTCGGCGACGTCTTCGGCGCGCCGCTGGCGATGGAAGGGCTCCTCGCCTTCTTCGTCGAGTCGACGTTCCTCGGCCTGTGGATCTTTGGCTGGGACCGGCTGCCGAAGAAGGTCCACCTGGCGTGCGCGTGGGCGTTTTCGCTGGCCACGATGGCGTCTGCGTACTTCATCCTGGCCGCGAACTCGTGGATGCAGCACCCGGTGGGCGTGACGTTCGAGAACGGCAAGCCGACCATGAACTCGATCTGGGCGGTGCTGACGAACAACACGGCCCTGGCCGCGATCCCGCACACCCTGGCCGGTGCGTTTTCGGTGGCGGCGGCGTTCCTGGTCGGTGTCGCGGGCTGGCACCTGTGGCGGCGCGGCGACCACGCCGACGTGTGGCGTTCCTCGCTGCGGCTGGGTGGCTGGGTCGGCGTGGCGGCGTTCGCGGTCCTGGCGATCACAGGCGACACGCAGGGCAAGCTGATGTTCGAGCAGCAGCCGATGAAGATGGCGTCGGCGGAAGCGTTGTGCCACACGGAAAAGCCGGCCAGTTTTTCGATCATCGCGATCGGTGACGTGGCCGGCGCGAACTGCGAAGACGTCAAGACGTTCAACGTGCCCGCGTTGCTGTCGTTCCTGGCGCACAACGACTTCAAGACCGAGGTCAAGGGCGTCGAGGACCTGATCACCGAGTACCACGCCAAGTACGGCACGAACTACCCGGACGACCCGGCGCTGGGTTCGCTGGCGGGCCAGCCGATCGACTACGTGCCCAACCTGCCGGTGACGTACTGGGGCTTCCGCATGATGATCGGCTTCGGCGCGGTCTCGGCGGGCATCGGCGTCCTGGCCCTCTGGGTGACCCGCAAGGGCCGCGTCCCGGGCGGCCGCTGGTTCCCGTGGCTGGTCCTCGGCGGCATCGCCACCCCGTTCCTGGGCAACAGCGCGGGCTGGATCTTCACCGAGATGGGCCGTCAGCCGTTCGTGGTCGTCCCCAACCCGAGCGGGGTGGACGGCGTGTGGATGTTCACCGCCCAGGCCGTGTCGAGGTTGACGACCGGCGAGGTGTGGACCTCGCTGATCGCGCTGACCACGGTGTACGCCGCTCTCGGCGTGGTGGAGGTGTACCTGATGCGCAAGTACGTCCGGGGCGGCGTCGATGCGGTGATGCCCCCGGAGAAGCCGGGTGACTCCGACAAACCGGGCGAGGACACCCTCGCCTTCGCCTACTGAGGTGCTGACGATGAGTGTCGATGTGACCACTCTTGCGAGTTACCCACAGTTCGTCTGTGGACAACTCGGTTCCCTGTGGATAACTCACAGCCACCGGCCGGTCGGAGGTAAGCGATGAGCCTCGAAATCGCCTGGTTCGTCGTCATCGCCTTCTTCTGGCTCGGGTACCTCTTCCTCGAAGGGTTCGACTTCGGCGTCGGCATGCTGCTGCCGGTGCTCGGGCGCGACAACACCGAGCGCCGCGTCATGGTCAACACCATCGGGCCGGTCTGGGACGGCAACGAGGTCTGGCTCATCGTCGCCGCCGGCGCCACGTTCGCCGCCTTCCCGGCCTGGTACGCGGGGTTGTTCTCGGCCGCCTACCTGCCGCTCCTGCTCGTGCTGCTCGCTCTCATCGGCCGTGGCGTCGCCTTCGACTACCGCGGCAAGGTCGACTCCGAGCGCTGGCGGCGCAACTGGGACCGGGTCATCGTGCTCGGCTCGTGGATCCCGCCGCTGGGCGTCGGCCTCATCCTCGCCACCACCGTCCTCGGCCTGCCCCTCGACGCCGACGGCAACCGCGTCGGCTCCGCGTTCGCCGCCGTCCGCTGGGACACCCTGCTCGGCGCGGTCGCGATCGCCGCCTTCTCGATCACCCACGGCGCCGCGTTCCTCGCCCTCAAGACCAGTGGTGACCTGCGGGAACGGGCGCGCACGCTGGCGCTCAGGCTGCTGCCGCTCGCCATGGTGCCGGTGGTCGCGTTCCTCTCGGTCGTCCAGTGGCGCGCGGGCACGTCGTGGACGCTGCTCGCGTTCGGGATCAGCGCCGTCGCCGCGGTCGTCGCCTGGCTGCGGCTGCGCGCCGACCGCGACGGGCAGGCGTTCGCCGCGCTCGGCGTGGTCATCGCCGGGGCCGCGGTGGTCATGTTCGGCTCGCTCTTCCCGAACGTCCTGCCCTCGACCCTCGACGCCGCCAACACGCTCACCATCGAGGGCGCCGCCTCGAGCCCGTACACGCTGACCGTGATGACCTGGGTCGCCGTCTTCGGTGCCCCGGCCGTGCTGGTCTACCAGGGCTGGACCTACTGGGTGTTCCGCAAGCGCATCGGCACCCAGCACATCCCGGCGGTCCACGCGTCATGAGCAAACTTTCCGGACGCGCTCCCCTTTCCGCCTCGGAGTCCACAGTGGACTCGGCGCGCCCGGGAAAGGGCCCGCTCGGCGCGTTGCCGGCTCTCGTGCCGGCCGTGCGCCGAGCGCTGGCCCTGGTGGGTTTCCTGTCGTTCGTCAACGCCGCCGCGCTGGTGGCACAGGCGTTCCTGCTCGCCGACGTCCTCGCGGCGATCGTCGGAGCAGGTTCCGGGGGAAGCACCGCCCGGCTGGCCGCGCTGCTCGCGCTCGTCGCGACGCGCGCGCTGACCGGCTGGGCGGTGCGCACGGTCTCCGCCCGCGCCGCCGCGACCGCGCAACGCGAGCTGCGCGCCAAGGCCGTCGACCACGCGCTGCGCCTGGGTCCCGAGTGGATCGCCCGGCGCGGCCACGGCGAGCTGACCGCGCTCACCACCCGCGGCCTCGACGCGCTCGACGCCTACTTCCGCGAATACCTCCCCGCCCTGGTGACGGCGGCCGTCGTGCCCCTCGGCGCCGGCGCGGCGATCCTGTTCGCCGACTGGCCGTCCGGCGTGATCGTCGCGCTGACCGTGCCGCTGCTGCCGGTGTTCGCCGTCCTCGTCGGCAAGTACACCGCCGACCGCGTCGCCGGCGCGACCGACGCGACGCACCGGATGTCCGGCCGGCTGCTGGAACTCGTGCGCGTGCTGCCGGTGCTGACCGCGTTCCGCCGGGCCGCGGCGCAGGCCGAGACCGTCCGGCGGCTGTCCGAACGCCACCGCCGCGCGACGCTCAGGACGTTGAAGGTCGCCTTCTCCTCGGCGTTCGTGCTCGAACTGGTCGCGACGCTGTCGGTGGCGCTCGTCGCGGTCGTGATCGGTGTCCGGCTCGCCGGCGGTCACCTGCCGCTGGCCATCGGGCTCGGAGTGCTGATCCTCGCGCCGGAGTGCTACCAGCCGCTGCGCGCGGTCGGCGCCGCGTTCCACGCCAGCGAGGACGGCGTCGAAGCGGTCCGGCGCGTCGCCGATCTGCTGGCGCTCCCCGTGCCTCCTTCGGGGACCGCGATCCCGTCGCGCGGTGAGCTGCGCGCGACTTCCCTCCGGGTGGCGCGGCGCGGGGGCTTCGCACCGGACGGCGAGTCGTTCGCGGTCCGGCCCGGCGAGACGGTCTGGCTGCGCGCCCCGAGCGGTGGCGGCAAGTCGACGACGCTCTCGGCGCTGCTCGGCTTCGTCCCGGCGCACGACGGCGTCATCACGGTCGGCTCGACGGACCTCGCCGACGCCGACCTCGCCCGCTGGCGCGAACAGGTCGCGTGGGTGCCGCAGTCGCCGGTGTTCACCGGCGGCACGGTCCGCGAGGAGGTGGGTTCCGCCGGCGCGGTGCTCGCCGAACTCGGGCTGACCGAGCTGGCCGACCGGCCGGTTTCCCAGCTGTCACTGGGCCAGCGTCAGCGCGTCGCCGTCGCCCGGGCGTTGCACCGGGTCGGGTCCGGAGCCTGGCTGCTGCTGCTCGACGAGCCCACGGCCCACCTCGACGAGGCGAGCGCGCGCCTGGTGCTCGACGCGGTGCAGCGCGCGGTCGACCACGGCGCGGCGGCGATCATCGCGGCCCACGAGCGCACCGCGGCGGTCGACCTGCCAGCGGAGGTCCCTGCCGCGGCCGAGACGTCCACAGTGGACTCCTCGGCTGCGCCGCTGAGGTGGCGCGCGCTCCTCGACGGACGCCTCTTCGGCGGGGCCGCGCTGGGTGCGCTCGCCCTGCTCGCCGGGGTGGCGCTGACGGCGACGTCGGGCTGGCTCATCGCCAAGGCGTCCCAGCAGCCGCCGATCCTGACGTTGACGGTGGCGGTCGTCGGTGTCCGCGCGTTCGGGCTCGGCCGCGCGGGGCTCCGGTACGTCGAACGGCTGGTCACGCACGACGCCGCGTTCCGCATCGCCGGCCGCGTCCGGGTGCGGCTGTGGAACTCCCTGGTCCGGCTCGAGCCCGCGCGCAGCCTGCGCGCGGGAGAGGGGCAGCGCCGGCTGGTCGGCGACGTCGACACCGTGCGCGACCTCCTGCCGCGGGTGGTGTCCCCACCGCTGGTGGTCGCGCTGGTCGCGGCCGGGGCGATCGCCGTGCAGACGTGGGTGCTGCCGGCCGCGGGGTTGACGCTCGCGGCGGCGGCGGCACTCGGGCTGTGCGCACCGTGGGTCGCCCTGCGCGCCGAGCGCCGGGCGACGTCCGCCCTGGCAACCGGACGGCGCGAGGTGGCCGCGCGAGTCTTGGTGGTGTTCGAAGCGGCGGCCGAGCTGCTCGCGTTCGGCGCCGAAGGAACCCACCGCCGAGCCCTCGCGGCCGCCGACACCCGCTTGGTGACGCAAGCGCGCCGGCAGGCGTTCGGCGCGGGCGCGGCGGAAGCGCTGGTCACGTTGGTCTGCGGCGCGGCGGCGGTGGCCAGCACCGCGCTCGCCGCCGCGGCGGTCGCGGGCGGACGGCTCGACCCGGTCCTGGCGCCCCTGCTGGCGCTGGTGCCGCTCGCGCTGGCGGAGGTCCTGGCGTTGCTGCCGCCGGTGGCCCAGCACTGGGACACGCTGCAAGGCGCTCGCCGCCGTCTCGCCGATGTGCCGGAGGGGCCTGTGGTCACTTCGCGCGGGGACCGCGTGGAACTGCGGGGAGCGGACCTCGGCTGGCCGGGCGGACCGGTGGTGCTGCACGACGTCGACATCGACCTCGCACCAGGCACGTACACGGCGGTGGTCGGCCCGAGCGGAGCGGGCAAGTCGACGCTCATCGCCGCGTTGCTGGGGTTCCTCCCGCCGCGGCGCGGGGTGGTCGCCGTCCCGGAGGGGGTGGCGTGGGCCCCGCAGGAGCCGATGCTCGCGGCGACGACGATCGCCGAAAACCTCCGGCTGGCCCGCCCGACGGCGACGGAGGAGGAGCTGCGTTCGGCGTTGCACGGCGCGGCGCTGACTGGTGTCTCGCCGGAGACGGTGCTCGCCAGCGGCGGCACCGGACTGTCCGGCGGCCAGGCACAGCGGGTGGCACTGGCGCGGGCGCTGCTCGGGGCGCCGTCGGCGGGGCTCGTGCTGCTCGACGAGCCCACCGCGCACCTGGACGAGGCGACGGCCCAGGCGGTGCGGGCGCACTTGCGGGAGGCACTGGCGGGCCGGACGGTGGTGCACGTGACGCACCTCGCCGAGGAGGCGGCCGGAGCGGACGTGGTCCTCGAGGTCCGCGACGGCCGTGTCGTCACCCGGGTGCCGGTCACGTGATCGATTCCCGCTGTGTCCTTGCCGCGCCGCCCTCGCGCCGCGCGATAATGACGGAACTCATGGATCCAACGCTTGCCGCGCGCGCACTGTCCGCAGCCACAGAGATCACGAGCACCGCCCTGTCCGGCGACGACCCGGGAGCGGTGCTGGACACGGTCGTGGCCAGAGCGGCCGAACTGGCCGACGCCGACCTGGGCCTGGCCATGGTCAGCACCGACGACGGCCGGGTGGTGGTCGAGGCCGCCCACTACGCAACAGCCCACCCGGCAAGGGAGGGCAACACCCAGCAGGCCGCCCCCGCGCCTGCGGCTGGTGGCCCGGCGTCGGCTGCGAGCGCCGGCGACCCGACCGCCACTGGCTCCGCCGCGCCTGCGGCTGGTGGCCCGGCGACGGGTACAAGCGGCGGCGACCCGACCGCAACTGGCCCAGCCGCGCCGGTGGCTGGCGGCCCGGCGACGGGTACCGACGGCGGATTGGCCGGTGCCCCGGGCACGATGGGTGCCGCCGCGCCGGCGGCTCGCGGCCCGGGGGCGGGTACGAGCGCCGGCGGGCTGGCCAGCGGCACGACCGCGACTGGCCCAGCCGCGCCGGTGGCTGGCGGCCCGGCGGCGCGTACCGACCGCGGCGGGCTGGCCAGCGACCCGGGCGCGACTGGCTCCGCCGCGCCGGCGGTCGGCGGTCCGGCAGGAGGCCGGGCGTTGGGCGCCAACGCCGGCGAGCTGGCCGGTGACCCGAGTGACCCCGCAGCCGCAGGTCCGGCAGCCGGCGGCCCGACCTCGACCACCACCTCCACCAGCGCGCCGGCAGGCGGGGCCCGCGGTGACTTCGCCCAGCCTTCCGGCAGTCCGGAGCCGACCTCACTGTCCGGCGCATCGTCCGCTGGGGAGTCCCTGCGTGGCCTTACCCTCCCCGCCGACTCCGCGGCTGGGCGAGTGGCCCGTGGCGGCGAACCCGTCTCCAGCGAAGACTTCATCGTCGACCCGCGTACCGCGCCCTACGTGCCCGCCGAACTCCATGGCTACGGGCCCTTCGCGGCCGCGCCGTTCGGGTCTGGGGGGCGGGTTCTCGGGTCGCTGACCGTCTACCGGAAGCGGGGGCGTGAGCCCTTCTCCGCCGGGACCGTCGAGATGCTCGTTGCCTTCGCCGCGCAAGCCGGTGTTGTCCTCGCGCTTGCCGAAGGTGCCAACGCTCGCCACCGGGTTGCTCTCTACGAAGAGCGCGAACGCATTGCCCGCGAGCTGCACGACGTCATCGTCCAGCGGCTCTACGGTGCCGGGATGCAACTGGACCGCGTCCGGCGCAACATGCGCAAGCGGTTCGCCCAAGCCGATGGGGCCCGGCTGTCCGACGCCATCGACCAGCTCGACCAGACCATTGAAGAAATCCGCGGCACCGTGCGCGCGCTGCGCTCACCGGAGCCTCGCCACGACACCGGCACGCCCGCCGACCTTGCCGAGTCGGCGCGCGGCGAGGTCCGCATCGCGGGCGAGCTGCTCGGCTACCCGCCCACCCTGGAGCTGTCCGGCGAATTCGCCGACGTCCCCGCGGAACGCGCCGACCACATCCGGGCCGCCCTGCGTGAAGCACTGTCCAATGTGGTCAGGCATTCCGGCGCCAGCGAAACCCGCGTGACACTGACCAGGGACTCCGGCGGAGTGAAACTCCGCGTCCGGGACAACGGTTCCGGCGTCCCCCAAGGCGTCGCCACCCGTGGTCTGCGTCATCTCGCCGAACGCGCGGACGCCGCGGGCGGGAAGTTCTTCCTGAACTCCTCACCCAGCCTCGGCACGCTCGTCGCGTTCGATCTGCCTCTCGACTGACCCCTGCTCCTGCGACTCACCCTTCTCGGGTCATCCAGTCCTCCCTTCCACGCCCTCGTCGATGATCTTACCGGCCCGTCGAACATATATTCGACTCACGTTCGAGTGAATCTGTGGCCGAAAAAGCCCTGATCGACATGGCGGTCCGTGACGAGGCGCAGAAAGGTTGCAGCGAACGGCGGATTGCGGACGAGCGGCTACTTCTCCCGCCGCGCGATCCAAGCGGCGGCCTGCGTCCGGCGCTGCATGCCGAGCTTCGCCAGCACCGACGTGACGTAGTTCTTGACCGTCTTCTCCGCGAGGAACAACCGCTCGGCGATCTCGCGGTTCGACAGGCCCTGGCCGATCAGCTCGAGCACGTCGCGTTCGCGCTCGGTGAGCGTCGCCAGCTCGTCCGTCGGCGGGTGCCGCATCTTGTCCAGCACGCGCGCGGTGCTCACCGGGTCCAGCAGCGACCGGCCGGCCGCCACCTCGCGGACCGCGTTCACCACGTCCTGCCCGCGCACCTGCTTGAGCAGGTAGCCCGCCGCGCCGGCCATGATCGCGCCGACCATCGCCTCTTCGTCGTCGAACGCGGTGAGCATCAGGCAGGCCGGCGGGTTCGGCTTGGACCGCAGCTCGCGGCAGAGCGTGATGCCGTCGCCGTCGCCGAGGCGGACGTCGACCACCGCGACCTCCGGCTCGACGTGCATCGCCACCGCCAGGGCCTCTTCGACGCTGCTCGCTTCGGCGACGACCTCGATGTCGGGCTCGTCGCCGAGGAGGTCGCGGAGCCCGCGGCGGACCAGTTCGTGGTCGTCGACGAGCAGCACCTGGATCGGCATACCCCGAGGTTACGGGGTACGCGGACGCCGTGGTGGCGGCCCGTCGGCCCCGTCACACGTGAAATAACTCAAAGGTGTGACCGCGTACCCCGTAACATTCCGGCCGGTACGCATTCCTGGGGCGCAAATACGCAGGTCACAGCGGAACCGGTGAAGAATCACCAGTCGCGTCGTTCTTCGTGGGACGCTGCCGTTTCCGGAATTCCGGAATAGTCCGTAACGGCACCGCCGAGGCGGCGATAGTAACCACGCAATCGCCCCAGATTCCGTTCGGAAGGAATTCCGTTGTCCCTGTTTCGCCGTGCCCTGACGACGGCCGCCGCCGTCGCCGGGCTCGCCCTCCTCGGCCCCGTTCCCTTCGCTTCCGCGCAGCTCGCGACGCCCCTCGTCGGCGACGTGGACTGCAAAGACTTCCAATACCAGGAGGAAGCCCAGGCGGTTCTCGACGCCACCCCGGGCGACCCCAACCACCTGGACGACGACAAAGACGGATTCGCCTGCGAAACCCTGCCGCCCCGGCCGAAGCAGCCGGGCACGACCACGGCGACGGCGGAAAAACCGGCCAGCACAACGCGTTCCGCACCGAAGACGACCACCAAAACGCCTGCCAAAAAGCCCGCCACCACCGGCGGCCAGGTGAAGGTCAAGCCGGTCGGCGGCGTCGCCACCGGCGGCGGTGAGCCGGACGACGACGCCCCCGGCTTCCTCGTGCTCAGCGGCACGCTGCTCGCCGCGACGGTGTCCGGCGGCATGGTGCTCTACCTGCGCCGGCGTCCGAGTTGAGGCACCCACGCCTGTGGCCCGCGGTCGCGGCGGTCGTCGCCGCGCTCGGCGTGGTCCTGGCCGTGGCCCTCGTCCTCGTCCTGTCGCCGAAAGCGCCGCAGGAGATCGCCCCGCCGAGCCCGGCCGCCACGAACCCGGCGGGCACCGCGAGCGTCGCGCACCCCGCGGCAGCGGCCGCCGACGGCCTCCCCGCGGCGAAACCGGCGTCCCTGACCATCCCGGCGATCGGTGTGCGGGCCGAGGGGATCAAGGACCTCGGCCTCACGCCGGACGGCGCGCTGGAAGTCCCGGGTGACGCCACGACGGTGGGCTGGTTCACCGGCGCGCCGTCGCCCGGGCAGACCGGCCCGGCGGTGCTGGCCGCGCACGTCGACTACAAGCACGTGCCCGGCGCCTTCTCCCGCCTGAAGGAGCTGCGCCCCGGCGAGCAGGCCAAGGTCGGCCGCGCGGACGGCCGGGTCGCGGTCTTCACCGTCTACCGGGTCGACCACTACCCGAAGGCGACGTTCCCGACCGACCAGGTCTACGGCGACACGCCGGACCCCGAGCTGCGGCTCATCACCTGCGGCGGGGCGTTCGACCGGGAGAGCGGCAACTACCTCGACAACGTCGTGGCCTACGCGAGGCTCACCGCCGTCGAGGCCTGAGCCAGGTCGATCCGGGTCAGCTCGAGCCGCCGGTAGGTGCGCTCCCGGAGGGACCAGACGTCCAGGATCTCGCCGTCGAGCTCGGGGTAGGCGATGACCAGGTGCTCGTCGCCGTACGCGATGTCGACCGGCAGCCCGGCTTCGAGCTGCCAACAGAGCTGCTGCTGCTTCGGCGTGAGCCGGCCCGCGTAGCGGTCGCTCATCGCCCGGGCGAGCTGCCCGCGCAGCAGGGCCGGCCCGCTCGCCGGGGCGGCCAGCAACCGCTCGGCGTGGCCGGCGGGATCGGGTGGGAGCTCGCCGGGTCCGGGGTCGCGGACGGCCACCGTCGGCTCGGCCTGGTCACGGGCGGGCAACACGATGCTGCCGTCCGGGGCGTGCCGGGTCGGCGCGTAACCCGCTTCGCGCAACGCCTCCAGCGTGCCCACGGCGTCCACAGTGGACGTCAACACGGTCGGCGCCACCGGGCGCAGGCCGAGTTTGGCCAGCTTCCGGTGCGCGGCGAGCTCGGCCAGCACGGCGGGTTCGCCGACGACGACGCTCGCGACGTCGAACACCTGCGCCTCGCCGTGCCGCCGCGCGACGTCGTTGACCAGGTACACCAGCGGCTGCGGCAGGTCGCCCGCGGCGATGGCGCGCAGGTCGTCGAGCAGTCCTTCTGTCGTCGCGCCCTGGTCGAACGCCCGCCGGACGGACGCCGGGGAGAACCGCCAGCTGGTCGCGGTGCCCTGCACTTCGCGGTCAGCGACGCGGTCGAGCAGCGCGGCGAGCCGGGCGTCGGGCGAGCCGGGCACGATCGCCGTCAGATCGGTGCCGAACAACGCCGTCGTGCGGGCCCGGGAGACCAGTTCGCCGGTGACTTCGACGAGCCTCTCCGGGGCGAGCAGGGCGCGTCCGGCCGCGGTCACGGCGCCGTGCGCGACGACGCCGAGCAGTTCGCCGTCGCCGAGCGCGTCCCGGACGTGCCCGGCGAAGTCATCGGTCGGCAGCAGCGGCGCGTGCCACTCGGCGAGCCGGGTCAGCGCGTCGACGTCGAGCGCGTCACCGGGAGCGAGCCGCGCCAGCAGCCGCACGACCAGCCGCCGCACCAGCGCGTCGACGTCGGTCTCGAACTCCGGCGGCGCCGGGTCCCACCAGGTCGTCAGCAGCAGGCGGTACAACAGCGCCGGCGCCGGCCGCGCGAGGTCCGGGTCCGGCGCGAGCGTGGGCGCGGGTGCCTTCTGGCCGCGACGCGGCGGCGGTGGCTCGTCGGCCACCAGCAGCCCGGCCTGCGCGGCGAGGTCGATGGCCAGCTCGATCTCCGCCGGGGTGGCGCCGGTGTCCTTGGCGAGCTTCTTGACCAGCCGGGTCCCGATCGTGCCGTCCTTGAGCAGCGGCAACGGTTCCGCGGCGGCCAGGTCGAGGATCGCCGACACGCGGTCGAGCAACCGCAGCGCGGCGGCCGACGACGCCGCTTCGGCCGCTTCGGCCCCGGTGTGGGTGACGGCGTACTCGGGTTCCGCGGGGGTGAACGGCAGCTGGTGGCCCGGGCCGCGCAGCGCGAGCGACACCTCGATCGGCATGGCCACGGTGCCGTGGTAGGTCCCGAACAGGAAGCCGTGGTCGAACGCCCAGCCCGCCGGGACCAGGCCGTCGACCTCGGGAACGCCGTCGGCCATGTCCAGCAACAGCTTCCGCGTCGCGGCGGGCGCGGTGGCGAAGAGCACGCGGACGCGCTCGCCGTCCCGGAAGAAGCGGACGAGCCCGAGCAGGAGCTCCGGCTTGCGAGTGGCGTCGGGCAGGCCCAGGGCCCGCGACAGCGTGGCCAGCCGGCTCGTGCCGAGCTCCCCGAGCAGGTTCGCGACGGGCCGGCCGAGCCCCTCGGCGCCGAAGCTGTTGCGGTGCAGCAGGTCCGGCAGCTTGACGCCGTCCTCGTCGCCCCACACCAGCGCGCGTTCGGCCAGTTCGTCCACCGAGGACTCGACGGTGGCGGTGTCCGTGCCGAGCAGCCGGGCGACTTCCGCGACGGGCGCGGGCCGCTGTTCGAGCGCGTGGCACAGCTGGACGGTCCGCAGGACCTGCACCAGCGGCATCGGCAAGCCGAGCAGCGCGGCATCGACGGACGCACCCGACGCGAGCCGCGCGGCGACGACGTCCAGCCGCCGCGGCCACGGTTCCCGCAGTACGTCCGGCCGGTGGGCCAGCACCTTCGCCAGGGCGTCCTTGTCCAGGCTCGCCAGCCTGCCGCGCAGTTCGTCGGCGGTCGTCATCGGCCCAGGCTAAATCACCGTTCGCAGGCGACGCCGTCGCCGTCGCGGTCGAGCGCGGGCCGGTAACCGGGTTCGCCGCGGTGGAGCGGCGCCGCGTGGGCGGCCTTCGCCGCGGAGCAGTTCGCGTAGTAGACGCTGGGCGCCGGGGCTTCTTCGGTGGCCTCGACGGGCGGCGGCGGGGGAGCTGCCTTGGTGGCCGGCGCCGGCTTCGGGGTCGCGACCGGGGCCGGGGTGGGCGCCGGGGCCGGCGCGTCGATGGTGCCTTGGCACGGCGGTCCCCACAGCCCGCTGACGGCTTGCTTCGCCGCGGTTTCGCCGGCGGCGAGCGCGGGCAAAGCGGCGGTGGCCGCGTACTTGAGATAGCCCTTTTGAATCGCCAGAGTCGCGTAGTCCTGCCCACCGGCCAGCGTCAAGGAGATGCCTTGCGCAGTTTCCGCGCCGAGCGTGACGGCGGCGCCGGAAAGCGTCGAAGTGGCCCAGGCGAGCGATTCCGCCGCGTAGCAGCCGGTGCTCGCGACCGGGGCGATCACTCCGAGGACGTGCACCGTTTTGCTGGTGCCGTCGCTGCCGTTGACCACGACGGTCGCGCCGTCCGTCACGCTGCCGACGGTGTAGGTGACGGCCGCCGGCGTCGGGGTCGGAGACGGAGTTGTGCTGGTCGGCGGCGGTGCCGAGGTCGCCGGAGCGGCGGCGGTCGTGAGCTTCGGCTCGGGTGCCTTCCCGAAGATCGCACCGAGCGCGAACAGGACGGCGAAGGCGGCCAGGACGATCTTCAGCCAGTTCGGAAAGCGCTTCTTCGGCTGCATGCGGGATTTCCTCGTTCCTCGAGCGAAGTGCTGACGAGGTACTCGGGAAATTGCCCGCCCTCGTTACGCGGTGGCTCGTGATCGACCACCAGTCGTTATCCGGCGGAATGTTGCCGTCACGATCACGTCACGAACCACGACCGCGTGCCGAAAAGCTGTCACAAGCGCCCGCCGGGAAACGACCTGCGGACGTGATCGAATCCCTCCCGCTGCTCGGTGCCGGCGGTTACCCCGCCGCCGGCCTCGACTTCACCGCCGTGGACATCCGGACCACCGGGCTGCGCTCCGGACGCGTCGTCGAACTCGCCGCGGTGCGGGTCGCCGCCGGCGGCTCGGTCGCCGGTGAGCTGTCGACGCTGGTCGACCCCGGCCCCGGTGTGCCGCCCGGCCTGGCCTTCGTCCACGGCATCACCCGCGGCGAACTCGACGGCGCGCCGTCGTTCGGCGAGGTGCTGGGGCCGCTGCTCGACCTGTGTGCCGGCAGCGTGCTCGTGGCGCACGACCTCGCGGCTGCCGGGGCTTTCCTCGACCGCGAGATCGAGGCTCTCGGGGTCCGGATGCCGGTGCTGCCGGGCGTTTCGATCCTGGCGGCCGCCCGGTCGGTGGTGCGGCTGCCGAACTACCGGCCGGCCACTGTGGCGCACGCCTTCGGGGTGCCCGCCCGGCCCGGGCAGTCGGCGTTGTCCGGTGCGCGGACGGTCGCCCAGCTGGTGACGGGCTTGTTCGGGCGGTACGGCCTGACGTTCGCGACCCCGCCGGTCCTGCCCGGCCTGCCCCGGTTCGCCGACGGGCGGCTGCTTCCCCGCGCCGAGGCGTTGCCCGCCGAGCCGGGGTGGATGGCCGAGGCGCTCGAGCGGATCCCCGGCGGCGGGGCCGGGGACGGCTACCTCGACCTGCTCGCCGGAGTCCTCGCCGACCAGCACCTCGCGCACGACGAGGTGGCGGCACTGGCCGCGTTGGCGAGCGAGGCCGGCCTGTCCGAAGAGCACGTGCGATCGACGCACGTACGGCTCGTGACCGCGCTGCGGGAGATCGCGGAACGGGACGGCGTGGTGACCGCCGCGGAATCGCGCGAGCTGCGGCAGGTGGCCACCGCACTCGGTGTCGCCGACGCCGGCGACCTGCGGCCCACTGCGGCCGGTAAGCCGGCCCGGGTGCTGGTGCTCGGCACCACCGTGGCGGCCGACCGGCTGCGGGCCCGGGTCCTCGCCGAGGGCGTCCAGCTGGCCAAGAAGCTGACCGCGAGCGTCACCCACCTCGTGGCCGACGCGTCCGTGCCCGCGGACGAGCCCCGGCTGACGCGCGCCACCGAGTTGGGCGCCGTCCTGCTCGACGTCGGCGTCGCCCCGGTGGCCCTCGGCTTCGAACCGCCGCCCGCGCAACCGGCCGCGGCGGCGCCCTCGAGGACGAAGCTCGTCGGCGGGCGGGTCCTGATGGGGATCGGGCTGCTGCTGATGTTCATCGTCGTCGTCGCGATGTTCGGGGGGACGCCGGTGGGCGCCGGGATCTTCTTCGCCGTGTTCGGGGTGGGTGCGCTGCTCGGCGGTTGGTGGCTGGCCGCGCCCGCCCCGCGCTAGCACCGGTCCGGTGCCCTGCGCGGCCCGTGCTCACCCTGTTTGGCGGTGCCCCCGTGCGGCCTGGCCGAGCGGGACCCGGTTCACTGGCACCATGGCGGCAATTCCGGAGCTCGCGCTGCGGCAGATCGAACGGTGGTGCGCGCAGCGCGTCCCCGAGCACCTCCAGGACCGGATCCGGGTCGAGTGCCGGACCCGGGGCCGCGCGGTGACCATCGTCGAGCGCCGCGCGCCGTGGTCGCCGCAGGCCGGACCCGACTGGAGCGAGCAGAAGATCGCGCAGCTGCGGTTCGACGAGTTCGGCATCTGGTCGGTGTGGTGGGCCGACCGGAACGGGAAGTGGCTGAGCTACCCGGACGCGCCGGTGGCCAGCACGCCGCCCGCGCTGCTCGCCGAAATCGACCGCAACCCCGGCGGGGTGTTCTGGGGCTAGGCGGGCGGCGGGAAGCGGACCTCGTTGCGGTCGATCTTCGCGTGGGCCGCGGCGGCCAGGTCGACGCCGAGCCGGTCGGCCAGCTGCAGCAGGTACAGCGTGACGTCCGCGATCTCGTCCAGCACCTTCCCCGCCAACGCCTGATCCTCGCGCCACGCGTCGGACTCCTCGGGGGTCAGCCACTGGAACAGCGAGGTCAGCTCGCCGACCTCGCCGGAAAGCGCCATCACGAGGTTCTTCGGGGTGTGGTACGGCTCCCAGGCTCGGGCCGCGGCGAAGCCGCGCAGTCGCTGGGTTACGTCGTCGAGGTTCACGGCGCGATTGTGCCCGGCCGTCACCACGGCTTTCGGGGGTCCGGGTGGCGGAGCCCCCGGCCCGGGGCGAAGCCCCGGTCGTCACCACGGCTTTCGGGGGTGCGGGTGGCGGAGCCCCCGGCCCGGGGCGAAGCCCCGGTCGTCACCACGGCTTTCGGGGGTGCGGGTGGCGGAGCCCCCGGCCCGGGGCGAAGCCCCGGTCGTCACCACGGCTTTCGGGGGTGCGGGTGGCGGAGCCCCCGGCCCGGGGCGAAGCCCCGGTCGTCACAGTGCGCTAACGGCCGTATGGCGGACTGGCGTTGACCGGTGAATCTCTCACTCAATAGGTTGAACTTCGTCGGGATTGTGCGGGGACCAAGGCTGGGAAAGGAACGTCTTGAAGTACCTGCGATCCGTCCGCGGCCGCATGCTGGGCATCGCGTTCATCCCCGGCGGCGCGCTCGTCGCCGTGGCCGTGGTGATCGCGATTCTCCTGATCCACCAAGCGGTTCGGACCCGGGACATGGCCGTGGAGACGGCGGCCGCCGCGGACCGCACGGCCCGTGCGGTGGTCGCGCTGCAGGCCGAGCGGAGCGCGGCGATGGCCGCGCCCGAGCAGCGGAGTGCCGCATACGCGAATTACACGCAGCGGATCGAGTCCGCCATCGCCGGCCTGCGCGACTACGCGCGCCACGCCCCGGACGCCGAATCCGCCTACCAGCAGACGACCGCCGTCGAGCTGCTTTCCGTCGCCGAAGGCATGGATCGCTCCGATTCCCTCGCTCTGGCCGGGCTGGACAACGTGACGCGGGGATCGTTCACCTCCGCCGTGGCCTCCTACCGGGCCGATCTGGCCCGGGTCGTCCCGCAGCTCACCGAGAGTGGCCGGATGGCGTACGAATCGCTCACGCGTAGCGCCGAATGGAGCAGGCTGGCGGCCACCGAGAACGCCTTCACGGCCGCAGAACCGCTTCCGGTTCCCGAACCCACGTGGCGCAGCGCCTCCTACGCCGTGTCCGCTCAGCTCGGCCTGCTGTACACGCAGCAGAGCCAGTACGCCGTGCAGCTGACGCTCGACGACGGCCGCCGCACCCTCGCCGGTGCCCTGGCGGCGGGCACGGCGCTCCTGCTGTTCGCCGGGCTCCTGATGGTGGTGGTCCGGCGGCTGGTGGCGCGGGTTCCGGTGCCGGTCGTGCCGATCATGGTGCCGACCGTGCACGCGGCCATCCCCCGACCCCGCCACGCACGGTCACGACGGCCGGGTCTTCCGGATCCCTGGCCGCTGAAAGCCGTGTTCGACGACTTGCGCCGTCGATGAGCCGCTTACGCAACGTCATGTATTACTCCGAAAAGAGCACGCGGTTGGCCCACACGCGTGGCGGTGGCCGTCGGGCAGACTGGTGCGCGTGAGTCCCCCCTCGGATCTTCGCCCCTACCTGCGCACTTTGGACGTGGAGACGCTGGCGGACCTGCTGCACGCCCAAGCCGAGCGCGATCCGGAGCTGCGGCATTCACTCGAACTGCGCGCGGCCACCCAATCCGGTGACGTCACCGAAGCGCACCGGCTGCTGGACACCGCGGTCACCGACGGGAACGTCGAGTACACCGCCAAGATCGGCGCGGTCCTCGACACGCTGCAGCGGATGCTCGACGCCGGCAGCCGCGCCGACCTCGCCCCGCTGGCCCGGCGCACGGTCGACGACATCAGCGAGGTGCTGGAGCAGTCCGGCGACCACGCCGGCGACCTGGCCGACCGGCTGGACCGGGCCGTGGAGCTGTACGCCCGCGCGTGCACCGCCCGGCCGCCGGACCCGGAGAAGCTGGCCGACTGGATCCTCGAGGTCGAGTTCGACGGCCCCGGCCGCCCGGTGATCGACCTCGCCGAATTCGCGACGGCGCTGGGTGAGCCCGGGCTCAAGCGGATCAAGTCCACTGTGGACGACGTGCTCGCGGCGAACGGGCCGGGCCACCGCCGCGACGTGGCCGAACGGCTGCGGGAGCAGCTGGCCGAGGTGCTCGGCGACGTCGACGAGCTGGTGGCGATCCTGTCGGCCAAGCCGCCGCGCGTGGACGTCAGCCTCAAGATCGTCCGGGTGCTGCGGGCCGCCGGACGGCACAGCGAGGCCATCGCGCACGCCGCCCGCGCGCTGACGCACGACAAGCAACCGCCGTCACCGGAGCCGGAAAGCGAGACCGCCCGGCGCCGCAAGGAATTCGATGCGCGGCCGGACCGCGAGACGTACGCCGCTCTCCGCGAGGCCGCGCAGGCCGCGGGGAAGTGGACGGTGCAGCGCCGGGACGCGCTGGCGTGCCTGCGCGAACGCGCCGCCGAAGGGGTCGAGCAGGCGGACGAGCTGGCCCGGGTCCTGCTCGACGACGGCCGTCCCGACGAAGCCTGGCGGGCCTGCGTGCGGTTCGGCGCGTCCACCGAGCTCAGATTGGAGCTGGCGGAACAGCGGGCCGCCGAGCACCCGGCCGAGACGATCCCCGTCTTCCGCGAGCACGTCGACGAACTCATCGAACGCAAGGACCCGCAGGCTTACCAGGAAGCCGCCCGCCGGCTGAAGCTGTTGCGCACCTTGCACAAGCGGGCCGAAACAGCGGACGAATTCACCGCTTACCTGGCCGCGCTGGTGGAAAACCACCGGCGGAAAACCCGCCTGATCACGGAAATCCGGGCCGCCAGGATCGCCATGCCGAAAGCCGTAACCTCGCCGCGCACCCCTCGTTGACCCAGGCGAACCGGTGTTACACGTGCACCGGGACATCGTGAGCGCGCCAGGCGTCGCGGTGGCCCGGTTCCGTCGTCCCCGCTCGGCGCCTCCCCGCCGAGCCCGCGGCGGGACCCGCGCCAGGGCCACCGCGACCCACACGGTGTTGAACCGGGGCTTCGCCCCGGCCCGGGGGCTTCGCCACCCGGACCCCCGCAAGAAGTGGGTGAAGTGAAAGCATGAAGCCATGAGCCCGGTCAGTCGCGCCCGCAAGAAGCCGCCGCAGCCCGTCACCCACAGCGTGACCGGCCTGTTCAAGGACGTCCTGAACGACTTCTCGGCGCTGGGCGCCGACCCCGAGCCGGTCGACGTCGAACTGCTCGCCTCCGAGGTGCTCGGCCAGTTCCGCGACCTGCCCGTCGAAGACGGCGAAGAGCCGCTCGGCCTGGAGCTCATCGCCTTCGCGCAGCGCAAGATCACGCCGGGCGCCGCCGCGCTGCTGGCCGCGCTGAAGGTCGTCGCCGAGACCGACGTCGAGCGCAAGGCCGCCGACGCCGGGCTGCAGGTCGTCCTCGGCCGCGGCATCCCCGCGCCCTCCTGGGCCGACGGGCTGGGCCGGCTCACCGCCGGCGAGTGCTGGCGGACCGGTGACGTCTACGGCGACGAGTCGTCCCTGCTCTGCGTCTTCTCCCACGGCGACCAGGCGTACGGCCTGCTCGCGCTGCTCGACTTCACCGAGGCGGGCCGGGTGCGGGACCTCGTCGTCATCGACCAGCCCGCCGATGTCCTCGCCGAGATGCGGGAGCAGTCCGACGCCGACCCGGAACTGGTCGTCTTCGAAGCGGTCGATCCCGCCGAGGCCCACCGCCTGATCGCGGACGGCCTCGCCGCCACCGACCACCTCGACGAGGCCGACGTCAGCGAGGACTACGCCCGCTTCCACGCGGTCGCGCTGACCTGGTGCCGCGCGCTTCCCGAGCCCGCGCTCGTGCCCGAGGTGGCCGAGTGGTCCGAAACCGAGCGCGCCGCCGTCGTCGAGCAGTTCGTCGCGGCGAGCGGTGAGGACGCCGGCGCCGCGCGCGCGATCGGTGGCTTGCTGCTCGAACACGGCCTGCGCACCGACCCGGGCAACCCGCTGCGCGTCGGGCCGGAGAAGATCGCGCGGTTCCTCGAGGGCTTGCTCGGCGAGGAGTACGAGCTCGACGCCGACCACGAGGACGCCGTCGAGCCGGTCGTGCTGGCCTGGGTGCAGTGGACGGGCGAGCGGGCGCACCTGACCGAGACGGCGATCGCCGCCCTCGACGAGGCCGTCTCCGACTACCTCAGCGAGTACGCCGACGATGACGACTCGCCGCTGGAGCGCTACTTCGCCGACACCGGCGACCTGTCGCCGACCGAACTGGCCGACGCGCTGGAGCGCCGGATGTTCGCCGTGCCGTCGCTGACCACGGAAATCGACGAGGAAGAGGTCGACCTCGACCCGACCGACCCCGACCAGCGCCGCGCCCTCGTCATCGCCGAGGCCGACGAGGACGAGGACGAGCAGCGGCTGATCCTGCGCGCCACGATCGTCGACCAGCTGTGGGACAACGAGCCCGCCGAGGTCTGGCCGGCCGTCGAGCGCCTCCAGGAGGGCGAGCTCGACCGCGACGAGATCTTCGAGCAGCTGATCGACACGCTGGAAAACAGCCTGCTGGACGGGGAAAACCTCGAATACGACGCCGACGCCTACGTCGAGGCGCTGGCCGAGCTCTGATCGTCAGGGGAGGGGGCCTGCCGGTTCGGCGGGCTTTCCCTTGCGCCGGCGTTCCTGCAGCCGGTCGTCGAAGTCGACGACGAACGTTCCGGCGGCCATCGCGATCAGCAAGGCCAGACCGAGCACCGCACCGACCCACGTGAGGATCATCGTGAACATCGTGGGCCTCCTCCCCAGCTCAGAGCCGTTTTCCTGACTTCTTCAGGGTCGCTTTCACAAGCGGCCGGGGATATCGGCCAACCGGTTACGGCTGCACGGCGCACCTCGGCCGATCGGCCGGAATCCGGAGCGGAGAGTCGCGAGATCGCGACGAATCGTGGCCGCGCACTCGCGCAGCGTGCGAATGCGCGGCATGTGGGTGACGGGGTGCGTGACTGTGACATCTGGGGCTCCGCCACCCGGAGCCCCCGATGAGATCGAGCGGGTCAGAGCTTGCGCAGGCGGACCCGGTTGATGGCGTGGTCGCAGTCCTTGCGCAGCACCAGCGTCGCCCGCGGCCGGGTCGGCTTGATGTTCTCCATCAGGTTCGGCTCGTTGATCGAGTGCCACAGGTGCCGCGCCTCGGCGCGGGCCTCGTCGTCGGGCAGGCCGGCGAAGTGGTGGAAGTGCGACGCCGGGTCCGCGAACGCCGTGTGCCGCAGTTCGAGGAACCGCTCGACGTACCAGCGCTGGATGTCGTCGGTGTGCGCGTCGACGTAGATCGAGAAGTCGAACAGGTCGGACACCATCAGCCGCGGCCCCGGCTGCAGCACGTTCAAGCCTTCGACGATGAGGATGTCCGGCTGCTGCACCACCTGCTCCTGGCCGGGCAGGATGTCGTAGGCCAGGTGCGAGTACACCGGCGCGGCGACGCGCTCGGCACCCGACTTGACCTCCGTGACGAACCGCAGCAGCGCGCGGCGGTCGTAGCTCTCCGGGAAGCCCTTGCGGTGCATGATCCCGCGCCGCATCAGCTCGGCCCGCGGGTACAGGAAGCCGTCGGTGGTGACCAGGTCGACGCGCGGGTGGTCCGGCCAGCGGGCGAGCAGCGTGCGCAGGAGGCGGGCGGTGGTCGACTTGCCGACCGCCACGCTCCCGGCGATGCCGATCACGAACGGGACCTTCGTGCCGCGGGAGTCGTCACCGAGGAACGTCGTCGTCGCTTCGTAGAGCCGCTGGCGCGCGGCGACCTGCAGGTTGATCAGGCGGGACAGCGGCAGGTAGACGTCGGCCACCTCGGCCAGGTCGACCTGCTCGCCGAGACCGCGCAGCCGCAGCAGCTCGGCCGCCGTCAACGGCAGCGGCGTCGAACTTCGCAGTTCTTTCCATTGTTCCCGGTGCAGCTCGACATACGGGCTGAGTTCGCGGACCCGGGTCATCGCACACCCTTCCGGCCGTCGCCTGCACTGGCGGACGTTTCACCTGCGTGATTAACGGTAGGGCTTATGGCCGGTTAAAGCGCTGTGACGTAGTCCACCCCCCAACCGGGGTTGATCACCGAGCGTCACGATTTCCGAAGACTTCGTCCCAGGCCGCGGCGACCTGCCGGGCGCAGGTCGCGGGGGCGACGCCGCCGACGCCGGTGCCGAGCCCCGGCATCGCGACCGTGTGGACGAACTCCCGCACCGGGCCGTGGTCGAGCCGGCCGTCGCGCCAGGTCAGGAACACCGCGCGGGCCGCGAGGTAGGGGTGGACGGTGTCGGCGGGCAGCAGTTCGCCCGGCTCCCGCATGGTCGGCGCGCTGATCAACCACGCCGGCTCGGCTTCGCCGGTCGGCACCACCACGGCGTCGCCGATCGGCAGCTCACCGCCGTGGAAGGCCAGGACGGCGCTGCGGACGCTCTGCTCCACGCCCGGGAACGCCCGCGCGTAGACGGCGTCGATACCGCCGCGCATCCAGCCGTAGGAGTTGGCCGGGCTGACCACGGCCTGGGCCACGACGTCGAGCACCGACCCGCGGTGCACCCGGACCCGGCCGGCGAGCTTCTGCGCGGCGGCGGTCCAGGCATCGGCGAGTGGTTCATCGACGGCGCACAGCACCAGCTCCGGTGCGCGAGGGGCGACCGGCGGCTTGGCGCCCTCACGTCCGGCGTGCGTGCCCGATTCGGCGGTCACGCCCTCAGCATCGCAAAAAATGCCACCCGGCGTAACCGGTTCCCGTACCGGCTGTCCGAGTGAATGTCGCCACGGCCAGGCCCCGTAGCCTGGGTGCTGTGTCACGGATCGCATACTTCGGCCCCCGGGGGACCTTCACCGAACAGGCCGCGCGGGTGCTCGCCGCCGGCGCGGAACTGATCCCGGTCGAGACCATCAGGCAGGCGATGACGGCCGTCCGCGAGGGCGCGGCGGACGCCGCCTGCGTCCCCATCGAGAACTCCGTCGAAGGCGTGGTGCCCGCCACGCTCGACGCGCTCAGCGAGGCGGAGCCGCTGGTCGCCGTCGCCGAGACCATCCTGCCGATCCACTTCAGCGTGCTGACCCGGCCCGGGGGCGGGGAGATCCGGACCGTCGCCAGCCACCCGCACGCGCTGGCCCAGGTCCGCGAGTGGCTCGACGCGCACCTGCCCGGCGCGAACGCGGTGGCGTCGTCGTCGACGTCCGCCGCCGCGGTCGGCGTGCTGGAGGGCGACTTCGACGCGGCGGTCTGCGCCCCGGTGGCGGTCGAGCACTACGCCCTCGACGTGCTGGCCACCGAAGTCGCCGACGTCACCGACGCGGCGACGCGGTTCCTGCTGGTCCGCCGGCCGGGCGAGCTGCCGGAGCCGACCGGCGCGGACCGGACGTCCGTGGTCGCCGCGGCCGCGAACCGCACCGGCACGCTCGCCGAGCTGCTCACCGAGCTGGCCAGCCGCGGCATCAACCTGACCCGGCTCGACGCCCGGCCGACGCGCAGCAACTTCGGCGAGTACCGCTTCTTCATCGACTTCGAGGGGCACGTGGCCGAGCCCCGGGTCCTCGACGCGCTGACGGCGTTGCGCCGGCACTGCCGCAACCTGCGGTTCCTCGGCTCGCACCCGCGTGCCGACGGCGTCTCCACCACGATCGAGCCCGGTTTCGGCAACGACGACTTCCTCGAAGCCGCCGCGTGGGCCGACGCCGTCCGCAAGGGGGCCCAGGCGTGAGGCTGCTGCTCATCCGCCACGGGCAGACCGACGGGAACGTCCGCGGCGCGCTCGACACCGCCCTGCCCGGCCCGCCGCTGACCGAGCTCGGCCGGCGGCAGGCGGACGCCCTCGCGGCGCGGCTGGCCGAGGAGCCGCTGGTCGCCGTCTACGCGTCGCAGGCGACGCGCGCCCAGCAGACGGCGGCGCCGCTGGCCGCGCGGCTCTCCCTGGAGGTGCAGGTCGTCGACGGGGTGCACGAGGTCGTCGCGGGTGACCTCGAAGGGGCGACGGACCACGCGTCGATCCGGACCTACATGGAGACGGTCCGGCGCTGGACGCTCGGCGAACTGGCGCCGTCGCTGCCCGGCGGCGAGAGCGGCACGAGCGTGCGCACCCGGATGCTGGACGCGGTCGGCCGGCTGCGCGCCAAGCACGAGCAGGCCGACCCGGACGGGGTGATCGCCCTGGTCAGCCACGGCGGTGCGATCCGGCTGGCCGCTGAATGGCTGGCCCCGAACGTGCACCCGGACGTCGCCAACGCGGCGCTGATCCCCAACACCGGTCTCGTGGAGCTGGTGGCGCAGCCGGATGGCCGGTGGCGCTGCCTGACCTGGGTCGACACGCCGCTCTGAAGACCCGAACGTGTGATCCTGTCACGTTTAGAACACGTCCCGTGGGGAATTTACGAGAGCAGCCAACCCGCCCGCGACCCGGTACGTCTACCCAGTAGCACCACACCAGGGAGGCGATTGACATGAAGCTTTCACGGTTGTTCCCGGTCGTCGCGGCTTCGGCGGGCGTCCTCGCGCTCTCCGCCTGCGGCGGGGGCGGCACCACGAACGCGGCGAACAGCTCGACGCCGTCGACCTCGGCGTCGCCGACCGCCACCACCACGGTCACCACCGCCACGCCGAGCCCCACCCCCACCTCGACGCCGGCCGAGCCGCCCGCGGCCCAGCCCGCCGACAACGGGCTGTGCAAGTCCGGGGACGTCAAGCTCTCGCTCGGTCAGGGCGACTCGGGCGCCGGCTCGACGTTCCGGCCGCTGCTCATCAGGAACTCCAGCGCGAAGCCCTGCACCATCCAGGGATTCCCCGGCGTGTCCTATGTGGCCGGTGCGGACGGGCACCAGGTCGGCAAGGACGCCTTCCGTGACGGCACCAAGGGCAACGCCGTCAAGCTCAACCCCGGCCAGACCGCGGCCGCCGACATCCAGTTCGTCAACGTGCGCAACTTCGACCCGGGCACCTGCCAGCCGACGCCGGTCAAGGGGCTGCGCATCTACCTGCCGCAGGAGACCGCGTCGAACTTCGTGCCGGACGACGGCACCGGCTGCGCGAGCACGAAGATCCCGGGCAACCAGCTCGCGGTGAAGACGGTCCACCCCGCCTGACCCGGACCCGCTCCGCCGCCCCCCGGCGGACGGCTGTTCAAATCCGGCCGCAGATCTCCTTGGCCTCGGTCAGGTGCCGCTGGCCGGCGATGTCGTTGAAGTGCAGGCTCAGCACCATCCGGCTGACGCCGTCGACGTGGTCGGCCAGCGACTGGTAGTTGGCGTTCACCTGGGCGGCGGCCGCGGACAGCTCACGCGCCGCCATCATCCGGTGCAGCCGCTCCGAGCTGAGCCCGGGTGTCAGCGACGGCTGCGCGTCCCGGCTCGTGTCGGGCAGCTCGCCCACGCGGTCGAGCGCCTGGCACGCCGCGACGGCGTCTTCGAGCGCGCCGGCGTGCACACCGGACAGTCCCCACAGGAGCCCGAGCACGCTGCCGCCCAGCACGAACCCGGCCACCGCGCACACCACGAGCAGCCGGCGTGACGGCGGGGGCGGGGTGGAACCGGACTCGGCCGGAGGCTCGTCGAAGTCGGGATCGGCGTCGGTGCCGGTCCCCGGGTCCACGGTGCGCATGAGTTCCTCCTCACCACGTGGGTGAGGGGCTATTTCAGCTCACAATCCCGGATCGTGGTGGGTCCGCGCCGCGGCTGAGTCCGATTCGTCACCGAGCAGGCCGTGCCGCAGCGCACCGAAGGCGAACGCGGCGATCGCCAGCATCGCCACGCCGGACACGGCGAACGTCCGCGCGGCCGAGCCGAGCCGCTCGGTCAGCACGCCACCCAGCAGCGCGCCGAGCGGGATCGCGCCCCAGACGACCGTGCGCCACACCCCGAGCACCCGGCCGAGCAACTCGCCGGGCACCAGCGTGTGCCGGGCCGTCGCGAGCACGACGTTCACCGCCACCACCGCCGCCGCGAACAACCCGAACAGCGCCGCGCCCGCGACCGGCGAGCGCACCAGGCCCATCCCGCCGAACCCGAGGCCGCAGCAGACGATCCCGCCGGTGACGACCGCGAGCCGGCCGGTCGCCCGCACCAGCCGCGGGGCGACGCCCGCGCCGAGCAGGCCACCGATCCCGCCGACGAAGGCGAAGAACCCGAAGGTCGCGTCGGACAGGTGGAGGTCCTCGAGCGCGTACAGCACCAGTTGCGCCTGCGCGAGTTCGCTGACCAGGCTGAGCAGCCCCGCGACGACGACCAGCCGCCGCAGCAGCGGGCGCCGGCGCAGCCAGCGCAGGCCGTCGGCGAGCTCGGTGCGGAGTTTCGCCGGTGGCTCCGCCTTGCCGCGGTAGGTGCCGGCCAGCCCGAGCAGCACCGCCGCCGCGATCGTGAAGCCCGCGGAATTGAGGATGAACGGGAAGGCGGCGAAGAGCGCGAACGTCAGGCTGCCGACCGGGCCGCCGAGGAACGTCTGGCCGACGATCTCGCAGGCCTGCAGCTTGCTGTTGGCCGAGTCGAGCGAACCGTCGCCGACGACCGCCGGGATCAGCGCGTTCGCCGCGCTGTCCGCGATCGTCTCGGCGGTCCCGATGATCAACGCGGTCAGGTAGACCAGCCAGATCGTCGTGCCGCCGGCGGCGACGAGCAGGGCCAGCGCGCCGACCGCGGCGGCCCGGGCGGTGTTCGCGACGATCATCGCGCGCCTCCGGTCGACCCGGTCGACCAGCGCACCGGCGACCGCGGCGAACAGCAGCCAGGGCAGGAACTGGGTGGCGGACAGCCCGGCGATGAGCACCGGATCGCGGGTCAGCGTCGTGGCCAGCAGGGGCAGGGCCACCTTGCCGATGCCGTCCCCCAGGTGGGACGCCGCGCTCGACGTCAGCAGCCAGGTGAGTCTTCGCGCGTTGACCATCGGGGCCCCCGGCACAGGTCGCAGTCACCCAATGACTTCGGGTAACAGGATAAGTGGGGATCACCCGGTTGTGGTCACGGTGTTGCTACTAGCCCCAGCCGAGCTCGTGCAGCCGGGCGTCGTCGATGCCGAAGTGGTGGCCCAGTTCGTGCACGACGGTGATGAGGACCTCTTCGACGACCTCGTCCTCGTCCTCGCACATGGCCAGGATCGGCTGCCGGTAGATCGAGATCCGGTCGGGCAGCACCCCGCCGTACGACGACGTCCGCTCGGTCAGCGCGATCCCGTGGTAGAGCCCGAGGATGTCCGGCGCCTCGTCGTTGAACTCCTCGACGAGCACGACGACGTTGTCCATCGCGCGCGCGAACTCGGGCGGCACCTCGTCGAGGGCTTCGGAGACCAGCTCTTCGAACCGCTCCCGGCTCATCTCGACGGGCATCAGCCGCCCTGCTTCGCCGTCGAAGGGGCGGGATTCGGCGTGGCCGGGCCACCGCCGCCGTCCGACGGCGGGCCGCCGTCCTGGGGCTGGCCGCCGTCCGGACCGGCCGGGGCGGCCTTGACGCTGCCGGTCACCGCCTGCAGGCCGCTCTTGTCGGGCAGCGCCGAGGCCACCTTGCAGTTGACCTTGGTCGAGCCGGTGTCCCAGCTCTCCTGCTCCCGCAGGTCCCAGGTCAGGATCAGCTTCTTCGCGTCGAGGTCGGCGCCGCCGGTGTAGTCGGCCGCCGCCTTGTTGCACTCGGTGTCGAGCCAGGCCTTCTGGTTGTCCTGGGCGGGGTAGCCGTCCTTGAAGTTCGTCTTGAGGTCGAGGGTCGCGACGATCTCGTACGAGTGCGGCTTCGTGCAGTCGATCGGATCGCCGACGCCCTTGCCGAGCAGGGCCAGGCAGGTGCCCGGCTCGAAGACCAGCGACTGGTCCTGGTCCTTGGCCGGCCCGGTCGTCGGCAGCA
Source organism: Amycolatopsis sp. DG1A-15b (assembly GCF_030285645.1). Classification (GTDB taxonomy): domain Bacteria; phylum Actinomycetota; class Actinomycetes; order Mycobacteriales; family Pseudonocardiaceae; genus Amycolatopsis. The sequence continues at coordinate 8,308,759 of NZ_CP127296.1, forward strand.
GCTTGCCGCCGGGGCCGGCCCACTGCAGGCCGCACCGCAGCTGGCGGTCGCCGTCTTCCCACTGTGACGGCGTCGGGCGGAGCAGGTTCGTAGTGAGCCTGCCGTACGGGTCGAGTTTGTGCCCGAGGTACGGCTTCACGTCCGCGGTGCACTTCTGCTGCGCGATCTGCTGCCACTGGTCCAGCGACGGGACGGGCGCGTCCTCCGGGTACTGGGGGCCGATGTCCACGAGCGTGGTCACCTCGAACAGGTGCGGCTGGGTGCAGGCGACCTTGCGCGCGTCGCTCGCGTCGGGGTTGTCCCAGGTCAGGCAGCTGCCGGGCGGGGAGTGGAACGCCTCCTGGGCCGCCGCGGACAGCTTGCCCGCGCCGCCACCGGAGCCGCCGATGACGCCGTCGCTCCAGGAGAACACGACGCTGAGCGCGAGCGCGATGAGCGCGCCCGCGAAGATCCCGCCCATCACGACGCGGGTACGCAACGTCTGCGTGGCGGTGGGGAACCGATCGGCGCTGGGAGACATCGCAGTCCATGATGCCCGCGCCGCGCATGACGTGCGCGGTCCGGGTGGTTAGGGTGGTCACGGTTTCGCGGTGGCCGGTGATTACGGAGCGCACATGACGCAGGACAACAATACTGGGGACCAGCCGCCCCCCGAGTCGCCGAAACGCGGCTCGATGAGGTTCCAGGACTCGAACACCCAGCCCCGCCAGCCCTCGCTGGCCGAACAGCGGGCCCGCCGGCAGGCGCTGGCCCAGGAGGAGCGCGACGAGGAGCTGGCCCGCCAGTCCGACGCCAAGGCGGCGACCCGGCGCAAGATCCTGATCGGCAGCGGCGTCACGGTCGGGCTCGTCGGCCTGGTCGCGACGTTCTACGCGGTCGCCAAGCCGGCGGGCGAGGTCACCGCGGTCTGCACGGACTCCAACGGCGTCGTCCAGCCCGACGACAACTGCGACGAGAACTACGTCACCAGCCACCACGGCTACTCCAGCGGCGGGTTCTGGTTCATCCCGATCAACGGCGGCGGCTACCAGAGCTACCGGTACAACTACGGCGGCTCCGGCACGATCGGGCAGCGCGTTTCCGGGGGTTCGTACGACCCCCCGTCGGCGCGGACCAGCGTCAACACGAAGTCCGGCAAGTCCGTCCAGCGCGGCGGGTTCGGCATCAGCGGCAAGAGCGGCAGCACCGGCGGCAGCGGCAAGAGCGGGGGATCGTAGGTGTACCGGGACCGGCGTGAGCCGCGGCGCGACTGGCAGCGGATCGTCGAAGAGCAGGGACTCGTCTACGGCACGCCGGCCCGCGACAGCAGCGGCCGGGTGCGGCCGTACTGGGACGAGTCCGTGCACTACGTCTTCGACATGGACGAGGTCCTCTCGCTCGAAGCCGACGTCGAGCTGCTGCACTCGATGTGCCTGGAGGCCGTCGACAACGTCGTGACGACCGAGGGCTACCAGCGGTTCGGCATCCCGGAGTGGGTCTGGCCGCACATCGCGGAGTCGTGGAAACGCCAGGACCCGCACGTCTACGGCCGGTTCGACCTGCGCTACGACGGCAAGTCGCCGGCGAAGCTGCTCGAGTACAACGCGGACACGCCGACCACGCTGCTGGAGGCGTCGCTGCTGCAGTGGCACTGGAAGACCGACGTCTTCCCGGACGACGACCAGTGGAACTCGATCCACGAGAAGCTCGTCGAGCGGTGGACACAGCTCCGGGACAAGCTGCCGTCCAACGAGCTGCACTTCACCTGGTCGGCGGCCGACCCGAGCGGCGAGGACAACGTCACCACGGCGTACCTGCAGGAGACCGCGGCCGAGGCCGGCCTCGACACGGTCGGCCTGGCGATCGAGGAGATCGGCTGGGACCCGCTGCTCAAGCGGTTCGTCGACCTCGAAGAGCAGCAGATGGCGACCGTGCTGAAGCTGTACCCGTGGGAGTGGGTGGTCGACGAGGAGTTCGGCCGCAACGCCGTCGAGTCGCTGCCGCGGACGCTGTGGATCGAGCCGCTGTGGAAGATGATCCTCTCCAACAAGACGCTGCTGGCGATCCTGTGGGAGAACTACCCGGGTCACCCGAACCTGCTGCCCGCGTTCGCCGACGACCCCGGCATCCTCACCGAGTACGTCCGCAAGCCGAAGCTGGGCCGCGAGGGCGCGAACGTCCAGATCGTCGCGACCGGCTACGAGACCCAAACCGACGGGGTCTACGGCGCCGAAGGCTTCGTCTACCAGGCGTTCGATCCGCTGCCCGAGTTCGACGGCTACCGGCCGGCGCTCGGTGCGTGGATCGTCGGCGACAGCTCCGCCGGGCTGGGCATCCGCGAGACCGGCGGCCTGGTCACCGACGACGGTGCGGCATTTGTCCCACACCGCATCGTCGAGTCGTGATACAACACCGTCGCTGATCAGCTCTTTTCCCCTGGGAGAAAATTCGTGAACACGACCCTTGCGCTGTCCGACACGTTCGGCTCCGACCTCGTGCGGGGGATCGGCGCGATCCTGCTGTACGGCGTCATCGGCCTGCTGCTGATGTTCGGCGGCTTCTGGGCGATCGACTGGACCACGCCCGGCAAGCTGTCGAAGCTGGTGACACAGGGCCTGCCGAACGCGGTGATCGTGACCGCGTCCGGGCTCCTCGCGATGTCGTTCATCGTCGTCGTGGCGATCTTCAACTCGGCGAGCGACCTCACCGAGGGCCTGATCACGTCGCTGGTCTACGGCCTGCTCGGGATCGTCGTCCAGGTGGTCGGGGTCCGGCTGCTGGAGTGGGCGACCCGCATCGACGTGGCCTCGACCATCGAGAGCGAGAAGTTCGCCCCGGTGAGCATCGTCGTCGCGGCGGCGCACATCGGCCTGGGCCTCGTGGTGGCGGTCGGCATCTCCTGATCTTGGCCGGGGTGGGCCGTTCGCACTAGCGTGGGTCCGTGCGCCTGCTGAGGACACCGGACGACCGGTTCACGGACCTGCCCGACTTCCCCTTCGAACCCCGGTACGCCGAGCTGGACGACCCGCACGACGGCCGGATCAGAGTCGGCTACGTCGAGGCGGGCCCGGCGGACGGTCCGGTCGTCCTGCTGCTGCACGGCGAGCCGAGCTGGTCGTTCCTGTACCGCAAGATGCTGCCGGTGCTGGCGTCGGCCGGGCTCCGGGCGATCGCCCCGGACCTGGTCGGCTTCGGCCGGTCCGACAAGCCGGCGAACCAGGCCGACCACAGCTACGCCCGGCACGTCGAGTGGATGCGCGGGTTCGCGTTCGACGCGTTGGACCTGCACGACGTGACACTGGTCGGCCAGGACTGGGGCGGCCTGATCGGGCTGCGCCTGGTCGCCGAGCACCCGACGCGGTTCTCACGGGTGGTCGCGTCCAACACCGGCCTGCCGAGCGGCGACCACGACATGCCGCCGGTGTGGCACGCCTTTCGCGAGGCCGTCGAGAAGGCGCCGGTGCTGGACGTCGCGCGGTTCGTGCAGTCCGGGTGCGCGTCCACGTTGCCGGATCCGGTGCGGGCCGCTTACGACGCGCCCTTCCCGAACGAGACGTACAAGGCCGGTCCGCGGGCGATGCCGGGGCTGGTGCCCTACCGGCCCGACAACCCCGCTACGGAGGCCAACCGCGCGGCCTGGAAGACGTTGAGCGGGCTGGACCTTCCGTTCCTGGTCGCGTTCTCCGACGGCGACCCGATCACGGGTGGGATGGCTCCGGTTCTGCAGCGCTCGATGAGGGGCGCGCAGGGGTTGGCGCACCCGGTGATCGCCGGGGCGGGGCACTTTCTGCAGGAAGATGCCAGTGAGGAACTGGCTGAGCATGTGGTGCGGTTCGTGCTGAGCTGAGCAGCTGAACTCCGACCGGAGGGGCGGGGGAGGTCGGATCCGCTCTGCCGCAGCAAAGAGTGGAGCGGTGAAAAAGAATGTCCTCGCCGGACCGGCAGGCTCTGGGATGGCCACCCGGAGCGCTGTCCCCCACCTTCTCGAGGTTGGCCGCTGGGTGGTCATCCCGTCGCCTGATTGAGGCCTATCACTTTGAGCCGGGCCCGCAAGCTTTGCGTTGTCGTCTTGCCTTGGTCTGGGGGTTGCGGGCCCGGCTCAAAGTGATTTTGGGCCTCAGGCGACGGGATGACCACCCCGCTCCTTGGTGTGGGGCTTCTGTCAGGCCAGTGCTGCGTGGGTTGCCGCCAGGGAGTCCGCCAGGATGTTCAGGCCTTCCTGGGCTTCGTCCGCTGTGAGGGTCATTGGGGGGCCCAGGCGCAGCACGTTGCCGTGCAGGCCGCCCTTTCCGATCAGCAGCCCGCGCTTCTTCGTCTCCTCCAGCATTCTTGCCGCCGCCGGGATGTTCGGCGTTGTTGTGCCCGGCTTGATCAGCTCCACTCCGATCATCAGGCCCTTGCCGCGGACCTCGGCGACCAGGGGCGACTCCGCCGCCTGCAGGCCCTTGATCAGCTGCGCCCCGCGGGCCGCGCAGTTGGCCTGGAGGTTGTGGTCCTTGATGTAGTCCAGGACCGCCGTTGCGCCGGCCATCGAGACCGGGTTGCCGCCGAACGTCGAGAACGACTGGGCCTGGAAGCAGTCCAGGACGTCGGCCCGGGCCACCACGCCGCCGACAGCCAGGCCGTTGCCCAGGCCCTTGGCGAACGTCATCATGTCCGGGGTCACGCCGTGCGCCTCGATGCCCCAGAAGTGCTCGCCCGTGCGGCCCCAGCCCGTCTGGACCTCGTCCGAGATGAACAGCACCCCGTACTCGTCCAGCACCTCCTTCATCGCCCGGAACAGCCCGTCCGGTGGCAGGCTGAAGCCGCCCACGCCCTGGATCGGCTCGGCGATCAGGCACGCCACGTCGCCCGCCGTCGCCGTGTCCAGGACGTCCACCAGGTCCGCGACGCACGCGTCGATGTACGCGGCGTCCGACATGTCGCGGAAGGGGCTGCGGTAGCGGTAGCCGCCGTGGACGTAGTTGACCTTCACCGGGCTCAGCGCCGACGCCGACCAGCCGCGGTTGCCGGTGATCGCGACCGTGCCGAACGAGCGCCCGTGGTAGGAGTTCCGCATCGCCAGCACCTGGTTGCTGCGCCGGTACTGCGTCGCCAGCATCAGCGCCGTGTCGTTGGCCTCGCTGCCGGAGTTCGTGAAGAACACCTTCGCGTCCGGGATGTTCGAAAGCTTGGCGATCCGCTCGGCCAGCTCGACCTGCGACCGGATCAGGTACAGCGTCGACGTGTGCAGGATGCCCGTGTCGAGCTGCTTGCGGACCGCGTCGCCGATCTCGGCGACGTCGTAGCCCATCGAGTTGGTCAGCACCCCCGCGAAGAAGTCCAGGTACGTGCGCCCCTGGGAATCCGTCATCCGGCGGTCGTGCGCGTGCACGATCTCGATCGGCTCTTCGTAGAGCAGCGACATCCAGGACGGCATGACTGCGCGGTGCCGGGCCAGCAGCTCGTCGGTCATCGGGCGCCTCCTCAGGGTTTCCCTGGAGTATGAGGACGCCGTGAACAGCCCTTCAACGATCAGACTGTCGGGATAACCCAGTAGGGCCGCACAGTCTGTACGGACTACCCTCTGACCCGTGATTGACCCCAGGACTCTGCGCGATGACCCGGAAGCCGTGCGCGCGTCGCAGCGCGCCCGTGGCGAAGACGAGGGAGTGGTCGACAAGCTGCTCTCCCTCGACACCCGCCGCCGGTCTTCGATCGCGGCCGCCGACAAGCTGCGCAACGAGCAGAAGCTCCTGGGCAAGCAGATCCCGAAGGCGCCGCCGGAGGAGAGGCACCAGCTGCTGGCCATGGCCAAGGAGCTCGCCGCGCACGTCAAGGCCGCCGAGGTGGAGCAGAACACCGCGTCGGAGGAGTTCGACACGCTCTTCCGGACCGTGCCGAACCTGGTCCACCCGGACGCCCCCGTCGGTGGCGAGGACGACTTCGCCGTGGTCAAGCACGTCGGCGAGCCGACGAAGCTCGGCTTCACCCCGAAGGACCACCTCGAGCTGCTCGAAGGCCTCGGCGGCGTCGACATGGAACGCGGCGCGAAGGTCTCGGGCTCGCGGTTCTACTTCCTCACCGGCGTCGGCGCGCAGCTGCAGCTCGGCCTGCTCAACATGGCCATCGCGCAGGCGCTCGAGAACGGCTTCACGCCGATGATCACGCCGTCGCTGGTCCGCCCGGAGATCATGGCCGGCACCGGCTTCCTCGGGCAGCACTCGAGCGAGATCTACCACCTCGCGGACGACGACCTCTACCTCGTCGGCACGTCGGAGGTGCCGCTGGCCGGCTTCCACTCCGACGAGATCCTCGACCTGACCGACGCGAAGCGCTACGCGGGCTGGTCGTCCTGCTACCGCCGCGAGGCCGGCTCCTACGGCAAGGACACCCGCGGCATCATCCGCGTCCACCAGTTCGACAAGGTGGAGATGTTCGTCTACGCCAAGCCGGAGGAGGCCGAGGCCGAGCACGCCCGGCTGCTCGGCTGGGAAGAGGAGATGCTCGCGAAGATCGAGGTGCCTTACCGGGTCATCGACACCGCGACCGGCGACCTCGGCACGTCCGCGCACCGCAAGTTCGACTGCGAGGCGTGGATCCCGACCCAGGAGACCTACCGCGAGCTGACCTCGACGTCCAACTGCACGACCTTCCAGGCCCGCCGGCTGGCGATCCGCTACCGCGACGACAACGGCAAGCCGCAGGTCGCCGCGACGCTCAACGGCACGCTGGCCACCACCCGGTGGATCGTCGCGATCGTCGAGAACCACCAGCAGGAGGACGGCTCGGTCCGCGTGCCGGAGGCGCTGCGCCCGTTCGTCGGCGGCAAGGAAGTCCTCACGCCCCGCTGAATCGGGTGGATCCGCGGTGCTGCTCCGTTCGTCCCAGTACAGTCCGGGCCGAACGGGAGGACCTATGCGGAACAAGTGGCAGGTCGCGGCGGCGCTGGCGGCCGTGACCGTGGTGACCGGCTGCACGGTGACGGTCGGTGGCTCGGCGTCGCCCGTGCCGGGCCAGGGCCCGATCGCCAAGGCGGCCGACGCCTGCACGCTGCTCGACCAGGCCCAGGTCGACGCCCTCGGCTACCAGTCGCCGGGCCGTTCGGTGCAGGAGAACAAGGAGCGGCTCCAGCCGCCGATGTGCCTCTGGAGCTCGAAGGACGACATCGAGCCGTCGGCCGTCCTCAACGTCGGCATCGCCTCGGACATGGACTTCAACGAGTACATCTCCGGCGCCGTCAAGAAGTCCGAGCCGCAGCAGGTCGGCGGCCTCAGCTGGACGCAGTACGCCTCGATTCTGCCCGACGACTGCACGTTCTACGCGCTGCTCGGGGCCAAGTCGTTCGCCTACGTCGGCGTCTCGGCGGGCAAGATCGACAAGTCGTGTGAGCTGGCGAAGACCGTGATTCCGCAGGTCGCGGCGCACCTGCCGGGCGGGCAGGACGCCCCGCCGCTCACGCCGTCGACGTCGGCGAAGCCCGAGCCGGGCGGCCCGCTGCTGTCGGCGGACCCGTGCGTGATGCTGAAGCCCGACCAGGTGGCGCAGCTGAAGGACATCTCGCCCACCGGCGAGAAGGACACCTCGTCCACGGTGCCGAACGCGTCGTACTGCCTCTGGGACGACACCGACGGCGACGGCGGCCAGAAGGCGTTCGAGGTCTGGTTCGGCCCCAGCACGCCGGTCGGGGACTGGCCGGGCGCGAAGGGCGTCAACCCGACCGAAACCGCCGACGTCGGCGGCCGGAAGTGGGGCCTGTTCCCGAACATGGGTGGCCTGCGGGTGAACTGCGGCGCGACCCTGGCCATCACCGACACCTCGTCGGTGCAGGTGGTCAGCGGGTTCATCGGCGACGACGCGAAGACCTGTGACCTCGTGAAGCAGGGCCTGCCGCTGGTGACCGCGAACCTGCCCGGCTAACCCTCGGAGACCTGGTCCGCGATGTGGCGCGCGATCTCCAGCGCGCTCGTCGCGGCCGGCGACGGCGCGTTCAGGACGTGCACCTGGTCGCGCGCGGTCTCGATGAGGAAGTCGTCGACGAGCGAGCCGTCGCGGCGCATCGCCTGGGCGCGCACGCCGGAGCCGTGGCGGACGATGTCGTCCTCGGTGACGGCCGGCACGAGCCGCGCGAGGCTCGCGGCGAAGCGCTTCTTGGAGAACGAGCGGCGGACCTCGTCGAGTCCGGTCGGGAACGCGTACTTGCGCGCGAGCCGCCAGACGCCGGGGAAGGCGGCGATTTCGGCGACGTCCTTGGCGGAGAAGTCGCCCCAGCGGTAGCCCTCGCGGCGCAGCGCCAGCACGGCGTTCGGGCCGGCGTGGACGCTGCCGTCGAGCATGCGCGTGAGGTGCACGCCGAGGAACGGCAGCGTCGGGTCCGGCACCGGGTAGATCAGGCCCTTGACCAGGTGCCGCCGGTCCGGCTTGAGCTCGTAGTACTCCCCGCGGAACGGCACGATCTTCGCGGACGGCGTCAGCCCGGCCAGCCGCGCGACGCGGTCGGAGTGCAGGCCGGCGCAGTTCACCAGTGCATCGGCTTGGACCACGTCGTCGCCGGTCGCGACCTCGACCCCGCCGTGGCTCCCGGCCCGGATGGCCAGTGCGGGCGAGTCCAGCCGGAGGTCGACGCCGGCTTCGTCGAGCAGCCGGACGAGCGTGTGGCAGACGGCCGGGAAGTCGATGATCCCGGTGGATTCGACGCGCAGCGCGGCGACGCAGGCGACTTCGGGCTCGTACTCGCGCGCTTCGGCGGCCGAGATCTGCTTGGCCGGGACGCCGTTGGCCTCCGCGCGTTCGGCGAGGGTGTTCAGCGCGGGGATCTCACGCTCGTGGGTCGCGACGACGAGCTTCCCGCACACCTCGACGGGCACGCCGTACTGCCGCGCGAAGTCCACGATGGACCGGTTGCCGGCGACGGACATCCGCGCCTTGAAGGAACCCGGCTTGTAGTAGAGCCCGGCGTGCACGACGTTCGAGTTGTGCCCGGTCTGGTGTGCCGCCCAGCGGGATTCCTTTTCCAGGACGGTGACGTCCAGCCCGCGCCTGGTCAGTTCCCAGGCCACGGCCAGACCGACGATCCCGCCCCCGACGACTACGACGTTGCGCACGGTCGATCAGGCTACGCGAGTCGTCGCAGGTGGTGTTCCCGGCGTTACCTAACGTCTGTCAGGTACGGTACCTAACCGATGTCAGGTAAGCGGTTGACGAGGGAAGCGCGCCGCGAGCGAATCCTCGCGGCGGCCGGCGAGGTGTTCGCTTCGTCGGGCTACGACGCGGCCGGGATGCGCGAGGTCGCGGCGGCCGCCGGGATCAGCACACCGGTGTTGTACGACCACTTCCCGGCGAAGGCGCAGCTGTACGGGGCGCTGCTGGAGTCCGAAGTGGAGGGCTTGCTGGCCGGCTGGGCCGCGCTGCCGGCGTCGGACGATCCGGAGGTCCTGCTGCGCAGCCGCGTTTCGGCGATCTTCCACTGGATCGAGGCGAACGAGCGCGGCTGGCGGATGATCTTCGCGGAACCACCGTCGGACCCGGCGGTGGCGTCGGTGCACCGACGCGGCCAAGCCCGCGCGACGGCCAACCTGGCGTCGCTGTTCCACGGGGTGCCGCTGGATCTGACGTCCCGCATCCCGCGTCCGCTGGCCGACGAGGTGCTCGCGGAGGCGTGCAAGAGCGCACTCAACTCGATCGCGACGTGGTGGTGGGACCACCGCGAGATCCCGCGCGACGAGGTGGTGGCGCTGACGGCCGACCTGCTGTGGCGCGGGCTCGCCACGCTGACCAAGGGGGAACGATGAGCACGGAGACGTATCGCCGCGCAGCCGAAACACGCGACGTCGAACTGGCGATGACGGCGTTCGCACCGGACGCGGTGCTGCATTCGCCGTTGACGTCCCGGGTCCGCTTCACCGGCCACGCCGAGCTGCGGCCGCTGATCGAGGTGGCGTACCGGCACTTGACGGACATCAGGTTCCACACGGACACCGGCGACGCGCGGACCCGGGTGGTGGTCTACACCGCGCAGATCGGCGGCGAGCCGATCGAGGAGGCGGCGCTGCTGAGGTTGAACGACGAGGGCCTGATCGAGGAGGCAACGCTGTTCGTGCGGACGCTGCCGGGTTTGGTGGCGCTGATGGACCGCTTCGGCCCGGACATCGCCCGCGCGAACGGCCGGCCGGTGGTGGCGCGGGTGTTGAGCGTGCTGGTGAAGCCGCTGCTGGCGATGGTCCGGTCGGGGGACCGCCGCGCGGTCCCGCTGGTCAGCGGCCGAGGTGCGTGACGAAAGCCTGCCAGGCGTGCTGCTATTGGCCGGCCAAGGCCGAGAGCTCAACGCCTTCGATTTCGTCGGCGAGCCGGCCGATGAACGCTTGGGAATCGGTCTCGCTCATAGCAAGCGCACGGAGCTTCTTGAGGCCGGCTCGATACACCCCCACATCGTGACCGTCGAGAACGAATGCCCCGCAGGACAGGTGTTCCAGGTAGACCACCGAGCTGCCGTCGGTCAGCGAATACAAGAGGAACGGTCCGGCCAGGCCGGGATGCCAACCACACGCGGCCGGAACCACCCGCAGGGTGACTGACCGTGTGGATTTCTCGATCAACGAATGCAGCTGGTCGAACATCGTGGTCGGGGTACCGATCCGGTCACGCAAGGCGGCTTCACCGATGATCGCCTCGAAGGTGCGATCGGCCGCGAGCATCTCCGCACGCTTCATGCGCAAGGCGACCCTTCGATCTGCCTCCTCCGCAGTTCTGCCGTAGGCGGTGAACATTGCGCGGGCGTAGCCCGGAGTTTGAAGCAAACCGGGAATGCCCGTGGGCGACCATTCGACGATGGACCTCGCCGCCTTCTCGCATTCGATCACCGCGGTGAGCTGCATGCCGGCCGGGCCGTAGGTGATCCAGCCCGGCTCCGATGCGCCTCTGGTGAGAGCGAGGATCCGCTGCTTCCGGTCACCGACCACCCCGAGCGCACCGAGGATGGCTGTCACGTCCTCCAATCGCGGGGTACGCAGGCCGTACTCCCACTGGCTGAGCAGCTGGAAGTGGATCCCGATCCGCCGCGCCAGCTCTCGCAAGCCACAGCCGGCGTCCGTACGGACCTCGCGGATCTCGGCCGCGAGGGTGCGTGCTCGCGGGGTGACGATGTCCGTCTTCGGCATGGGGGCAATTTACGTGTCCGAACTCGTGGACACCTCTCCCTCGATCGAGTGCTCCAAGACCTTCTGCGCACTCATCCCCAGCCCGGTCCGGTACGCCCGCTCGAACTCGTCCACCCCCAGTGACGCCACCAGCCGCCCGCGGACCGCCGTCACGTCCGGGTCGCCGCTGATCGCCGTGCCCCGGACCGCCGCCGCCGCGCCCAGCAGCACCGCCGCCTCCGGTGGGCGGGCCGCTCCCGCGAGACCCTCCAGCGCGAACGCCACCACGTCGCCCGCGTTCCACTGTCGGCCGAGCAGCAGCGCCGAGCGGTGCAACGAGGCGGCCGCGGACCGGTTGCCCTCCGCCAAGGCCAGCCAGCCCAGCGAAACCAGGGCCGTCGCCCGCACCGACTCCGCCGCGAACGAGCCTCCCGCGCACTCCGCCAGCGCGCGCTCGCACAGCTCCCGGGCCGCGGCCAGGTCGCCCGACAGGCGGGCCAGGGTCGCCGAACCGACGTACGCCGCCGCGCGGGATTCCGGCATGCCCGAACGGCGGGCCGTTGCCGCCGCCAGTTCGTAGTCCGCGTGGGCGCGGGCGTGGTCTCCCGACAGCAGGTGCGTCCACGCCCGGCGGCAGATCAGGTCCGCCACGTCGTCCGTCGCGCCGATCTCGTGCATCAGTCCCAGCGCCTCGTCCATCAGCGGCAACGCGGCCGCGTACTCGCCGCGCCAGGTCAGCAGCTGGGACAGGTGATCGAGCGCCATCGACAGGCCCCACCGCTCGCCCAGCGCGCGGAACTGCGCCGCGCCCTCGCGCAGGCCTTCCTCCGCGCCCACCAGGTCACCCGACATCATCGACCGCAGGCCCATGCCCATCGGCAGCAGCGCCCAGCCCCACGCGTCCCCCGCGGCCAGCAGGCTCTTGCCCCGGCCGAGCAGCTCGGCGTCGTCGCCCGGCGGCCCGACGACCACCCCCAGCAGCATCACCAGCATCGGGTTGCGGGGCGCCCAGTCCTCGTCCGCCGCGTACCGGCGGACCAGCGGCAGGTACTGCTCCAGCGACTCGTGCGGCTGCCCCGCCAGTGCGCCGAGCACGCACACCAGGAACTCCTCGACGTACTCCTCGCGCAGCTCCGGCGAGCACCGCGAAACCACGGCCAGCGACAGCCCGGCGCCCTCGAACCGCCGCCCGCGCATCCACCAGTACATCGCCAGCAGCGGTACCAGCCGCAGCGCCAGCACGACGTCGTTCCCGGTCGACCAGCGGAGTGCGGCCAGGATGTTGTCGTACTCGGCGTCGATCCGCGCCAGCCACTCCAGCTGCTCCGCGGTCCGCAGCATCGGGTCCGCCTCCGCGGCGAACCGCAGGAAGTACTCGGCGTGCGCGCGGTGGAACGTCTCCGCCTCGCCCGCCTCCGCGAGCTTCTCGCCGCCGAACGCGCGGATCGTCTCCAGCATCCGGAACCGGCCACCGACGGCTTCCACCAGTGACTTGTCGGCCAGCTCCGGCAGCAGGTCGACGTCCGCGCCGCACACCTCGGCGGCTGCCGCGGCGGTCGCGCCGCCGGGGAACACCGTCAGGCGGCGCGCGAGTTCCCGCTCCTCGCCGGTCAGCAGGTCCCAGCTCCACTCGACGACTCCGCGCAGCGAGCGGTGCCGGGCTTCGGCTGTCCGGCTGCCACGGGCGAGGAGCCGGAAGCGGTCGTCGAGCCGGGCGGCGATCTCGCCGAGGGACAGGGTCCGGACGCGGGCCGCCGCCAGCTCCAAGGCCAGCGGCAGGCCGTCGAGGGCCGCGCAGACGTGCTGGACGTCGCCGATCGTCGACTCGTCGAGCGCGAACGCGGGATCGCTCGCGGCCGCGCGCTCGGCGAACAGCCGGACGGCCGCGAACTCCGAGGCCTGCGCGGCCGCCGTCCCGGGCGGCGGGACGGCCAGCCGCGGCACCGGCGCCAGCTGCTCGCCGGTGATGCCGAGGGGCTCGCGGCTGGTGGCCAGCACCCGCAGCCCCGGGCACGCGGCGAGCAGCCGTGCGGCCAGCCGGGCCGCCACCTCGACGACGTGCTCGCAGTTGTCCAGCACCAGCAGCACCGGGCGGTCGCGCAGCGCCGGGACCAGCCGCTCGACCGGGTCCTGCGGGCCGCCGCGCGAGCTTTCGCGCAGGCCGAGCGCGGCCAGCACCGCGCCGGCGACGTCGGCGCCGCCGTGCGGGGCGAGCTCGACGAACGCCACCGGACCGGCCTGGGCCGCGGCGACCTCGACCGCCAGCCGGGTCTTGCCGGTGCCACCCGGGCCTGTCAGCGTCACGAGCCGGCTGCGTTCCAGCAGCTGCGCGACCTGCCGCAGCTCGGCGTCGCGGCCGACGAAGGTGGTCAGCTGGGCGGGCAACGCCGGGAGCACCGGCTTCTCGGTTTCGCCGCGGAGCACCGCGAGGTGGGCTTCGGCGAGCTCGGGGCCGGGGTCGGCGCCCAGTTCGTCGGCCAGCGTGCGGCGGGCGTCTTCGAACGCGGCGAGCGCGTCGGCCGGGCGTCCGGCGGCGGCCAGCGCCCGGACGAGCTGCGCCCGCGGCCGTTCCCGCAGCGGCTGCCCGGCGACGGCCTTCCTCAGGCCGGCGAGGACGTCTTCGGCCTGTCCGAGCGCCAGCCGGGCCTCGACGTGGTCGTCCGCGGCGTCCGCGCGCAGCTCCTCGAGCCGGGTGGCCTGCGCGGCGGCGAAGGGCGCGTCCGCGAGGTCGGTGAACGCGGGCCCGCGCCACAACGCCAGTGCCTCGCCCAGCACCTCCGCGGCCCGCCCGTGCTCGCCGTTCTTCAGCAGCGCGCGGCCGGCACGGGTGAGCCGCTCGAAGCAGTGAACGTCCACTTCGTCCGGTGCGACGGCCAGCCGGTACCCGGCCGCGGTGAACTCGACCGGCGCGAGGTCCTTCAGCGCCGTCCGCAGCCGCGACACCTGCGACTGGAGGGCGTTCGCGGCGCCGTCCGGCGGGTGTTCGCCGTACATGCCGTCGATCAGCCGGTCGGCCGGGACGAACCGCCCGGCCTCCAGCGCGAGCAGCGCCAGCAGCGTCCGCGACCGCGGGCCGCCCACCGTCACCTGCGTGCCGTCCGGGCCCCACGCGGCGACGGCCCCCAGCACCCCGAATCGCATGAACCCAGCCTAAGACGTCCCCGACCTGGGGGAAGCGTCACTCCACAGGGGAGTTCGGCGTGGGCCTGTGAATCACCTGAGCGTGCGTCTATACACTTCGCCGAGTCCCCACGCAATGGGAGAGGTATGTCGTCAGACAGCATCGCCCTCGGTCAGCCGACCGTCGGTGAAGAGGAGCTAGCCGCCGTCGCCGAAGTCTTCCGGTCAGGTTGGCTGGCCGGTGCCGGACCGGCGTGCCGTCGCTTCGAGGAGCGCTTCGCCCAGGTCACCGGTACGGCGCACGCCTTGACGACCGCGAACTGCGGTTCGGCGCTCTTCCTCGGCCTCAAGGTCCTCGGCGTCCGGCCGGGCGACGAGGTGATCGTCGGCGACTACACCTTCCCGGCGACCGGTCACGCCGTCGTCCAGGCGGGCGCGAAGCCGGTCTTCGCCGACATCCGCCCGGACGTCTTCAGCGCGGACCCGGCGCACGTCGAAGCCCTGGTCACCCCGAAGACGGTGGGGATCCTCGCGGTCGACGTCGCCGGCCAGCCCGGTGACTTCGACGAATACCGCGCGATCGCCGACAAGCACGGCCTCTGGCTCTTCGAGGACGCCGCCTGCGCCGCGGGGGCGACGTACAAGACGCGCCCGGCCGGCAGCCTCGCCGACCTCGCCGCGTTCTCCTTCCACGGCCGCAAGGGCATCACCGCGGGCGAAGGCGGCGCACTGGTCTCCGACCGCGAAGACCTCATCGCCCGCGCCCGCAAGCTGCACACCTACGGCATCGAGCCGGCGATCAGCCGCGAAGGCTCGGACACGCTGCCCATCCCGGAGTTCCACGAGCTCGGCTACAACTTCCGCCTCTCGGACGTCCAGGCCGCGATCATGAACGTCCAGCTCGACCGCCTCCCGGACCTGCTGGCCGCCCGCCGCTCGGTCGCCAAGCGCTACCACGAGGCGTTCGCGGACGTCGGCGCGCTCACCGTGCCGGTGGAACTGCCCGACCGCGAGCACCCGTGGCAGGCCTACCTGCTCACGGTCGCGCCCGAGGTCAGCCGCGACACCCTGGCGCTGCGGATCCGCTCCCAGGGCGTCCAGTGCAACTTCGGCACCTACGCCTCGCACCTGCAGCCGATCTACGGGCCTCAGGCCCCGCTGCCCGTCTCGGCCGACGCGTTCGCGCGTCAGCTCGCCATCCCGATGCACGCCAACCTGACCGACGCCGAAGTCACCCGCGTCGCCGAGGTCGTGCGCGAAGCCGTGCAGTCCCTGTCCTGAAGCCGCCGACCGAGGAGAAATTGGTGTCCGACAAGAAGGTGTTCTTCACCGGGGGTGGCGGGTTCATCGCCGCGCACGTGATCCCGCTGCTGATCGAGGGCGGCTACACGGTCCGGATCTTCGACAACATGACCCGCGGCGACCGCGACCGCGTCAACGAGTTCGTCGCCACCGGCCAGGTCGAGCTGGTCGAGAAGGACGTCCGCTACGGTGGCGCGGTGCGCGAGGCGATGCGCGGCTGCACGCACGTCATCCACTTCGCGACGGTGTCGATCAACAAGTCGATCGCCGACCCGCACGAGTCGATCGACATCAACATGATCGGCAACCACAACGTGTTCGCCGCGGCCGCCGACGAGGGTGTCGAGCGGCTGGTGTTCGCCTCGACCGCGTCGGTCTACGGCGACCCGAAGCGGCTGCCGATGCACGAGGACGACGAGCTGCGCCCCCTCACGCCGTACTGCATCTCCAAGCGCGCGGGTGAGGACCTGCTGGGCTTCTACGAGCGCCAGAAGGGCCTGTCCTGGAACGCGCTGCGGTTCTTCAACGTGTACGGCCCCGGCCAGAAGATCGAGGCCTACTACACGTCGGTGATCAACCACTTCATCCAGCGCCTGCGCAGCGGCCGGCCGCCGATCATCGACGGCCGCGGCGACCAGTCGATGGACTTCGTCCACGTCACCGACCTCGCGCGGGCCGTCGTGGCGGCGCTGGAGTCGGAGAAGGCGAACGTGCCGATCAACATCGGCACCGGCATCGACACGTCGATCGCGGCGCTGGCCAAGATCCTCATCGAAGCCGTCGGTGTCGACGTCGAGCCGCTGTTCAACGAGCGTGACGTGCTGGTCTCGCGGCGTGCGGCCGACATCAGCCGGGCGCGTGAAGTGCTGGGCTGGGAGCCGCGGATCACCGTCGAGGACGGCATGCGGGAACTGGTCAGGGAAACGGAGTGAATTCCGTCGCGGGGCCGGCCCAGGGGCGTGCGATGCGCATCGCGGTGGTGAACAACTTCTTCCCGCCCCGCGTCGGTGGCAGCGCGCACATGGCGGCGTCGCTCGCGGCCCAGTTCGCCGCGGCCGGGCACGAGGTCTTGGCGATCACGGCCGCGTACGGCGAGGCCCCGGCCGAGGAGGAGCGCGACGGCTACCGCGTCGTGCGGCTCCCGGCGGTGAAGATGCCGCAGATCGGGCTGTCGATCGACTTCGACATGAGCTTCGCGTCGCTGCTGCCGGGCAACTGGCGGCGGCTGTGGAAGCTGCTGGACGAGTTCAAGCCGGACGCGATCCACCTGCACGGCCAGTTCTTCGACCTGTCGTGGCTGGCGGGGATCTACGCGCGGCGGCACGGCGTCCCCACGCTGCTGACCATCCACACCCTGTTGATCAGCGACAACAAGCTGTACGGCGGCGTGTTCCGGCTGCTCGACGCGGTGCTCGTGCGGCCGATCCTGGCGTACCTCAAGCCGCGGTACGTCATCCTCGACAAGCTGGGCGTCGACTATTGCGTCGACCGCTACGGCACCAGCGACGCGAACTCGGAGTACTTCCCGATCGCCGTGGACACCGGCCACTTCGCGAAGCCGGTGACGAAGGACGTCCGCGCGGAGCACGGGATCGGCGACGCGCCGCTGATCGTGTCCCTCGGTCACGTCATCCCGCTGCGCAACCGGCTGCCGCTGATCGAGGCGCTTCCGTCCATTTTGGACAAGCACCCCGGCGTGCGGGTGGTCGTCGTCGGCCGGGTCTACCACGACGCGTTCCTGAAGCGGGCCGCGGAGCTGGGGGTTTCGGACGCGCTGGTCGTCACGGGCGCGGTGCCGAAGGAAGACGTCCCGGCGTACTTCGCGGCCGCGGACATCGTCACGCACGACCTCAACGGCGGCTGCGGCACGGCGTCCCTGGAGGCGATGCTGTCCGGCACGGCGACGATCGCGTCGGTCACCGAGGACAACTACCCGGGCATCGAGCTGCGCAACGGCGAGAACGTGCTGCTCGTGCGCCCGGACGACGCCGAAGCCGTGGCGCGCACGGTGATCGAGCTGCTCGACGACCCGGGTCGCCGGGCCCTGATCGCGCAGCGCGAGAGCGAGCTGGTGCGGTCGAACTTCGGCCTCGACGTCGTCGCGGAAGAGCACTTGAGGACCTTCGAGAAGCTGGTGTCGGAAGCCGATGTTCTTCGATGACGAGCGCAGCCACCGGCTGCGCCCGCAGATCCTGACCGAGCTCGTCTCGCAGTACATGAACGACGCCGAGCGCGCGCAGTTCTACGGGCTGCCCTCGACGTGCCGGGTGCGTGAGCGCGTGAAGATCATCAGCCCCGAGAACCTGAAGATGGGCGACCACTGCTGGATCGGCGAGGGCGCGGCGCTCGACGCGAGCGGCGGCCTGGAGATCGGCGAGCACACCAGCATCGGGCTGAACACGCTGATCTTCACGCACTCGAGCTGGCTGGCGAACATGACGCTGCAGAACCATTCGGGCAGCGACCTGATCGAGCGCAAGCCGGTGAAGATCGGCAAGGGCTGCTTCATCGGCGGCCTGGTGGTGATCATGGCGGGCGTGACGATCGGCGACTTCGCGACGGTCCAGCCGAACTCGGTGGTGGCCAAGGACGTCCCGCCGCGGACGCTGGTGGCGGGCAACCCGGCGCGGGTGTTCCAGCGCTACGACGAGGAGTACATCCAGTCCGAAGTGGACCGGGTGCGCGCGGAGAACGCGCGTCGCCGGGCGATCGCGGAGTCACAGGGGCAGAACACTCCGGGCTGGGGAGCCCCATCGGGCGACTACTCAGCGGAGTAGCGATACGGCAGTCTGGCGTGAGAAGATGACGTCCAGTAACCGATGATGGGGAGAAGGCGGATGAGCGTCATGGAATGGCCTCACGATCTTCTGTCCCTCGACGACTGGATCAACCTGCCGGAGACGCCGGAGTACCAGGTCGAAGTGGTCGAAGGGGTTCTCGTCGTGGCGCCGCGTCCGATGCCGTTCCACCAGCGCGTTGCCGCCCGGTTGGTTTTTCTGATGGATGAGCTGCTGGAGGACGACTACTCCGCGCTGCTCGAGGTCGAGATGGTCGTTGCCGCAACGCCGCTCACGGTTCGCGTGCCGGACGTGCTCGTCGCCCCCAGTTCCGTGGTGGATGCCAATCCGCCCCGGTTCGATGCCGGCGACGTCCGGCTGGTGGTCGAGGTGCTGTCCGAGGGCACCCGGCGCACCGACCAGGTCACCAAGTTCTCCGAGTACGCCGAGGCCGGCATCGAGCACTACTGGATCGTCGACCTCGACTCGCCGCTCAGCATGATCACCTACCGGCTGATCGAGGGGGAGTACGAGAATTTCGGTGAGTTCTCCGGGGTCGCCGAGCTCGAGTTCGCCGGAACCCCGCTCACCATCGACCTGAACGCCCTCACCACCCGGCGCGCCCAGCGGCCCTGACGTGGATGACGGCGGCACCGGCGCCTGACGCCGGCACCGCCGTCGAGAAACCGCCGATCAGCCCGGCGGTGAGGTCCCTACGCACGAAGCCGCACGCAGCACAATCTAGTACTCAGTGACCGAGCGCGAGATATCGGTTACGCAACGTTTCGGTCAGCCCCCGCGTACGCTCGCAAGATCCACGAAGCAACCTTCCGGCGCTTCGGCCGTCGCTGGGGAGGACGAAACGAGGTGAGGCATGGCGCGTGGCGACGAGGAGTTCGCGGAGTTCGTCCGCGCGTCGTCGGCCCGGCTCACGCACGCCGCGTTCCTGCTCACCGGCGACCGCCACCAGGCGGAAGACGCTGCTCAGACCGCCTTCACGCGCACCTACGCTGCCTGGTCGCGCGTCCGGCACAAGGACGCCTACGGCTACGCCCGGACCGTCCTGGTGAACCACGTCATCGACGGCTGGCGGCGCCCGATCCGCGAGTACGCCACCGAGGCCATGCCCGAGCGGCCGGACCGCCTCGACGTCGACAAGGCCGTCACCCAGCGCGCGTGGCTCACCGCGGTGCTCAAGACGCTCACCGCCCGTGAACGCGCTGTCGTCGTGCTCCGGCACTTCTTCGACCTGCCGGAAGCCGAAGTGGCCCATGAGCTCGGCGTTTCACTGGGTACCGTGAAGAGCACGAACTCGCGGGCGCTGGCCAAGCTGCGGGTCGCGGCGGACCCGGAGGACACGCTGATCGGGAGGAGCGGGCGGTGAACGATCTCGACGACTTCCGCGCCGCCCTCCGGCAGCCGCCCGGGGAGCCCTTCGCCGAGCCCGACCTGGCCAAGATCATGGCCGACGGCACGCGCCTGCGGCGTCGCCGCCGTCTGCTGACCGGTTCCGCCGGGCTCGCCGCCGCGGCCGCCGTCGTGCTCGTCGTGGTGCTCGCCGTCCAGCTGCGGCAGCCCGCCTCCGCGCCGGTCGCGCAACAGCCGTCGCCGGCACCGGCCGTGTCCACGACGTCGCCGGCGCCGCCCGCGGAGCAGCCGATCGGGGACGTCGTCGGCACCGGGATCCGGACCCCCGCCGGCGAGATCGTCTTGTACGCGCGGGCCGTCGACGCGCCGGAGCTGCCGGACGTCCGCTTCGGCCTGGTGGCCGGCTTCCGGTCCGGGACCTCGCTGCAGGCCGTGCTGGCGACGAACGAGTTCCGCGGCTCCGACCGGTCGTTCGGCTTCCACGCCACCGACGGCGGCGAGGTGATCCGCGACCAGGTCATCCCGGTCTTCGGCTACTTCGCCGGCCCCGCGGCCAAGATCACCACGACGGTCCACGGCCTTACCGTCGAGGCCAGGCTGGCGAAGTGGAGCGCGGACCCGAACGTGGTCATCTTCTGGTTCCACCCCGACGCCGTCCCCGATTCCGCCGTCTTGACGCCGCTGATCGCCTACGACGCCGACGGCAAACGGCTCACCAAGTAGGCGGTACCCGTCCACCCGATGCGGGCGTAAGACGTGAATCGTGACCTCTCGACGAGCGTTCCTCACCGCATCGGCCGCTCTGGGAATGGTGGCCGCCGTTCCCGCCGGGGCCACCGAACTCGGCGACCGCGGGCCCGGTGTCCCGGTCCGCCCGCAGCGTCCGGACGCGGAGCTGCGCGCTCTGCTCCGCCAGGTCGACGAACGGCGGATCGAAGCGACCGTGCGGCGGCTGGCCGCGTTCGGCACCCGGCACACGCTGTCCGCTCAAGACGACCCAGCGCGCGGCATCGGCGCCGCGCGTGATTGGCTCTTCGCTCAGTTCCAGCAGGTCGCGGCGGCTTCCGGGGGACGGCTGAGCGTCGAGCTGCAGTCGTACGTCCAGCCGCCGGCCGACCGGATCCCGGTGCCGACGAAGATCACCAACGTCGTCGCGACGCTGCGCGGGGCCACCGATCCCGGCCGCGTGTACGTCGTTTCGGGGCACTACGACTCGCGCCGCACCGACGTCATGGACTTCACCGGGGACGCGCCGGGTGCGGACGACGACGCTTCGGGTGTCGCGGTCTCGCTCGAGCTGGCCCGGGTGCTCTCGACCCGGCAGCCGGCCGCGACGATCGTCTTCGCCGCCGTCGCCGGCGAGGAACAGGGCCTGTACGGCTCGCGGTTCATGGCCCAGCAGTTCAAGGCGGCCGGCACCGACGTCCAGGCGATGTTCACCGACGACATCGTCGGCTCGAGCCGCGCCGACGACGGCACGCGCGACCCGCTCACGATCCGCCTCTTCGCGGAGGGCGTCCCGACGGCGGAAACGCCGGCCGAGGCGAACCTGCGCCGCAGCATCGGCGGCGAGAACGACTCCCCGCCGCGGCAGCTGGCCCGGTTCGTGAAGTCGGTGGCGGAGAACGACGCGACCGGCATGACCGTCCGGGTGATCTACCGGCGCGACCGCTACCTGCGCGGCGGTGACCACATCGGCTTCCTGGAGCAGGGCTACCCGGCGGCGCGGTTCACCGAGCCGAACGAGGACTTCGCCCACCAGCACCAGGACGTCCGCGTCGAGAACGGCGTCCAGTACGGCGACCTGCCGGAGTTCTGCGACTTCCCGTTCGTCGCGCGGGTCGCCCGGGTGAACGGCGCCGCGCTGTGGTCGCTCGCCACCGCACCGGGCACGCCGAAGGGCGTGAAGATCCGCACGGCGGCGCTGACGAACGACTCGGAGCTGCTGTGGACGGCGACGCCGGGCGCGTCGAGCTACGAGGTCGTCTGGCGGGAAACGACGGCTCCGGACTGGACGCACGCCATCGACGTCGGCCCGGCACTGACGGCGAAGATCGACCTGTCGAAGGACAACGTCTTCTTCGGCGTCCGCGCGGTGGGCCGCGGTGGCCGGCGGAGCCCGGCCGCGTTCCCGGCGCCGGTGAGCTAGGCGGCGGCCTGTGTCAGGACCTGCTCGACGACGTGGTGCGACGGCAGGATCAGGTCACGCTCGGTGTCGGCGTCGATCTTGCCTTCGAGGAGGTCGCAGAAGCGATCCAGCTGGGTGGCGAGGGGCTCCCGGGCCGTGACGAGCTCCGGGATCTCGATGACGGTCTGCTGCCGGTAGCCGAGGCCGTCCGGGGTGACGGAGTCGTGCGAGATGTGCCGGTAGATCGTGACGTCGCGGCGCAGCAGGTCGATCTCGATCAGCCGGTCGAGCTCCGACACCATCAGCGACCGGACCTTCCGCTGCCCCAGCCGCGAGGCCGACACCGTGGCCAGGCCGGTCGGGAACGACAGCACCGTCTCGATGGTGTCCTCGGCGCCCTCGACCGACTGCGGGTGGAAGTAGCCCGCGCCGGACGTCACGCGCGACGGCGTCGCGCCACCGAAGAACTGGATCGCCAGGTCGACGTCGTGCACCAGCAGGTCCCACGCGACGCCGGTCTTGATGCGCGGCGCGTACGGGCCGTGGCGGCGGGCCATCAGGTGGATCGGCTCCTGCACCAGCGCCCGCGCGGTCATCACCGCCGGGTTGTAGCGCTCCAAGAGCCCGCACATCAGCGGGACGTCCTTCTTCGCCGACAGCGCGACGATCTCCTGCGACAGCTCGAAGCTGTTGCACACCGGCTTTTCCACCAGCATCGGCTTGCCCTGGCCGAGGATCTCCTGCGCCAGGCCGTAGTGCGCCTCGGTGGCCGAGGCCAGTACCACAGCGTCCACATCGGACAGTGAGCCGATCTCCGGCGTCCACTGGGTTTCGTACCGCTCGGCGACGGCCTTGCCCGCATCTTCACGCGGATCGATCACGCGGACCAGGTCGACGCGCTCGTTGCCGGCGAGCACGCGGGCGTGGAGGGAACCCATGTTCCCGGTACCGACCAGAGCGATCCGATGCGTCATGCGCCCAGTACCTCGCGAACGGTTTCGATGATGGTGTCCAGGTCGGACTCGGTCAGGTGCGGGTGCACCGGCAGCGACAGCGCCTGCTCCGAAACGGCGCGGGCCACCGGGAAGTCCTCGACGCGCGCGCCCGGGATCAGGTCGTGACCCGCGTAGCAGTCGTAGTCGAAGACGATCTTCGGGTAGTAGATGCCGTTGCCGATGCCGCGCTCGGTCAGCGCCGCGGCGAGCTCGTCGCGCGAAAGGAACGCGTGCGGCCCGACCAGCACCGTGTACTGGTGCCACACGTGCTCGCGGCCCGGCAGCACCTGCGGCACGTCGAGGCCCGGCGTGCCGGCGAGGCCCTCGGACAGGCGCTTCGCGTTCGCCTGGCGGGCGGCGGTCAGCTGGTCGAGCTTGGCCAGCTGGGGAATGCCGACCGCGGCGTGCAGGTCGGTCATCCGGTAGTTGTGGCCGGCGACCTCGTACTGGTAGCGGGCGCGCATGCCCTGGTTGCGCAGCACGCGCAGCTTGTCGGCCAGCGCGTCGTCGTCAGTGGTGATGACGCCGCCCTCGGCAGTGGTGATGTTCTTGGTCGCGTACAGCGAGAAGCAGCCGATGCCGAACGAACCGGCCGGCTTGCCTTCGAACGACGCGCCGACGGCCTGCGCCGAGTCCTCGATCACGTGCAGGCCGCGCTCGGCGGCCAGGGGCGCGAGCTTGCCCATGTCGGCCGTCTGGCCGTAGAGGTGCACCGGCATGAGGACCTTCGTGCGGTCCGTCACGGCGGCCGCGGTGTTTTCCGGGTCGATCGCGAAGTCGTCGCGCCGGATGTCGGCGAACCGGACGGTGGCGCCGGCCTCGAGGATGGCGTTCAGCGTCGCCACGAAGGTGAACGGCGAGGTGATGACCTCGTCGCCCGGCCGCAGGTCGAGCACCTGGAGCGCGGCTACCAGCGCGGTGGTCCCGTTGTTGACCGCGATCGCGTGCTTGGTCCCGGAGACCGCCGCGAAGGCGTCTTCGAAGCGCTTGACCATCGGTCCCTGTGCGATGGCGCCGGAGCGCAGCACCTCGACGACGAGGTCCTCCGCGTCGCGGACGTCGACCACAGTGATGGGGATCATGGGCAGTCTCTCTCGGCAGGCGATTTCGGCGCGTCCGGTACAGTGAGCCGCCGGTTCTGCGCCCGGCCGCCCTGCAGCAACGCGGGCCACACGTTACCGGGCGCGTTAGCACGCTTAATACCCAGCCGCCGACGAACGGATACCCGCCCGTGGCCAACCGCATCCACCCGACCGCCGTCATCGGCGAAGGCGTCGAGCTCGGTGACGACAACGTCATCGGGCCGTTCGCCGTGCTCGCCGGGCCGGTCCGGATCGGCGACGGGAACTGGATCGGCCCGCACGTGACGATCGGCACGCCCGGCGAAGACCGCAGCCGCCCGCACCCGGCGGCCTGGAGCGACGCACCGACCGGTGACCCGGACCACGACGGCCACGGCGTCGTCATCGGCAGCCGCAACCGGATCCGCGAATACGTGAGTGTCCACCAAGGGACCTGGCGGACAACGACGGTCGGCAGCGACGGCTACTACCTCCGCAACTCCCACATCGCGCACGACTGCCTGGTCGGCGACGGCGTGACGATCGCCTCCAACGCCGTCACCGGTGGCCACTGCCACATCTGGGACGGCGCGAACCTCGGCATGGGCGCGATCCTGCACCAGAAGGTCGTGATCGGGCCCGGCGCGATGATCGGGATGGGCTCGGCGGTGCGGCGCGAGATCGGCGCGTTCACCATCGCCGTCGGCAACCCGGCCCGCGTCACCGGCGTCAACGTGGTGGGCCTGTCCCGCCGCGGTCTCGACGAGGAGACGATCGAGGCGCTCGGGCCGTGGCTGAAGGGCAAGGAAGGTCTCCCGGACGTCACGCTGCCCGGCGACCTCTCTACCTTGGTAAAGGCGTGGGACGCCCGCCCGCGCGAAGAGCACTAGGAGTCGTGAACATGGCGGATGTCGCCCCCAAGCTGCGTGAGGTCTTCGTCGAGGCGCTGGACCTCGACGGGGCTGTGGACGTCGAGAACCTGAAGTACCGCGACATCGAGGCGTGGGACTCGGTCGGTCACATGGCGCTGGTCGCGGCCATCGAGGACGAGTTCGACGTCGAGTTCGACACCGACCAGGTCATCGACATGTCGAGTTTCAAGGTCGCCGTGGACATGGTCACCGAGCTCCAGTCGAAGAATGACTGATTTGTCGGGTCGCGTCGCGCTCGTCACCGGCGGGACGCGGGGGATCGGCCTGGCCACCGCCCGCGCTTTGGTGGAGTCGGGCGCGACGGTGGTCCTCACCGGCCGGGACGAGTCCCGCGCCAAAGAGGCCGCGGCCGCCGCGGGTGCGGCGGCCGGGCTCGCCCTCGACGTCACCGACGCCAAGGCGGTGTCTTCGCTGGTCCGGGGCGTGGCCAAGGAGCACGGCAAGCTGGACATCGTCGTCGCGAACGCCGGGATCATGGAGGACGCGCTCCTCGGGATGATCAAGGAAGAGCTCGTCGACACGACGCTGAGCACGAACGTGGCCGGCACGCTGCACACCGTCCAGGCCGCGGCCCGGGCGATGATGCGCAAGAAGACCGGCTCGATCGTGGTGCTCGCCTCGATCGTCGGCGAGTACGGAAGCGCTGGTCAGACCGTGTATGCGGCGTCGAAGGCGGCGGTGGCGAACATCGCGCGTTCGGCGGCGAAGGAGCTCGGCCGGTCCGGCATCCGGGTCAACGCGGTCGCGCCGGGCGTGATCGAGACCGACCTGACCGCGGGCCTGAGCGAGGACGCGAAGACGGAGAACGCCGGCCGGACGCCGCTCGGGCGGCTCGGCCGGGCGGAAGACGTGGCGAACGCGATCCGGTTCCTGGTGAGTGATGAAGCGTCCTTCATCACCGGCCAGGTGCTGGGCGTCGACGGAGGCTTGGTGTTGTGACGCTGTTGGGTGCGGGAGCCCGGCTGGTCGATGTGGCCGGGGGCCGCACGCTGGCGGGCGCGGAACTGTCGGCCGGGGTCGGCAAGCGGATGGACGAGCTGGCGGCGCTGCCCGCCGGCGTCGTCTTCGCGCGGATGTCGGTCGACCTGCCGAGCGTGCTGACCTACCTGGGCGCGTTCGAATCCGGCCGGCCGATCGCGCTGATCGACCCGGCGCTGGACGCCGACGTGCTGGCCGAACTGGTTTCGCGCTTCCGGCCGGTGGCGGTGCTGTCGGCGTCCGGCGACGCGCCTTCCGGGTACACCACGAGCGGCGATGACTGGGTCCGCGACTCGGCCGACGGCGTCCGACCGCACCCCGACCTCGCCGTCCTGCTCCCGACCAGCGGGTCCACCGGCAACCCGAAGCTCGTCCGGCTCTCGCGGCAGGCGATCCTGGCCAACGCCGACGCCATCGCGCAGGTGCTGCACATCGACGCCGACGAGGTCGCGCCCACCTGCCTGCCGCTGCACTACAGCTACGGCCTGTCCGTGCTGAACTCGCACCTGGTGCGGGACGCGACCATCGTGATCGAGCCGTCGGGCGTGCTCGGCCGCGGCTTCTGGGACGCGGTGAGCACCTACGGCGTCACGTCGCTTTCGGGCGTCCCGTACCACTACGAAATGCTGCGGCGGCTCAAGTTCGACCCCGCGAAGTACCCGACGCTGCGGACGTTGACGCAGGCCGGCGGGAAGCTGCGCGACGAGCTGATCGCCGAGTTCAACGACAAGATGCTCGCCGTCGGCGGCCGGATGTACGTCATGTACGGCCAGACCGAGGCGTCGCCGCGGATGACGACGGTGCCCGCCGACCGGCTGGCCGAAAAGCTCGGTTCCGCCGGGCCGGCGTTGCCGGGCGGGAAGTTTTCGGTCCGCCGGGACGACGGCTCGGAGACCACGCACCCGAAAATCGTCGGTGAGGTCGTCTACCGTGGGCCCAACGTGATGATGGGCTATGCGGACGACGAGTCCGGACTGGCCAAGGGCGACGAATTCGGTGGCGTGCTGGCCACCGGTGACCTCGGGTACCTCGACCAGGAGGGGTACCTGTTCATCACCGGCCGGCTCAAGCGCATCGGCAAGGTCTTCGGCAACCGCGTCAGCCTCGACGACCTCGAGCAGGCCGCGCGCACGGCGGCGGTGGGGATCGACGTGGTGGCGGCCGTGGCCGCCGGCGACAAGGTCGTGCTGTTCGCCGAGGGTGTCGACAAGGACATCTGCAAGGACGCGTCGCGGGCGCTGTCCGAACGGCTGCACCTGCACGTCAGCGGGTTCGACGTCCGCCCGATCGACACCGTGCCGCTGCTGGCCAGCGGCAAGATCGACTACCGGACCTTGGAGGGGCGGGTATGAGTGTGTTCACGCGGTCGCAGGCCGACCGGGAAGCTTTGCTGCTGCCCGAGCTCGCGGACCTGACGGCCCACCACCGGGCGAACTCCGAGGGCTACGACCGGATCCTGGCCTCGCTGGGGATCGCGCCTTCCGCGTCGTTCGGCGCGATCGCCGACCTGCCGTGGCTGCCGGTGCGGATGTTCAAGACGCACGACCTGAAGTCGGTCCCGGACAGCGAGGTGTTCAAGACGCTGACGTCGTCGGGCACCACCGGCGCCGGCGCGTCGCGGATCTACCTCGACAAGGAAGCGGCGGCCGCGCAGACCAAGCAGCTGGGCGCGACGCTGCAGGAGGTCCTCGGCGGCGAGCGGCTGCCGATGCTGATGGTCGACACCATCGGCATCATCAAGAACCGCCGCTCGTTCTCGGCACGTGGCGCGGGCGTGCTCGGCATGGCGAACTTCGGCCGGAAGCACACGTACGTGCTCGACGAGAACGACGAGCCGGACGTCGAAGCGGTCAAGAAGTTCCTGGCCGAGTACGGCGACAAGCCGTTCCTGATCTTCGGCTTCACCTTCATGGTGTGGCTGTACCTCTACGAGGTCGCGCGTGACCACGGGCTCGACCTGTCCAACGGCATCCTGATCCACAGCGGTGGCTGGAAGAAGCTGATCGACCGCGCGGTCGACAACACCGAGTTCCGGCGGCGGTTCGAAGAGGACACCGGGCTCACCCGGATCCACAACTACTACGGGATGATCGAGCAGATCGGCACCGTGTTCCTCGAAGGGCCGTCCGGGAATTCGCTGTACTGCCCGGACTTCGCCGACGTCGTCATCCGCAACCCGGAGACGTGGGAGGAGCAGCCGGTCGGGGAGCCGGGCGTGATCGAGGTCGTCTCGACGCTGCCGCGGTCCTACCCCGGGCACGTGCTGCTCACCGAAGACCTCGGCGTGTACAACGGCATCGACGACGGCGACTGGCCCGGCAAGCACTTCTCCGTGCTCGGCCGGCTGCCCAAGGCCGAGGCCCGCGGCTGCTCGGACACCTTCTCGGGAGCGGCGGCATGAGTCTCACCCAGCGATTCCCCGCCTCGGCGCCGATCGAGGTCGGTGCCCTGGTCGAGGAGCTGCGCGCGGCGCCGCCCGGTGGCCGGTTGCGCGTGGGCGACCCGCGGGTCGTCGAGTTCGTCACGAAGTTCGCGCGCAAGCTGCTGGCCCCGGCCACCGCGCGCCGGTTCCCGGAGCTGGCGTCGCTCGGCTTCTTCCTGCGCAAGGGCGAGATCGCCAAAGCGCTGTCCACACTGGACACTTCGGGCACCGCGCTGTGGTTCCCGCGCGGGCTGGTGTTCCACGTGCCGCCGGCGAACGTCGACACGATCTTCGTCTACTCGTGGGCACTGTCGGCGCTGGCGGGCAACCACAACGTCGTCCGGGTCTCGTCGCGTTCGGCGGGTGCCGCGGAGGCGGTGCTGGAGGCGCTGAACGCCGCACTGTCCGAAGTGGACCCAGCGACCGCGGCCGCCATCACGGCCACGCAGCGCATGGTGACCTACGACCGCAGCGACGAGGTGAGCGGCACGCTGTCCCTGGCCGCCGACCTGCGGGTCATCTGGGGTGGCGACGGCTCGGTCGCGGCCCTGCGCAAGTACCCGCTCGCGCCGCACGCGCGTGACCTGACGTTCCCGGACCGCTCGTCGTTCGCCGTCGCGTCGGTGGCCGGCTGGCAGCGGGCGTCCGAAGCAGAGCGCCGCGCGGCCGCCGAGGGCTTCTACAACGACTCGTACTGGTTCGACCAGGCCGCCTGCTCGTCGCCGCGCGCGGTGTTCTGGGTCGGCGACGAGGCCGGCGCCCGGGCCGCGGGCAGCGAGTTCCGCGCCCTGCTGGCGGCGGTGCTGGAGACGAAGCAGCACGTCACCGAGCCCGCGATGGCGATCCAGAAGCGCGTCTCGGCGTACGGTGCGGCGGCCGACGGACTGGTCAAGGAGATCGCGTTCCAGGGCAACGGCCTGGCCACGCTCGAGCTGACCGACCCGGCGGTGCTGCCGCGCGAGTGGCTCGGCGCCGGCACGTTCGCCAACGCGCGCGTGTCCGCGCTGGCCGACCTGGTGCCGATCGTGCTCCGCAAGGACCAGACGGTCAGCCAGTTCGGCTTCACGGCCGAGGAGCTGACGGCGTTCGCGCACGAGCTCGCGGGCCGCGGCGTCGACCGGATCGTGCCGTTCGGCTCCGCCCTGACCTTCTCGGCGGTGTGGGACGGCTACGATCTGCTGTCCGAGTTCAGCCGCCTGGTCACGGTGCAGGTCTGAGGAGAGCGTCGATGACGACCGTTGAGGACCTGCCGGCGGCCGGCAAGCAGCCGAAGTCCACCAAGGCGAAGATCCTCGACGTCGTCCGGTGGGTGGCGATCCTGCTGGTCATCGGCGTCGCGGCGAAGCAGCTGGCGGCCAATTGGGGCGAGTTCTGGCACACCCTGCGTGACGTCGCGTGGGAGTCGTCGCTGCTGAGCCTGGCCGCCCTGGTCGCGGCCATCCTGGTGTCGACCTGGGGCTGGCAGATGATGGCCGACGACCTCGGCGAGCCGATCGGCTACGCCCGCGGTGCGCAGATCTGCCTGGTCGGCTCGCTCGGCAAGTACGTGCCGGGCTCGGTCTGGGCGTACCTGCTGCAGATGGAGCTGGGCCGCAAGGCGGGCCTGGCCCGCGCCCGGATCTTCACCGGCTCCCTGATCCAGCTCGGCGTGGGTGTGGTGTCGGCGCTGGTGGTGTCGCTCCTGGCGGCGCCCGCGGTGTTCAGCAACAGCCCGCGCGCGTTGTGGCTGTTCGTGCTCATCCCGCTCGGCCTGGCGATGCTGCACCCGAAGATCCTCACCTGGGGCACCTCGCTCGTCCTGCGGATCCTCCGCCGTCCACCGCTGCGGCACCCGCTGGGCTGGCGGGTGATCGGGAAGGTCTTCGGCGCTTCGACGGCGGCGTGGTGCCTGCAGGGCGTCCACCTGTGGCTGCTGGCCAACTCGGTGGGCACGCCGGGCCTCAGCGGCTTCGTGCTGTGCGTGGGCGCGATGGCCGTGGCGATGACGGTGGGCACGTTCGCGTTCATCCTCCCCAGCGGTGTCGGCGTCCGCGAGGTGGCCCAGGTCGCGGTCCTCACGGCCAGCGGCCTGACCGTCGGCCAGGCCACGGCCTTCGCGGTGGCCTCCCGCGTGATGTTCACGGTGGCGGACCTCCTGACGGCCGGCTTCGCGGCCGTGGCCGCCCGTTCGGTCCGCCCGGCGGCGACCCCCGCCTGACCGGTTGTCCACAGGGCTTGCGCACATGTGGACAACTCGCCCGCCCATCCGGCCGATCCCGGCTGATAAGGGCGGCCGGCTTCGGCGGCTGGTTTTCCCGGAATGACCTGAAGGGTGCTCAGCCGGCGCACTACCGCGCGATCCGTCGAACAGTTTCGAAAGCGGTTCGCCGGCGGCACCGCGCCCACGAGTGGGGAAATTTCACCGAAATACCCGGCGACCGGTCGAATTCCCGCCAAAGCGCAAGTCTGCGCGGTTCCGGCAGCTCCGGGTGCCGCGGCGAACAGCAGGTGCACCGTGCCCACGCTTTTCCAGGACGTCACTTCAACTGTCGGAGGTGCCACCCGATCGGGCTATTCTGGGCGGTGAATCTCTGTGATCGACTGTCGCCGGCGAAGTGATCCATCCCCAATTCGGGCCCGTGCTCGGTCCACGGGAAACGCCTCGCGGCCGATGACCGATAACCTGGCCGGGGACCGGGCCGGGCGGGTGCGGTGACGAGGTGAAGGGGGCCGGGTGGTCTACGCGGTCGTGGTGGCGTGGCTGGTCGTCGCCGCGATCGTGGTCGTGACCTGGCACCGCCTCGACACCGAACGCGGCTGGCGCGCCTTCGTCCTCATCCTCACGCTCGGCCTTTCCCTGCTGCACCAGCTGCTGTTCGCGACCGTCACCGAGGACGCGCTCGTCACCTTCCGCTACGCGCAGAACATCGCCGACGGCAACGGCCCGGTCTTCAACCCCGGCGAACGCGTCGAGGGCTACACGAACTTCTGCTGGCTGGTGCTGGTCGCCCTGCCGCGCGCTGCGTTCGGCGCCGACGTCCGCACCACGGCGGTCGTCTTCGGGGTCCTCGCCGCGCTCGGCTGCGTGCTCGTGTCCTGCTTCCTGGTCAACCGGATCGTCGCCGTGGCCGCCCCGGACGGCGCCGGGCCGCGGCCGGCGATCGGCGTCGCCGCCGCGGTGCTCACCGCGAGCGCCGGCGGACTCGCCGTGTACGGGGCCTCGGGCTCCGAGGTCCCGCTGTTCGTGCTGCTCGTTCTCGCCACCTGCTACGCGCTCGCCGCGCGTCGCCCGGTCGTCGCCGGGGTGCTCGTCGCCTTCGCCGTCATGACCAGCCCGGAAGGCCTGGTGGTCGCCGTGCTGGCCGGCCTGTGGCTCGTCGGCGCCGCGCTCAAGCGGAGGCACAGCTGGTGGGCGCCGGTGGGGTACGCGCAGGGCGCGCTGGTCTTCCTGATCCCGCGGCTGGCCTGGCGCGCGACGTTCTACCAGCACTTCCTCCCCGCCCCGCTGGCCGCGAAGCTCGGCGGCCCACTCGCCGCGCGCCTCGCGGCCGGCTGGCCGTACCTGTCCGGGTTCGCACTGGCGCACCAGGGTTTCCTGCTGCTGGGGCTGGTCGCCGCGGTCGCGCTGGTGCTGCGTCGCACCGAAACCGCGGCTCGAGGATTGCGGGCGGCGGGGCTCGCGGCCGGGGGTGAAGGCCCGGCCGGCGCAGCTGCGGTCCGGGGGTTCCGGGTGGTGGAGCCCGCGGCCGGGGGCGAAACTCCGGTGGGCGCGGCTGCGGTTCGGGTGGCGGGGCCCGCGGCCGGGGGCGAAGCCGCGGTCGGCGCAGCTTTCGAGGCGAGGGCCCTGCTCTGGTTGTTGTTCGCGATGGCCGCCGGGCTGGCCGTGGCCGCGGTGCTCGTCGGCGGTGACCCGGGCCCGTCGTGGCGGCTGCTGGCCCCGCTGCCGCCGCTGCTCGCCGTCGCGGCCGCGGGGGCGTACGGCGTGCTGACCGTGGACGTCGTGGCCAAGCCGTCGCCGCGGCCGAAGCCGTGGCCCGCCGGGGCGCGGCTGGTGCCGGTGACCGCCTGCGGGCTGGCCGGGATCGCGGTCCTCGTCTCGGTGTTCAGCCCGGAGATGCTCGACCGCGTCCGCGTCTGGCACTCGCACGGCACCGAGCTCGCCGAAATCGGCGGCTGGCTGGGCGACTACCTGCCGCCCGGGTCGGTGGTCAGCGCCGCGGCGCCCGGCGCGCTCGCCGCCCGCGGCAGCCAGCTGTTCATCATCGACGTCCTCGGCCGCACCGACGACCACATCGCCCGCGAAGGACGGCACGACGGCGGCATCGCGACCGACTACGACTACGTCGTCAACGGCCGCCGCCCGACCGTCGCCGTGCCCGCCGACGGCGGCTACGACGACCGCCAGCACTGCGCGATCGACCCGGTGTACGCGGGCAAGTACGAGGTCGCGACCTTCCGCCGCGTCGGCACGCCCTACTGGGTGTCGGTGTACCCGCGGGCGGAACAGGCGAAGTCGCTGGTCGCCGACCTCGACAAGGGTCCGGACTTCCGCTACGTACCCTGTCCTTCGTGAAGCTCGAGGCCCCCGACCGGCAGCTGAGCGCCGAGGCGCGGCTCGGGATCGAGGTGTTCGGCGCGTCGCTCGCCCTGTTCGTGGTGCGGTTCCTGGTGCCGCGGCCGGTCGCGATGTCCAACAACGGCGACGGCGGCCGCGTGCTGTGCGGCGCCGGGATCACCTGGAAGGGCCTGCCCGAGCCGTTCGTCCACCTCGCCTACACGCCCGCGCCGGGGGCGACGCCGTGCCGCCCGACGTACCTGCTCACGCAGAGCTGGCTCGCGGACCTGGCCGTCCGGATCGGCAGGCTGATCGGCCTCCACGGCACGCTGAGCCTCGTCATCCTGGGCCTGCTGAGCAGCGTCGTCGCCGCGGCGGCGATCACGGCGATCGTGCGCGGCCTGCCGCACCCGCGCCGGACCCGGCTTTTCGTGGCGGCCGGGCTGCTGCTGGTCGTCGCGGATTCGGCTTTCTTCGGCTACTTCGCGGCGATCCTCGGCGAAGGCGCGGCCTTCCTCGGCCTGCTGCTCGCCGTCGGTGGCCTGCTCCTGACCGCGCGCGAGGGCCGGTGGAGCTACGCGGGCATGGCGGTGACGTTCGTGGGCGGCGTCCTGGCGGTGAACGCCAAGGTCCAGACGCTGATCATCCTGCCGATCTTCGCGCTGGCGATCCTGCTGGTCCGGCCGGGTGCACTGCGCGGAGCCAAGCGGTGGGCGTCGGCGGCGCTGGTCATCGGCGCGATCGGCGCTGTCACGCTCTACGCGCAGCAGAGCGTCGAGCCGGCGCGCGCACCCGACGGCACGTACACCGAGTTCCCGGGTGACGACTCGCGCGAGATCAACGTCTTCAACTCGATCTTCCTCAACATCGTCGACGGGAAGCACGACAGCCGGGCCGACCTGGCCGAGCTCGGGCTGCCGCCGTCGTTCGCGCAGTACGCGGGCAACGGCTGGTGGCACCCCCACCCGGCGACGATGGACCCGCTGTACCCGCAGTACCGCGACCGGATCAGCCGCCGGAACGTCGTGACGTACTTCGCGACCCACCCCGGCCGGACGCTGCAAGTGCTGGACCGCGCCGCGACCGACCAGCTCACCGCGCGCCCGGACTACCTCGGCAGCTTCGACCAGAGCGCCGGGTTCCCGCCGCACGCGCAGGAGTACCGGGTGCCGGTGGTGTCGTGGCTGACCGGCCTGATCGCCCCGCTCGGGTTGTTCGCGCTGGTGCCGATCTGGCTGTTCGTCCTGGTCAGGGCGTGGTTGCAGCGCCGGGCCGCGCTCGGGGTCGTGCTGGCTTTCCTGTTCGCCGTCTCGGTGACGCAGTTCGGGACGGCGGCGCTGGGCGACGGCATCGAGGGCATCAAGCACCAGTCCGTCGCGCTGTTCACGATCCTGCTCGCGCTCGTATTGTGTTCTTCCCCGCTGAACCGCCGTTCCGAACCTACGGTCCCGTAACCTTGCCGGATGGCTGACCTGGTGTACCCGCCCGTGATCGCGGCGGCCCGGACGATGTTCCGGGTACTCGACAACCGCATCCGGATCGACGGCGCGGAGCACATCCCGCGCCGCGGCGGCGCGGTCATCGCGTGCAACCACATCAGCTACCTCGACTTCATCTTCTGCGGGCTCGGGGCGCGCCCGGCCAAGCGGCTGACGCGGTTCATGGCGAAGAAGGAGATCTTCGACAACCGCATCGCCGGGCCGCTGATGCGCGGGATGCACCACATCTCCGTCGACCGGTCCGCCGGGCTCGGCTCCTACCGCGAGGCGCTCGGGAAGCTGCAGGCCGGCGAGGTCGTGGGGGTCTTCCCCGAAGCCACCATCAGCCAGTCGTTCACCGTCAAGGAGATCAAGTCGGGTGCCGTCCGGATGGGCGCGGCGGCCGGTGTCCCGGTCGTCCCGATGGCGTTGTGGGGCAGCCAGCGGCTCTGGACGAAGGGCCGGCCGAAGGACCTGACCCGCCGGCACGTGCCGATCTCGATCCTCATCGGTGAGCCGATGCACCCGGCGAAGGGCGACGACTGGGACGTCGTCACGAAGGAGCTGCGCACCCGGATGAGCGCGCTGCTCGACCGCGCCCAGGCCGAGTACCCCGACCAGCCGGCGTCCGACGAAGAACGCTGGTGGCTGCCCGCCCACCTGGGCGGCACGGCGCCGACCCCGGCCGAAGCGGCCGAGCTCGACCGGCTGTGACATCCGGGGCTTCGCCCCGGGCCGGGGGCTCCGCCACCCGGACCCCCGCAAGACGGCTAGAACCAGCGCTCGAGGACCTGCGCGACGCCGTCCTCACCGGCCGGGCCGGTGACCTCGTCGGCCACCGCGAGCAGCTGCGGGTGCCCGTCCTGCATCGCGACGCCGTGGCCGGCCCAGCGGAGCATCTCGACGTCGTTGGGCATGTCGCCGAACGCGATCACCTGCCCGGGCTCGACCCCCAGCCGCTCGGCGACGTCGGCGAGGCCGGTCGCCTTGGTGATGCCGTGCGCGGACAGCTCGACCAGGCCACCCGACGACGAATACGTCACGTCGACGTCCCGGTCGAACAGCGCGTTCACCCCGTCCGCCATCTCTTCCGACGACATCCCGCGGTGGCTGACCAGCAGCTTGATCGCCGGGTGCCCGAGCACCTCGGCCCGCGGCGCGGTGCGGCCTTCGCCGTCGCCCCACGGGTTGTGGTAGTCCGGCTCGATCACGAAGTTGCGCATCTCGTGGTCGGCACCGGTGCTGACGCGCTCGGTGGCCAGCCGGCAGCCGGGCAGGGCCTTGTCCAGTGCGTGCGCGATGTCGTGGAGCAGCTCGGGCCGCAGCAGGCCGTGCACCGCGACGACCTCCTCGCGGCCGCAGTCGTACAGGACGGCGCCGTTCGCGCACACGGCGTACCCGGTCAGCTCGAGGGGCCCGGCCACGGGCGCGATCCAGCGCGGCGGGCGTCCGGTGGCCAGCACGAACGGCACCCCCGCCTCGATCGCCCGGCGGACGGTCGCGATCGTGCGGCCGGTCAGGGATTCGGAGGGGCCGAGCAGGGTGCCGTCGACGTCGGACGCGATCAACTGGGGTCTCTCCACTCGGCCATTGTCCCTGACTCGTTCGGGCGAAGCCTTCCCCGTCCGTGCGACGGCCGGTGGTAACCGATAGCGTCCGGAATCGTGCGAGTAGGCATCGTCATTCTTCCGGAAGATCGTTGGTGGGCCGCCGAGCCGAAGTGGCGCGCCGCCGAGGAGTACGGCTTCGACCACGCCTGGACCTACGACCACCTGGGTTGGCGCAACCTGGTCGACGGCCCGTGGTTCTCCGCCGTCCCGACCCTGACCGCGGCGGCGATGGTGACGTCCCGCATCCGGCTCGGCACGTTCGTCGCGTCCCCGGTCGCCCGGCACCCCGTCCCGTTCATGCGCGAGCTGAACACCCTCGACGACGTCTCCGACGGCCGGCTGGTCCTCGGCGTCGGCGCGGGCGTCGACCACCGCCACTACGACGGCGCCGTGCTCGACGGGCCCGAGCTGACCCCCAAACAGCGCGTGGACCGCTTCACCGAGTTCGTCGAAGCGCTCGACGGGCTGCTGATGACCGACAAGTTCGACTTCGACGGCGAGTACTACCGGGCGCGCGAGGCCCGCAACCTGCCGGGCCCGGTCCAGCGGCCGCGGCTGCCGTTCGTCGTCGCGGCGAACGGACCGCGCACGATGACCCTCGCCGCGCGCTTCGGCGCGGGCTGGGTGACCACCGGCAAGGGCGGCGAGACCGCCGACGAGTGGTGGGCGGGGATCAGGGAGCTCACCGAGGTCTTCGACCAGCGGCTGGACGCGGTGGGCCGCGAGCGGGCGAGCATCCAGCGGCACCTCAGCCTGGACGCGTCGCCGGTCTTTTCGCTGAGCAGCGTGGAGGCGTTCCGCGACGCGGTGGGCCGGGCGCGGGAGCTGGGCTTCACCGACGTCATCTCGCACTGGCCGCGGTCGTCGTCGCCCTACGAGGGCCGGGAAGCCGTCCTGGAGCAGGTCGCGAGCGACGTCCTGCCGGAGCTTCACTAGTCCGAACGAGTGACTTCGAGGTGATCGGTCAACCGATTGCTGCCTCTGCGGCGTCGGTACTTGCAAGTCGAGGCGAAGTCACCCCGGGGGTGCGGGGGCCCTCGTGGCCGCGGAGGGGCGCCGCGGCCACGAGGGCGTTCTACTTCACGATCCGGTAGATCACCGCGCCCGGGTTCCGGTACACGACTTCGAGGAAGTCGTGCCCGTCCAGGTGCTGCAGGCCCCACGCGATCGGCGTGTCCCGGCGGATGGTGCCGCTGCCCACCAGCACGTAGTGGACGTTCAGCCGTCGAACGGCCGCGCGCACCTGCGGGTCGCTGTCGTAGTCGGCGAAGTGCTGGGCCAGGTAGAGGGCGTCCGGCGGGGCCACGCCCGCGTCGTAGTGGCCGGCGACCGGGTGCACGCCGGTCAGGGCGTACAGCCAGGCCGTGCCGTCGAGCCGGTCGTTGAGCACCTTCTGGTCGGCGGGGATGCCGAGCGTGCCGAGGTGGTCCATCGCGTCGATCTCGTCCTGGCTGACCGGCGGGACCACCTCGCCGGGCAGGCCGTTGTAGTAGAGCAGCGACACCGTCTTGGCGTTGGCCGCGCGGTAGAAGCCGCCGGTCAGCACCCCCATCGCGACGACGAGCAGCACCGCCGTCGCCAGGCCGACCCGGCCGGTCAGCCACGGCCGCGCGCGCACCCACGCGCGTCCGCTCGCCAGCTTCGCCAGCCGGCGCTGGGCTTCGCTCATGCCGTGCGCGGCGAGCAGGCACATCGGGATCGACGCCAGCGCCATCAGCCGGAACCGGTCGTTCCACCAGGGCCGCGACAGGCTGATCACCCAGTCTTCGCCGCCGAAGCACGCGACGACCACGAACAGCGCCGACAGCCCGAGCGCCGAAAGCACCACCCAGCGCATCCGCCGCAGGGCCCCCAGCGTCAGGACGCCGATCGCGAGGAACACCGTCAGCCAGATCTGCGGCACCGGGAGCACCTGCTTGAACGTCGCCAGCATCGCCAGCGCCTTCCACACCGGCATGTGCGAGCCCCAGGCGTGGTACGGGTACGAGCCGGACGTGAAGCCGATCGCGCCGAGGATCATCGGCGCGGCCAGCAGCCCGGCCGCCACCATCACCGGCAGCACCCGCAGGACGTCGCCACCGACGACCCGCCAGGCGCGCCTGCCCTCGGGGACGCCGTCGACCCGGCGGCCGCGCAGTGCCCGGTACCAGCGCTGCACCACCAGCGGGAACGCGAACAGGATCGCCCCGAACAGCGCGCTCGAGTGCGCGGCGAGCAGGCCGGTCGCGCTCAGTGCGAGCACCGCACCGGTGTCCACCCCCGGCCGCACGACGAACCGCTGCAGCCCGATCACCGCCAGCGGCGTCAGCACGATGCCGAGCGCGAACGGCAGCAGGCCGCTCGACACCGACTCGTACGCCCCGGTCGTCGCGCCGCCCGCGACCAGCGCGGCGCTGCCCGCGAACACCGCGCGACCGCCGAGCTGGCGCACCAAAGCGGCCATGGCCAGCGCGAACAGCCCGGCGATGGGCATCGTGATCGCGTTCAGCGTGACCGGGATCGACGTCCCGGACAGCTCGTAGACCAGGGCGCCGACCAGGTGGTAGGCGTTCGGGTAGAAGGAGCCGGCGGGGTACCAGTTGATCGTACCCATGCCGGTCAGGGAGCCGTCGCCGGTCTCGGCGATGTAGCGGATGCCGTTCGCGTGGAAGACGGTGTCCCAGCGCTGGAACACCGCCGTCGTCCCGCCGCGGCCGGTGACCACCACGGCGACCGACACGGCGACGGCGATCGTGACGCAGGCCCCGACGGCCAGGTGCGCCCGGCGTGTCCAGGGCTCCGCCGGTTCCTCGGCGCCCGGGGTGGACCAGCCGCGCGCGGTGAAGAGCCGGCGCAGGCCGTAGAGCACGGCGGCGAGCAGCAGCGTGCACGCGGCGACGCTGAGCGAGCCGTAGAGGATGCGGGCGATGGCCAGCCACGGACCGGCCAGGCCGGTGATGGCGTAGCTGAGCAGCGGCGCGAGCCCGGCCAGGGCCCAGCCGCGCAGGCCGGCGGCCCAGCCGACGACCCCGCCGGGGACCGCCAGCACGGCCAGGTAGGTGGCCACCGCGCCGAAGTAGCTCCAGAAGTCCTCGGGTGCAGG
This sequence comes from Amycolatopsis sp. DG1A-15b, assembly GCF_030285645.1. Classification (GTDB taxonomy): domain Bacteria; phylum Actinomycetota; class Actinomycetes; order Mycobacteriales; family Pseudonocardiaceae; genus Amycolatopsis. The sequence continues at coordinate 8,347,639 of NZ_CP127296.1, forward strand.
CACTGCTTTCCAGGTGTGTCGTGGGCCGAAATGTGATAGTCGGGTGCGGGCCGGGTCAGCGACCCCCGTACCCTCGACGCCCGTGAGCGCGCACACGAACCCCGCCAAGATTACTGAAGACGATTTCGCAGGTTACGACCTCGTCGTCGTCGGGTCCGGTTTCTTCGGCCTGACCGTCGCCGAACGGGCCGCGGCCGAGCTGGGCAAGAAGGTCCTCATCCTCGAGCGGCGCAGCCACCTCGGCGGCAACGCGTACTCGGAGCCCGACCCGGAGACCGGGATCGAGGTGCACAAGTACGGGGCGCACCTGTTCCACACCTCGAACAAGCGGGTGTGGGAGTACGTGAACCGGTTCACCGAGTTCACGAACTACCAGCACCGCGTCTTCGCGCGGGTCAAGGACCAGGTCTACTCGTTCCCGATGAACCTGGCCCTGATCAACCAGTTCTTCGGCAAGTCGCACACCCCCGACGAGGCCCGCGAGCTCATCGCGAAGCAGTCGTCGGAGTTCGAGACCAGCGCCGCGCAGAACCTCGAGGAGAAGGCGATCTCGCTGGTCGGCCGCCCCCTCTACGAGGCGTTCATCCGCGGTTACACGGCGAAGCAGTGGGAGAACGACCCCAAGAACCTGGGCGAGAACATCATCACCCGCCTGCCGGTCCGTTACAACTTCGACAACCGGTACTTCAACGACACCTACGAGGGCCTGCCCGTCAACGGGTACACCGCGTGGCTCGAGAAGATGGCCGAGTACGAGAACATCGAGATCCGGCTGAACGTCGACTACTTCGACGTCCGCGAGCACATCCCGGCGGGCACCCCGACGGTCTACACCGGGCCGCTGGACCGCTACTTCGGCTACTCGGCGGGCCGGTTCACCTGGCGCACCGTCGACTTCGAGTCCGAGGTCGCCCAGACGGGTGACTTCCAGGGCACCTCGGTCGTCAACTACAACGACCAGGAAGTCCCGTACACCCGGATCATCGAGTTCCGCCACTTCCACCCGGAGCGGGACTACCCCAAGGACAAGACGGTCATCTTCCGCGAGTACTCCCGCTTCGCGGGCGAGGAAGACGAGCCGTACTACCCGATCAACACCCCGGAGAACCGCGAGAAGCTCGAGGCCTACCGCGAGCTGGCCAAGGCCGAGGCCCGCGAGAAGAACGTCCTGTTCGGCGGCCGGCTGGGCACGTACAAGTACCTCGACATGCACATGGCCATCGGCTCGGCGCTGTCGGCGTTCGACAACAAGATCGCCCCGCACCTGACCGACGGCGCGCCGCTCGACGGGTCCCTCGATGCTTGAGAAGGGGCAGCCGACCGGAGAGGTAGCAGTCCTCGCGAAGGCCCAAGGCTTTCTGAAGAGTGAAGCTTCGGTGAAGGCCGCGCGCGGCATGTCGCACTTCGGCGAGCACGCCCTCGGCTGGTTCGGCCTGGGCCTGCTCGGCGCCGTCGCCGACAAGAAGCGGCGCAAGGACTGGCTGGTCGCGTCGGCGGGGGTCGTCGGCGCGCACGCCGCCTCCATCGCGGTGAAACGCGTGGTCAGGCGGCCGCGGCCGGACCACCCGAGCGTCGAGGTCCTGGTCGGCACGCCGAGCAGGCTGAGCTTCCCGTCGTCGCACGCGACGTCCACGACGGCGGCGGCGGTGCTCTACTCCGGATTGACCGGGCGTAATCTGGTGCCCGCCCTGGTACCGCCGATGCTCGCCTCGCGGCTCGTGCTCGGCGTTCACTATCCGACAGACGTCCTGGCCGGTGCGGCCCTCGGGGGGCTCGTCGGTGGTCTGATACGACGGAAGCTGAAGAAGAACCCATGAGCGAGACGACCGAGCAGCGCAACAGCGACGAAACGGCCGTGACCCCCCAGGCTCCGGAGACCCCGGAGACCGCGTCACGTGGTCCGTTCGGCCTGGTCGGCGGCGTCATCAAGACGGCGCGGCCGCGGCAGTGGGTGAAGAACGTCCTGGTCTTCGCGGCCCCGTTCTTCGCGTTCTCGAAGTCGACCGATCGCACCGGTCTCCTGATCGACGCGATCATCGCCTTCGTGGCCTTTTCGCTGACGGCGAGCTCGGTCTACCTCATCAACGACGCCATCGACGTCGAGGCCGACCGCGCCCACCCGACCAAGCGCAACCGGCCGATCGCGGCCGGGATCGTGCCGGTCCCCGTCGCGTACGGGGCCGCGGTCGTGTTCTTCCTGGCCGGCCTCGGCGTGTCGTTCCTGGCCAGCTGGCAGCTGGCGGTCGTGCTGGGCGTCTACGAGGCCGTCCAGCTCGGCTACTGCTTCGGCCTCAAGCACCAGCCGGTGGTCGACCTGGCCATCGTCGGCTCGGGCTTCCTGATGCGTTCGATCGCCGGCGGCGTCGCGGGCGGCATCGCGCTTTCGCAGTGGTTCCTGCTGGTCACGGCGTTCGGCTCGCTGTTCATGGTGGCGGGCAAGCGCTACGCGGAGATCATGCTGTTCGAGCGAACGGGCGCGAAGATCCGCTCGTCGCTGAAGAAGTACTCGGCCAGCTACCTGCGGTTCGTCTGGGCGACGTCGGCGGCGATCCTGATCATGTCGTACTGCCTGTGGGCGTTCGAGATCCGCCAGACCGAGCACAACTCGGTGTGGGCCCTCATCTCGATGGTGCCGTTCCTGGTGGCCGTGCTGCGCTACGCGGTGGACGTCGACGGCGGCATCGCGGGCGAGCCCGAGGAGATCGCGCTCAAGGACCGCATCCTGCAGGTGCTCGGCGCGACCTGGGTGATCACCCTGTTCCTGGCGTTCTACCTGTGACTCATTGGGGATCGACAGGTTGGTTTCAGCTGGTGCACAGCTGAGCGGCGCACCCTGAGGTGGTGGGGGCGGGCACTGCGCCCGTCCCCGTGACCCCAGGAGCGACCATGAACGACCAGCCGCGCGAGGAAAAGGCCCCGGAGCGGGCCGAGCAGCCGACTGTCGAGCACCCGGCAGAGGCCGACCAGCCGACGGCGGCAACCACCACGCCCACCGAGACGTCCGGCGGCCCGGCGACGCCTGCTTCCGAGCCCGCTGTGCCGGCCGCACCCGCTGCCGACACAGCCGCAGGTCCGGCCGCGGCCGGACCCTCGGCTCCCGGCCAGGCGGCCGGAGCCGCTCCGGCCGACCAGCCCGCCGACCCCACCGCCGTCCACGGCCGGCAGCCACCGCCCCAGCCCGGTCCCGGTCAGCCCTACGGCCACTGGGGCCCGCCCCCAGCGGCCCCACGGCAGCCCGGCGGGTTCCGGCGGTTCGTCGGTCACCGGGCCACCCAGCTCGTCGGCGTCGGGGTGCTCGGCATGCTGCTCGGCGCGACCATCGTCGGCGGGATCGCCGCCGCGAGCCACCACGGCCCCCGGGACGGCCGCCCCGGCATCCACCGCCAGTACGACGGCCCCAACCAGGGCTTCAACGGCCACGGCCCCGGTTTCGGCGGCCGCGGCAACAACAACGGCAACCCCGGCAACCCGGGCAACTCCGGCTCCGGGGACGGCATCTGACCGACCGGCACTTGCCCGTCGAAGTGCCGGGCGGAGGCTGTGGCCTGGGCCACCCGTACCTCGCTCAGATCACAGAAGCATCACGAGCGAGGTACGGTGTCCGGGATGCGAAGCGCCTCCGCAGAACTCCCCCAAGCCGTCCGCGCGCTGCCGGCGGCCATCCCCGTCGCCCGCTCGTGGGCCTTGCCGGCGGGCGCCGCGGCCGCCTCCGCCCTCGTGTTCGCCCTGGTCAGCAGTCATCTCATCGATGACACCTACATCACGCTGTCCTACGCGAAGAACCTCGCCTTCCACGGCCACTGGGGCCTGATCGAGCAGGGGACGGCGAACACCGCGACGTCGCCGCTGAACGTCCTGGCCCTCGGCGCGGTCACGTTCGTGGTGCGCGACGCCGTGCTGGCCGCCGGCATCGTGTTCGTCGCCGCGCAGGTGCTGCTCGTGCTGGGGCTGCGCCGCCTGGGCGAGCGCACCGGCCTGCCGCCCGCGTTCGCGCCGCTGACGTTCGCGTTGCTGCTGGTCAACCCGCTGCTGCTGTCCTCGATCGGCCTGGAGGTGGCGCTCGGCGCCACCGGCGTCGTGTGGACGCTGGTCTACGCGGGGGAGCGCCGGGCCCGCCGCCTGGGCGTGGTGATCGGGCTGCTCGCACTCGTCCGGATCGACCTGCTGCTGATCGCCGCGGTGCTGTTCGCCGCCCGCCGCGAATTCTGGGCCGGCATCTGGCAGACGGCCTTCGCGGCCCTCGCCGTCACGCTGCCCTGGTTCGGGTTCAGCTGGGTGGTGCTCGGCTCGGCCGTCCCGGACACGCTCGTCATCAAGATCAGCCAGCAGTCGTGGGGACCGTTCAGCTTCACCAACGGCCCGCTGCTGTACTGGCGCAACTTCCCCGCCGCGGCCGCGCTGTCGTTCCTGCCGCTGGTACTGGCGGCCGTGGCCGGAGTGGGCTGGATCGTGCGGTACCGCCGCGGTTCCGGGACGGCCCGCCGCCTGACGCCGTTCGCGGCGCTCGCCGTCGCCGGCGCGCTGCACTACCTGGCCTACAGCCGGCTGGGCGTGCCGCCCTACCACTGGTACTACGCGCCGAGCATCATCGGCGCGACGATCTTCCTCGCCGCTTGCGCGTCGGCGGTCCCGGAGCGGGTCAGGCGCGGGACGTGGACGGTGGCCGGCGCGGTCCTCGCGGCGAGCGTCGCGGTGTACGCGCTGCCGGGCCTGCCCCGCCAGTTCGCCCCGATCACGAGCAACCACGCGTCCACGACGGAGTACCGCGAAATCGGCCACGAGCTGGCGGCGATCGCCCACGGCCGCAAGGTCGAGACGGCGGGCGAGGTCGGCGCACTGGCGTACGCGTGCGACTGCGAACTGGTCGACGAGTTCTCCGACCGGGGCGCGGTCGACCCGGCGATCACCGAGACCAAACGCCGCAGCGACGACCTCGGCCGGGCGTTGCTGGAGGCCAACTTCCACAACTTCGACCACAGCGTCGCCCCGGCCAGCCCGGACCTGGTCCTGGCGACGACCCGTCGCGCCCCACCGCCGGCCGCGCTGGCGAGCTGGCACATCGACTCACCGTGGGTGGGCAGCCAGAACCTCTACCTGGTCCCCGCCCACGCCATCGGCGGCTGAGTATCCTCGTCGGCGATGGGGGTCATCCGACGGGTTTTGCGACACGAAACCGTGCTCTTTTCGAGCATCGGGCTGCTGCTGCGCGGCCGCAGGGACGTCCCGGCCGACGGCGTGGCGCTCCCGTATGCCGGGCCGCAACGGCCGATGATCGTGGTGTTCTTCGTGGTCTCGCTCGTCGAGACCGGCGCGTTCCTGCTCGTGGACTTCGGCGCGCTCGGCACGACGCTCCTGCTGGTGGCGGAGATCTACAGCGCCGGGTGGCTGCTCGGCTACCTGGCCACGATGATCACCCGGCCGCACACCCTGTCACCCCGTGAACTCCGGGTGCGGGTCGTCGCGATGTTCGACCTGCGCGTGCCGCTCGCGGACGTTGAGAGCCTCACCCAGCGCAAGGAGACCCACCCGAGCGCGCGGACGCTCGTCTGGGGCGACGAGGAGCTGGTGATGGCGCAGAACATGGAGACGAACGTCGTCGCCGTCCTGCGTCGCCCGGTCGTCGCGACGCGGCCGCTGGGCCGGAGCGAGACCGTGCGGGTGGTGAAGTTCTACGTCGAAGACCCGGACCTCGCGGTCCGGGCCTTCGACGAAGCCTGACGTCAGATCGGAAGCTTGCGGAAGATCGGCCGCGGGACGTGCCGCAGCGCCGACATCACCAGGCGGAACGGGGCGGGCGCCCACACGAGGTCCTTGCCCGCGCGGGCCGCGCCGACGGCGATCTCGGCGACCTGCTCGGCCGTCTGGGCCAGGGGAGCGTCCTTCAGGCCCTCGGTCATCTTCGTTTTGACGTGGCCGGGGCGGACGACCGTCACCTTGCCCCCGAACGGCGCGAGGGCCTCGCCGAGGCCCAGGTAGAAGCCGTCGAAGCCGGCCTTCGTCGAGCCGTAGACGAAGTTGGACCGGCGGACCCGCTCGCCCGCCACCGACGACAGCGCGATCACCGTGCCGTGGCCCTGGACCTTGAGCTTCTCCGACAGCGCGACCCCGACCGACACCGCCGCGGTGTAGTTCACGGTGGCCAGCTCGACGGCCTTCGCGTGGTCCTGCCAGACCTCTTCCGGGTCGCCGAGCAGGCCGAACGCCACGACCGCCACGTCGATGTCGCCGCCCTCGAAGGCCTTGGCCAGCACGCCAGGGTGCGACGCCGTGTCCTTGGCGTCGAAGTCCACAGTCGACACTTCGGCGCCGCGATCCTTCAGGCGCTGGGCGGCCGCGTCGAGGCGCGGCGACGGCCGGGCGGCCAGCACGACGCGCAGCGGCTTCTCGGCCAGGTACTTCTCGGCGATCGCCAGCGCGATGTCGGACGTGCCGCCGAGCAGGAGCAGGGATTGGGGGTTGCCCACCGCGTCGATCACAGTTCGAGCCTCCGGCTCATGTCAGAGGCGAAAACGCCTTCGGGGTCGATGGAAGCGCGCACCTTGCGCCATTCTTCGAGCCGCGGGTACATCTTCGCGAACGTCTCGGGCGAGGTGCGCGAGTCCTTCGCGGTGTACAGCCGCCCGCCCAGCGCCAGGACGTCTTCGTCGAGCTCCTGGCAGAACCGGCTGAGGCCGTCCTTGATCGGGAAGTCGACGCAGACCATCCAGCCCGGGTGCGGGAACGACAGCGGCGCCGCGTTGCCCTCGCCCATGCGCTTGAAGACGTTGAGGAAGGACACGTGCCCCGACTCGGCGATCTTCCGGACGATGTTCCGCAGCGGCTCGTGCGCGTTCAGCGGTGTCGAGAACTGGTACTGCAGGAAGCCCTTGGAGCCGTAGGCGCGGTTCCACTCGCCGAACATGTCGAGCGGGTGGTAGAAGGCCGTCAGGTTCTGGATCACACCGCGGGCCGCCTTCGGCGTCTTGCGGTAGTACAGCTCGCCGATGGCGCCGAAGGTCAGCTTGTTGGCCAGGCCGTTCGGGAAGACGTCCGGCAGCGTCGCCAGCTGCGGAGCGTCGAACTTCAGCGGGTTCGCGCGCAGCTTCGGCGGCAGTTCGTCCAGCTTCGCGAGCGAGCCGCGGCCGAAAGCGGCGCGGCCGAGCTTCGAGCCGGTGGAGATCGTGTCGAACCACGCCGACGAGTACGTGTAGTTGTCGTCGGAGCCGTTGCTGACCAGCTCCAGGGTCTCGTCGAGGTTGTTCGTGCGCTCGTTGTCCGCGAGGAAGTACGCGGTCTCGGTCTTGGTCATCCGGATCCTGGCCCGGACGATGATGCCGGTGAGGCCGATGCCGGCCACGGTCGCCCAGAACAGCTCGGCGTCCGGGCCCTCCGGCGTCAGCGTGCGGATCTGCCCGTCGGCGGTGATCAGGTCCATCGACACGACGTGGTTGCCGAAGCTGCCCGCGCTGTGGTGGTTCTTGCCGTGGATGTCGTTGGCGATCGCGCCGCCGATGGTCACCTGGCGCGTGCCCGGCAGCACCGGGACCCACAGGCCGTACGGCAGCGCCTCGCGCATCAGCTGGTCGAGGCTCACCCCGGCGTCGACGTCGACGAGGGCGGTGTCCGGGTCGATCGAGTGGATCCGGTTCAGCGCCGTCATGTCCACGACGAGGCCGCCGGCGTTCTGCGCCGGGTCGCCGTAGGACCGGCCGAGGCCGCGGGCGATGACGCCGCGCTCACCGGCCTGGGCCACGGCGCGGGCGATCACCTCGACATCGGCGGTGGTCAGCACGTCGGCAATGGTCGGTGACGTCCGCGCCCAGCCCATGAGCGTGCGACGCTGTGTTTCGGGTGCTTGGGTCACCCGACCAGGGTAGCCACGCCCAACCACGCCCGGAACGTGACCCTGAAGTGCTCATCTCTACACTTTGCGCATCAAGGCACAAGCGCCCGCGCGGGTGACCATGACACAGGCGACGAGGTAATGCAGTGGTGGCGACCGATCCGCAAGCCGAGGTAACAGCTGGGCAGTCCTCCGTCGGACTGCTGGGCCAGCTCGTCCGCTTCGCCCTGATCGGCGGCTTCTGCGCCCTGGTCGACCTGGGCACCTACACGCTGCTGACCCAGCTGGCCGGGATGGCCACCTCACCGTGGGTCGACGTCGCCCGCGCTATCTCTTTCATCGTGGGCACGACCACGGCGTTCTTCCTGAACCGGAAGTTCACCTTCGCCGGCGGGCGCCGCGACGGGAAGGCGCAGGTCGGCTCGTTCGTCCTGCTCTACACCGTGACGTTCTTCGTCGCGGTCGGGGTGAACCAGCTGATGCTGAACGTGCTGCCGGAGTCCGCCTGGCAGCACACCCTGTGCTGGGCCGTGTCGCAGGCCACCGCCACCGTGATCAATTTCGTGATGCTCAAGTGGGTCGTCTTCCGCGAGCCGTCGACTGAGGAGAACTGAGGAACCACATGCCCGGTAAAACAGCCACCCCGGCGCCGACCACCGAAGCCGGCACGGCCACCGAGACGCGGTTCACCGAGCACACTCCGCAGGGCCGCCTGACGGCGCAGCGCGGGCTCTACGCCGGCCCGGCGCCGATCGTCAGCAAGGACCTGTACGCCGAGCTCGAGTGGGGCGCGGCCGTGCGGGAACGTGCGTCGATCGCCCTCGAGCCCGCCACCAAGGTCTCGGGCAACACCTACTTCGGCCGGTTCCCGGCCAGCTACTGGCAGCGCTGGACGACGGTGAGCGAGGTCTCGGTCGAGGCCGTCGTCACCGGCACCGGGCTGCTGTCGATGGGCGCCTCGGACGTCGAGGGCGAGCCCCGCGTGGTGGCCGCCGAGCAGGTCAAGGACGCCAAGCAGGCGAAGGTGTCGCTGACCGGCAAGCTGGACAAGTTCTACGACGGCGGCGCGCTCTGGCTCGACCTCGAGACCGAGGGCGGCCAGACGCTGCGCGTCGAGCAGGTCCGCTGGACCGTCGAAGCCCCGGAGAAGATCCGCCCGACCGCGGTGACCATCTGCACGATGAACCGCGCCGACGACTGCCTGAAGAACCTGCAGGCCCTCGCCGCGGACGTCTCCTCGCTGGAGACCCTGGACGCGATCTACGTCGCCGACCAGGGCACCGACCTCGTCGAGTCGCGCGACGGCTTCGAGCAGGTCGCCAAGGACCTCGCCGACAAGCTGCACTACATCAAGCAGCCGAACCTCGGCGGCGCCGGCGGCTTCACCCGCGGCCTCTTCGAGGTGGCCGGGCACACCGCGACCGAGCACGCGAACGTCCTGTTCATGGACGACGACGTCCTGCTCGAGCCGGACCTGGTGATCCGGATGACGGCGTTCTCGAACCGCGCTGCCGACCCGATCATCGTCGGCGGCCAGATGCTCAACCTGTTCCACCCGAACCAGCTGCACGTCGGCGCCGAGTACGCGCGGCTCAACACGCTCGAGCCCGGCCAGCCGGTCGAGCACTCGCTGACCACCGCCGACCTGCTCGGCGTGGACGAGGAGACGCTGAAGCCGAACCGCCAGGAACGCCGCCTCGACGCCGGCTACAACGGCTGGTGGTCGTGCCTGATCCCCTACGAGGTCGTCCAGGCCACCGGCTACCCGCTGCCGTTCTTCTTCCAGTGGGACGACGCGGAGTACTCCTACCGCGCCCGCGCGCACGGCTTCCCGACCGTCACCCTGCCGGGTGCGGGCGTGTGGCACGCGGACTTCCACATGAAGGACTGGGACGAGTGGCACCGGTACTTCAACCTGCGCAACTCGATCATCACCGCGGCCCTGCACTCGCCGTTCAACCTGAACCTGCTCGCGCGGGTGCTGATCGCGCAGCTGGTGCGCTACCTGCTCGGCATGCAGTACGGCCTGTCGGCGACGCTGATCAAGGCCGTCGAAGACTTCCTGAAGGGCCCGGAGATCCTGCGTGACGGCGGGGTCGAGGCGATGAAGGAGATCCGGCGGATCCGCGAGGACTACCCGGAGACCAAGCGCCACAAGGCGACCGACGTCCCGGGCATCGCCTCCAGCGACATCGGCATCATCAACAGCGCGCCGCGGCCGCCCCTGCAGCGCGTGGTGCTGATCCGGCGGGTGCTCGACCGGATCCTCGGCCGCAGCCGCTTCGGGCTCGGCGCGGTGCCCATCGACGAGGCCAACTGGTGGCACATCGCGCTGTTCGACACCGCCGTGGTCACCGACGCGAGCCAGGAAGGCGTCCGCGTCCGGTCCTACGACCGGGTGAAGATGTTCGCGCTGGCCAAGCAGGGCGTGAAGGTCGTCCAGCGGCTGCGCAAGGAAGGCGCGGCGGTGCAGGAGCAGTACAAGCGGGCCATGCCCGAGCTCACCTCGCGCGAGAACTGGAAGCGCCTGTACAAGCTCTGAGGTTCTTCGCGAAGGCCGTCTCACGTACGTCGTGAGGCGGCCTTCGCCGTCAGCTGTGCATGCCGAACACGGTGCTCTTGCGGGCGAGATCGTCGATGTAGGCGGCGGCGACGTGGGCGAAGTTGATCGCGACCACCGAGTCGTCCTTGGTGGTCACCGATTCGACGGCGCCGGTCTGGACGAGCTGGGCGAGCTTGCCCGCCAGCTTCCCGGATTCTTCGGTGGTCAGCGCGAACAGCAGCGGTTCGCCGCCGGTGGCGAGGTGCAGGACGAGGGCGGGTTTCGGGTCAGCCATGCGTCCATCGGACCAGCGCCGATCTTCGCCGGGCAAGCGGGTTCGCTGAGGGCAGAGCTGTCGTTTCGGGGGCTCCGGGTGGCGGAGCCCCCGCTCGGGGCGAAGCCGCGGTTGTCACAGCTGCCGTTTCGGGGGCTCCGGGTGGCGGAGCCCCCGGCTCGGGGCGAAGCCCCGGTTGTCACTGCGGTGGACTACCGTTTTCGGCGACGACCGGAAGACCCCGGGGGGGACGGAAGCGATGCCTCACTCGTTCTCGCTGTCGCTGGCAGCGGTGGACATCCTGCTGGAACAGCTCGGGCTCGGCCGCGCGCCGACGCCGTTCGAGGTCCCGCACGTCGGCACGACCGTCGAGCAGCGCGCGATGATCCGCGACGCCGTCGTCCGCGACCTGACCGGCCGCGGGCTGTGGAGCCGCGGCCGCCTCGACCCGGACGCCGAGCTGGCGCTGGCCACGTTCGTCCGCGGGAGCGTGTCCATCAACGCGGCCGCCGAGCTGGGTGACCGCCACCTGTTCGCCCGCGTCGCCTCCGACGGCCAGTTCGCGGTGCTCACCCGCCAAGAGGAGAACCTCCTCGTCTTCGAGGAGGTCCGCCCGACGGGCATCGTGCCGGCGATCGTCGACCTCCTCCCGCTGACGCCGGCCGCGCCGGGCCAGTCGGTGACGATCTCGCGGCCGGTCCAGCAGCCCCGCCACCAGCGTCGCGACGAGACGTACGACCCGTTCGCCGGCGTCAGCGCCCCGCGGTCCCCCAACGCCGGCGGTCCCCAGCTCCGCATGATCGAGCGCGTGTTCCAGGAGCCGAAGAAGCGCGTGGGCCAGTTCACGGCCCAGACCCGTGGCGGCACGTTCCCCCCGCTGGCCTGGTTCGACACCCCGAGCGGCCGCTGGCTGATGTCTTCACGCGAGGCGGCGGACGGCCAGCGCTGGATCACCTACGCCCCGGCCGACAATGCCCGGCTGGCCCAGCAGCTGTACGCCCAGCTCGAAGGCCAGTTCTGAGCCACGGGAACCCCGCACCGCGCGGCTGCGTCCGAGGTGAAGATCGGTGAACGGCCGTGGCAGAGGGTGCCCGGCTAGTAGACTTCCGGGTGCACACGCACGGGCGAAGCGATTCGGGGTGGAACAGCGATGCTGATTGCTGACGGCGGGGGCGGCGGCTCGATCTCGGACATCGTCAACCCGCTCTCCTCAGCCGGGATGAGCGCCGCGGTCAAGAGCGTCACAGCCGAGACCCAGAAGCTGGTCGACGCAGCCAAGGGCGGCGGCTTCAAGATCACCCCGGAGGGTGTGAAGCCGATCCGGCAGGCCCTTCTCGACCTGGTCAACGACCTCGCTGACCTGCAGTACAAGAGCTTCGTACTCGACCAGGAGCCGCAGCTCGGCGACCATCCGTACGGGCACACGGTCGCCAAGCACGACCAAAAGAGCGCCTCCCAAGCCGAAGGTTCGGCCACCCGGGTCATCCAGCAGCTCGCGCAGGTCGCGAAGCAAGCCGATGAAGCGCTCGCCAGGGCCGCGGGCCTGTACAAGGAAACCGAGAACCAAGCTTTCTCCTCGCTCCAGACCAAGTAGGCCTTGAGGTATGTCGAAACTTCTCGTTCGCGTTGTTCTTCCGCTCGTGGCCGGCGGTGCGCTGCTCGCCGGGTGCACCAGCACCCAAGGAGGAACGGCGTCGCCCGCGCAGTCGCCTTCGGCGAGTGAGCCGGGCTCCCCGGAGAGTCCCTCCTCGGGCGGTGGTGGTACCCAGTCGATCACCGACGCCTGTTCGCTCCTCGAGATGAGCGACCTGAGTAGTTACGGCAAGTTCCATGACCCGGTGAAGAAGTCGATCGGCGGCGCGCGATCGTGCAGCTACCGGCAGCAGATCGCCTCGGCGAGTGACGATTCCAAGGTGATCGGCGTCGACGTCCGCGACACCGCGTCGGTCGCGCAGGTGAACGACAACGGTGGCGGCGTGCTCGACAAGGACATCAACGGCAGGAAAGCGAAGGAGTCGCCCGGTGACGCAGCGCTGCCTGCCTGCACGCTCGCCCTGCCGGTGGGCGACGCGTCCCGGGTGGACGTATCGCTGATCGGTGCCGATTCCGCGGACCAGGCTTGCCAGATCGCCGAGGCGGTTGCGAAGGCCGCTGTCGAACCGCGGCTGCCGAAGGGATAGGGGACCCACATGACCACGCGACAGGGACCGCGGCCGAAGACCGAGGACAAGACGCCTCAGCAGGTCCAGGACATGGCGCCCGCCGAGCGGGACGCCTACCTGCAGCAGAAGGCCGAAGAAGGCGTCGACCCCGGTAACTGGCTGTTCGGCCCGGTTCAGCAGTGGATCGCCCAGGCGCAGGCCAAGAGCCAGGCCCAGCAGATGGGCGACAAGAACGTCAAGGAAGCCACCCAGGGCCGTGATGTCGAGTACGTCTCGGGGCTGAACGCACCCAACGCGGACTACAAGGGCACGGACCACACCCAGCTGCAGGCGTTCCTCCAGAGCAATCTGAACGTCGACCAGGTGTCCGAGGTCTCGACCGCCTACCACGAAGTACACCAGGTCTTCGACAAGTTCGCGCAGTCGATGAACACCGCGGTCAACGCGTCCAAGGGCACCTGGGAAGGCAGCGCCGCCGAGAACGCGCAGCAGTACTTCACCAGCCTCGGCAAGTGGTCCGACGCCAACTCGCAGAACGCCAAGCTGGCCTCGGAAACCATCTACGACCAGGGCCAGGCCGCCGCCACGGCGAAGAACTCCATGCCGGCCCCGATCCCGTTCAGCTGGAAGGACGAGTTCAAGGACTGGGCCACGTCGAACCCCTTCAGCCTGCCCGACAACGTCGACAAGTCGATCCAGAAGCAGAAGGACAGCCAGGCGGCGCACGACGAAGCCGCGGGCGTCATGGCGACCTACGACAAGAACCTCTACGAGGCCGCCTCCAAGCAGCCCGCCTTCGCGCCGCCGCCGAGCTTCAGCACCGGTGGGGACAGCGGTGACCCCAACGGCACCGGCGACAAGAACGGCATCAACAACCCCTCCAGCGTGAACACGCCGGGCTCCCACTCGGTGAACACGCCCGGCGGCACCGCCCAGGGTCTCGTTTCCGGCAATACCTCCGGGCCGCTCGGCGGCCCGGCCGCCCACTTCTCCGGACCCGGCTCGACCACCGGCTCCGGGTTCGTCCCGGCCGGCACCACCACGCCGTCCGGGTTCACGCCCAGCTCGGTCCCGGCGGCTTCGACGTCGAACCCGAACCAGCAGTTCGGCGGGATGCCGCCGATGAGCCCGATGCCGATGGGCGGGATGAACTTCGGCGGCGACGAGGCCTACAACTCCAAGGTCGGCGGTGGTGGCGGCGGGCGCGGTGGTGGCGGCGGGTTCGGCCCCGGCGGCTCGGGTGCCGGCAACGCGACGGGCGCGGGTGCCGCGTCGGGTGCGGCCCGGCCGGGCGGCATCGGTGCCGCGGAAGCGGCCGCGGGACGCGGGATGGGCGGTCTCGGCGGTGGCGCCGCCGGTCGCGGGGGCATGGGTCCCGGTGGCGGTGGCCTGGGCCGCGGCCAGAAGGGCGAAGGCGACGAGGACACCGAGCACTCGCGCCCGACCTACCTGGTCGAGGGTGACCCCGACGAGGTCTTCGGCACCGACATGCGCACGGCACCGCCGGTCATCGGCGAATAAGCCTTCTCAGCAGAAAGGGCCCCCGCTCTCGTCGTGGGGGCCCTTTCCGATGAAGGATCAGTAGCGGTAGAACTTCTCGGCGCGGCCCTGCCGCACCAGCTTCAGCCACTGCAGGAACGCCTTCGGGTCCCGCTTCACGCCCACGAAGTACAGTCCGAAGCGGACGATCTCCAGCGCGCCGATCTTCCGCATGCCCGGCTGGGACAGCAGGTAGCCGCGGTTGCGGTAGGTGTAGTACCGCTTGACCTCGTTCTCCGGGTCCTGCGCGTGGAACTTGCCGCCCAGCATGGGCTTGAACTCGTCCGAGCCGTCCGGGTGCAGGTACTTCGTCTTCAGCGACGTGCCGAACGGCAGCCCCGACCGGACCAGCCGCCGGTGCAGTTCCACCTCGTCGCCGCGGAAGAACAGCCGCAGGTCCGGCACGCCGACGACGTCCAAAGTGGACGCGCGGAAGAGCGCGCCGTTCATCAGGGACGCGATGCCGGGCAGGAAGTCGGCACCCAGCTCGGACTGTGAACGCTTCCAGGTCAGGCCGCGGCGCAGCGGGAACGCCAGCTTGTCCGGCGCGTCGATGTTCGACACCACCGGCGAAATCTCCGCCAGGCCCCGCTTTTCGGCTTCCTCGAGCAGGATGGCGAGCACGTTCTCGTCGGCCGGGCGCCCGTCGTCGTCGGCCAGCCAGACCCAGTCCGCGCCCAGCGAGAGCGCGTGCAGCATGCCCAGCGCGAACCCGCCGGCGCCACCGAGGTTCCGGTGCGACGGCAGGTACGTGTGCGGCAGCGGGTAGTTCTCGACGACTTCGCGCGCGGAGTCGTCCGGCCCGTTGTCGACGACCACCAGGTGGTCGACCGGCCGGGTCTGGGCCGCGATGACCTTCAGCGAGTCCGCGAGCAGTTCCCGCCGGTGCCGCGTGACGACCACGCCGACGACCGCGCCGTCGGGCAGCTGCCGGGTCTCGCTGGCCATCATTCCCCGCCGTTCGTCGTCGCCACCGACTCGATGCCGAAGCGCTCCAAGGTTTCCTGGCTCATGTTCTCGAAGGGGTCACGGCCCTTGTACGACGTGAGGACGTCCCGCAGCGAACCCTGTTGCTTGAGGTGCCCTTCGTCCATCCAGATGGCCGAATCGCACAGTTCGAACAGGAA
Organism: Amycolatopsis sp. DG1A-15b; assembly: GCF_030285645.1. Lineage (GTDB taxonomy): Bacteria > Actinomycetota > Actinomycetes > Mycobacteriales > Pseudonocardiaceae > Amycolatopsis. Next base: position 8,363,105 of record NZ_CP127296.1, read on the forward strand.
CTCGTCCGAGTGGCTGGCGAACACCAGGATGCCGGAGCGCTTGACGAGGTCCTTGAGCCGGTCGCGCGCCTTGTTGAGGAACGCCGCGTCGACCGCGCCGATGCCCTCGTCGAGGATGAGGATCTCGGGGTCGATCGACGTGACGACACCCAGTGCCAGCCGCACGCGCATACCCGTCGAGTACGTGCGCAGCGGCATCTGCAGGTAGTCGCCGAGCTCGGTGAACTCGGCGATGTCGTCGACCCGCTTCTCCATCTCCTTGGCGCTCATGCCGAGGAAGAGGCCGCGGATGATGATGTTCTCGACGCCCGAAATCTCCGGGTCCATGCCGATGCCGAGGTCGAACACCGGCGCGATCTTGCCGTTGATCCGCGACGAGCCGCGGGTCGGTTCGTAGATCCCGGCGAGCAGGCGCAGCAGCGTGGACTTGCCGGCGCCGTTGTGCCCGACCAGGCCGACGCGGTCGCCTTCACGCAGGTTGAGGGTCACGTCGTGCAGGGCTTCGATGATCGGCACCTTGGTGTCGGTGCCGATCTTGCCGCCGACCTTGCCGAGGACCTTCTTCTTCATCGACCGCGTCTTCGCGTCGAAGATCGGGAAGTCGACGAACGCGTTGTGGACGTCAATGGAAACCATGTGTCACACCCAATAGGAGACGCGGGCACGGTAGTTGCGCATCGCGACCAGCGCGAGAGCCCAACCGACGACGGTGATGGTGCCGACCACGATCCAGTTCCCCGGCGAGAACTCCTGGCCCAGCAGCGGCGCGCGGACCACCTGCATGAAGTGGTACAGCGGGTTGATCTTGACGATCGGCAGGATCCAGGAGGCGGCCTCCCGGGTCCCGCCGGTCATCAGCTGGTCCACCGGCCAGACGATCGGCGTGCCGTAGAACAGCAGCTGGATCAGCGAGTTGATGACCTGCGGGATGTCGCGGAAGCGGGTCGAGATGATGCCGAACAGCAGCGTCACCCAGCCGGCGTTCAGCGCCAGCAGCACGAAACCGGGGATGGCCAGCAGGATGTTCCAGCTGAGACCCGGGTGGCAGATGTGGTTGGGGACGCACGCCCCGTCGCCCAGCAGCGAGTACTTGTTGCTGAGCGCGCTGAAGAAGATCGCCAGCACGGCCAAGTAGACGATCATGTTGTGGGCCAGCATCAGCGTCTGCCGCCACACCGTGCGCAGCATGTACACGCTCAGTGGCGCCGGGAGCTGCTTGATCAGCCCCTCGTTCGCGATGAACGTCTCCATGCCCTCGGACAGGCAGCCCACGATGAAGCCCCAGATGATGAAGCCGGTGGAGATGTAGGGCAGGAAGACCTCGACCGGCAGCTTGAACAGCTGGGAGTACAGCAGCCCGAGCCCGACCGCGAGGACGGCCTGGGTGATGGTGATCCAGAAGGGCCCGATCACCGAGCGGCGATATCTCTGCTTGATGTCCTGCCAGCCCAGGTGACCCCAGAGCTCGCGGGCGCGGAATCCGGCCTTGATGTCGGCGAAGGCACGCGAGAACGTCTTGCTGTCCGACGTCGGGGATGCCGACGTCGTCACGGGTGAGTCTGCGGCCTGAACCGTGCTGGTGGCATGCACGAGGACGAGGGTACCGAGAGCCCTTGATAGGGCACTGGCGTGGGGCCGGGCCGAGCCCCTGGCCGGGCGGGATGGGGCCGGGCACGGACCGCGGCCCCGCAGTGCCTCGGAGGTGGCCGAGTTCACGCTCGGCGAGCACCCGGTCGGTGCCGGTCACCCCCTCCCGCTCGTGATCGCCGAGATCGGCATCAATTACGGAGGCGACCCCGAGAAGGCGCACAAGACGATCAAGATCCAGGCTCACGGCCTGGCGACCGGTGAGGCTGCGGCTGCGGCTCGAACGGATCGCGAGCAACCGGATGCACACGTGGTGGCCCTGGATACGCGCCTCGCCAGCCGGGGCCCGCTCGGTGACCCACACGGCGGGAGAGGTCCGCGCCGAGCACGCCTGCCTGGAGGCGATTCCCAGCATGAAGAGCGCTTGGCCCGCTCGAAGGAGCACTTCACGCCCCGGCACGAGGCGACCGGGGTGGCGCTGATCAGCGCCGCTGTGCCCGCGGGGCTGGGGGAGAGGCCAGAAACTCCCCCGCCCTCCCTGGGGGGCGTCCCCAAGTCCAGCCTATCGGCACCCCCCGGGCAAAACCGGCCAAAGCCGAGTTGTCCACAGAGGTTGTCCACAGGCCCTCCGGTCTGTGGACAACCTGCGTCAGAGGTACTGGCCCGTTCCCGAAATGCCCGGTCCGTGCTCGTGCCCGTGTCCGGCCGCGCCCGATGGGCCCGCCGGCAGCCCGCGCCGCATCTGCTCCAGCTGGACGCGGGCGGCCATCTGCTGGGCGAACAGCGCCGTCTGGATTCCGCTGAACAGCCCCTCCAGCCAGCCGACCAGCTGGGCCTGCGCGATCCGCAGCTCCGCGTCCGACGGCGTCGAGTCGTCGGTGAACGGGCGGACCAGCCTCTCCAGCTCGTCCTGCAGCTCCGGCGCCAGCGCCTTCTCCAGCTCGCGGATCGACGTCTGGTGGATCTCGCGCACCCGGGTCCGCGACGCGTCGTCCAGCGGGGCCGCCCGGACCTCCTCCAGCAGCTGCTTGATCATCGTGCCGATGCGCATCACCTTCGCCGGCTCCTCGACGAGGTCACCCACCGACTCGGGGTGCTCTCCGTCGGGGCCGGGGGACGGCAGCTGAGTGGCGCCCACCGGCGTGCCGTCCGGTCCGACGACCACCACGTGGGGTGAAGATTCCTGGCCCGGGTCACCCGCTGTGAAGTTCGGCTCGGTCATGTGCTCCATCCTGGCTTGCGTTCGACACGCTCCGCGACACCCGCGGCGTGTCCGTCTCCGAGCGTAGCGGCTCCGGGGGTTTCCGGTGGCTCTCCACCCAACCCCGGACGCACGGCGAAACCGCACGTCCGTACGGTGTCCCCATGGCGTTCGACGTCGCTCGTATCCGTGGGCTCTTTCCCGCGCTGGGTGACGGCTGGATTCACTTCGACGGCGCCGCCGGAATGCTGGTCCCGGAACAGGTCGCTTCGGCCGTTTCCACGGCGATGCGCGCCCCGGTGTCCGGGCCGGGCGGAGCGTTTCCGGCCTCACAACGCGCGGAAAGCATCGTGACCGCGGCCCGCCGGGCCGTGGCCGACCTGGTCGGGGCCGACCCTGCTGCCGTCGTGCTCGGGCCGAGCGCGCCGGTGATGCTGCGCCGGCTCGTCGACGCGCTCGCCGAGCGCTGGACCATCGGCGACGAACTCGTCGTCTCGAGGCTCGACGAGCAGGCGAACCTCGCTCCCTGGCAGCGCGCCGCCAAGCGCGTCGGTGCCGTCGTGCGCTGGGGTGAGATCGACATCGAGACCTGCGAGCTGCCGGCGTGGCAGTACGAGCAGCTCGTGTCGGCGCGCACCAAGGCCGTCGCCGTCACGCTCGCGTCCGGTTCCGTCGGCACCCGGCCGGACGTGCCGACGATCATCGAGTTCGCCAAGCGGGTCGGCGCGCTCGTCGTCGTCGACGCCACCTACGCCGCGCCGTTCCTGCCGCTCGACATCAACGCGCTCGGCGCCGACGTCATGGTCGTGTCCGCGCAGGCCTGGGGTGGCCCCTCGGTGGGCGCGCTGGTCTTCCGCGACCCCGAGCTGATCGAGCGGATCCCGTCGGCTTCGCTCGACCCGATGGCCCGCGGTGCCGCCCGGCTGGAGCTCGGCCCGCACGCCTACCCGCTGCTGGCCGGCCTGATCGCGTCGATCGACTACCTCTCCGGCCTCGACGACGCCGCCACCGGCTCACGGCGCGAGCGCCTGGTCACCTCGCTCGGGTCGGCGAAGTCCTACCACGCCGGGCTCCTCGCCCAGCTGTCCACGGAACTGCTGTCGCTGCGGCACATCATGGTCATCGGCAACGCCATGCGCCGGATCCCCGCGCTCGCCTTCGCCGTCGCCGGCAAGAAGTCGCCCGAGGTCGCCGAGTACCTGGCGAAGCAGGGCTTGTGCGCCTTCGCCGACGACGGCACGAGCGGCGTCTTCGCGTCACTCGGCGTCGGAGAAGTGGGCGGCGCCGTGCGGATCGGGCTCGCCCACTACTCCAACGTCTTCGAGATCAACCAGCTCGTGCGGGTCCTCGACGAACTGCGCTGACGCAGCTGACGCAGTCAGGACTTCGCCGCCAGCAGCACCTTGCCGAAGACACTGCCCTCTTCGAGGATCCGGTGGGCGGTCGCGGCTTCGGCCATGGGCACGACCTGGCCGACGATCGGCTTGACGAGACCCTCGGCGACCAGCGGCCACAGGCGCTCGCGGACGTCGGCGACGATCGCCGCCTTCTGGTCGAGCGGCCGGAACCGCAGGCCCGCGGCGAACACCGAAGCCCGCTTCCCCAGCAGCGCGCCGACGTTCAGCTCGCCCTTCACGCCGCCCTGCATGCCGATGATGACCAGCCGCCCGTCCTGCTGCAGCGCATCGACGTTGCGGCCCAGGTAGGACGCGCCCATGTTGTCGAGGATGACGTTCGCGCCACCCGTTTCCTTCTTGAGGACCTCGACGAAGTCCTGGTCCTTGTAGTTGATCGTGATGTCGGCGCCGAGCTGGCGGCAGCTTTCGAGCCGCTCCGGCGAGCCCGCGGTGACGGCGACGGTGGCGCCGAGCGCCTTGCCGACCTGGATGGCGTGCGTGCCGATGCCGCCGGCGCCGCCGTGGACCAGCAGCACCTCGCCTTCGGTGAGCTTCGCATGCATCACGACGTTCGCCCACACCGTGCAGGCCACCTCGGGCAACGCGGCCGCGGTGAGCAGGTCGATCTCGCCCGGCACCGGCAGCAGCTGCCCCGCCGGGACGACGACCTTCTCCGCGTAACCGCCACCGGAGAGCAGGGCGCAGACCTCGTCGCCGACGTTCCAGCCCTCGACACCTTCGCCGAGTTCCGCGATCGTGCCGGAGCACTCGAGGCCGAGGGTTTCGCTCGCGCCGGGAGGCGGCGGGTAGTGGCCCTGGCGCTGCAGCAGATCCGCGCGGTTCACCGCGCTCGCCGCGGCCTCCAGCAGCACCTCGCCGGGGCCGGGACGCGGATCCGCGACCTCCGCCCACTCGAGAACGTCCGGGTCACCTGGTTCACGGATGGTGATCGCGTACATGTGTCGACTGTATACCGCGGCCAAAGTTCCCGCCGAAAGGCGCATTGACGGACCTCACAAATCGAACAAAGGTGAGCAACCATGTCACCCTTTAGAACGAAGTTTCTTCCGCCGCTTGCTTTGGCCGCCGGCGCGACGCTGGTGCTCGGCCTGACCCCGGCCGCCGCCGCGGACACCCTTCCCGACGGGCCGGCCCTGGCGAAGCAGCTCGTCAAGAAGGTCGACGCCAACGGCGTCAACCGGCACCTGATCGCCCTCCAGCGCATCGCCGACACCAACGGCGGCACGCGGGCGGCGAGCACCGAGGGGCACGCGAAGTCCGCCGAGTACATCGCGACCAAGCTCCAGGCGGCCGGGTTCCAGATCACCCGCCAGGAGTTCCCGTTCACCTACTCGGAGACCCTCGCCGAGAAGCTGACCGCGGGCGGCGCGAACGTCCCGATCATCGCCATGGAGTACACGACGTCGACGCCGGTCGGCGGCATCACCGCGCCGCTCGCCGTGGTCGCCGTCGACGACACCAGCGGCTGCGAAGCCACCGACTACACCGCGGACGTCGCGGGCAAGATCGCCCTGATCAAGCGCGGCGGCTGCTCGTTCGCGCAGAAGCAGCAGACGGCCGCGGCCGCGGGCGCGATCGGCGCGATCGTCTACAACAACACCGACGGCGACCTGAACGGGACGCTCGGGGGCCCGGAGAACGCGAAGATCCCCACCGGGGGCGTGACGGCGGCCGCGGGGGCGCAGCTGGCCACGCTCGGCGGGCAGAACGTGACGCTGGAGCTGCGGGCCTTCCAGGAGGCGCGGACCAGCTACAACGTCATCGCCGAGACCAAGACCGGGCGCAAGGACAACGTCGTGATGCTGGGGTCGCACCTCGACAGCGTCCCGGCCGGCCCGGGCATCAACGACAACGGTTCCGGCTCGGCGACCCTGCTCGAGACCGCGCTGCAGCTGGGGAGCAGCCCGAAGGTCAACAACGCCGTGCGCTTCGGCTTCTGGAGCGCGGAGGAGTTCGGCCTGATCGGCTCCACCTACTACGTCGACCAGCTGACCTTCGAGCAGCAGCTCGACATCGCGCTGTACCTCAACTTCGACATGATCGGCTCGCCGAACGCCGGCTACTTCGCCTACGACGGGGACAACTCCGACGGCGTCGGCGCGGGCGCGGGCCCGTACGGCTCGGCGCAGATCGAGAAGACCTTCGTCGACTTCATGCAGGCCGCGCGGGGCGTGCCCCTCGAGGGCACCGACTTCACCGGCCGCTCGGACTACGGCGAGTTCATCGCCGTCGGCATCCCGGCGGGCGGCCTGGACACCGGCGCCGAGGGGCTGAAGACCCCGGCGCAGGCGGCGAAGTGGGGCGGCACGGCCGGCGTCGCGTTCGACCCCTGCTACCACCAGGCCTGCGACAACCTGGGCAACATCGACCGGGTCGCGCTGGACCGCAACGCCGACGGGGTCGCCTGGGCCCTCGGCCTCTACGCGACGAGCACCGAGAGCGTCAACGGCGTCCAGCCGGGCAAGGCCAAGGCGGCCAAGCAGAAGGCCGCCGAACGCGGTGCGCAGCGGAACTTCTCCGCCCGCGCCGTGGCCGGTGACCCGCACGCGCTGACTGCCTGACGACAGACCGAAGGGGCCGTCCCGGCTGCGGGACGGCCCCTTCGTCGTCGTTCCGCTAGCCCAGGTTGTTCGTGCCGAAGGTGTCGCAGCGGGCCGGTTCGCCGGTCTGGAAACCGGTGGTGAACCACTTCTTGCGCTGCGCCGACGTGCCGTGGGTGAACTTCGACCGGTCGACCTGGCCGCCGCCGAGGTTCTCCTGGATGTAGTCATCGCCGATGCGGGACGCGGTGTCCAGCGCGGAGTTGACGTCGTCCTGGGTGACGTCGGTGATCAGCGGCTTGCCGCTCTCGGTCGGCGTCGTCGAGGCGTGGTTGGCCCAGACGCCGGCGTAGCAGTCGGCCTGCAGCTCCAGGCGGACCGAACCGGACGTCGGGCCGCTGCCGGTGCCCTTCTTCGAGGTGCCGAGCAGGTTCTGCACGTGGTGGCCGTACTCGTGGGCGAGCACGTACGCCTCGGTGAAGAGGCCGCCCTGCGCGCCGAAGCGGGTCTTCAGCTCGTCGAAGAAGGAGAGGTCGATGTAGACGTCTGAGTCGGCCGGGCAGTAGAACGGGCCGGTGTCGGAGGTGGCGCTGCCGCAGCCGGTGCCCACGCCGCCGTTGAAGAACTTCGTCGGCGCCTTCTGGTACGTCGAGCCGGAGCGAGCGAACTGCTGCGCCCAGTAGTCCTGGACGGAGTTGACGATCGCGACGATGGCGCAGTCGTGGTTCTTGTTGGCGTCCGCGCCCTTCTTGCACTCGCTCTGGAGCTTGGAGTTGTCGACCTGCTGGCCGGACCCGACGCTGCCGAGACCACCGCCCAGACCGCTTCCGCTCGGCACGCTGACCCCGCCGAGCTGGGACAACACGAAGTAGATGATCAGCCCGACGACGCCGAGTCCACCGCCGCCGAGCGCCACGCGGCCGCCGATCCCGCCGCCGCCTCCACCGCTTCCACGCAGGTCCTGGACTTCGGAAGCGTCCAGGCCGGCGTCGTCGTCGAATCTCACCTTCGGATCGTAACGAGCCTGGGTGCGGCCGTCGCGCTGACGGGCGCACCCAGGCTGGTACCGAGGTATGTCTTTGGTCGAGCGGTCGGCCGCTTCCGGGGCCGGCGTTCAGGCGCTGTCGTCACGGCTTCCGAGGCCGTGACCGGAACCAGGCCCGACCGACGCCGTATGCGTGATGCGCATGGAAGCCCGCTCTGGCTGTTCACAATCGCGGCCGAACCGGTAGGTGTCCGTTCCGGTCGCGGGGACGCAGCGGGCGGTCAACCGCGAGGATCACCCGTCACACAACCACCTGACCTCTCCTGGCGGTGGAGCCGGGCCGGCACGTCACCGTCGCCGCGCCGCTTACCCTGGCCGACCGTCCGCCGACAAGCAGAATGCGCCTTTCCCCGCCGAGTCTCAACCTTTTCGTAACCCCACCTTCGGGCGATGTTGCAACGGCATTTTCACCGGCAGACGGATCGGACTCGGACCGCGCGGTCCCTTGATCAACGTTCTACGCTGCCTTATGACCGAGGAGCGTGCTGTGCGGTGGTTGAACGAGGCCGAGATGGCGGCGTGGCGCTCCTACATCGTGGCGACCCTCCTGCTGCGGCAGCGGCTGCACCGCGAACTGTCCGATCGCCACGAGGTGTCGCTGACCGACTACGAGGTGCTCGTCTGCCTGCAGTTCCAGCCCGAGCACCGGATGCGGATGTCGGAGCTGGCGGTCTACATGGGGTCGACGAAGAGCAAGCTTTCGCACCAGGTCGGCCGGCTGGAGGACGCGGGCATGGTCCGGCGGGCCCGTGACCCGGAGGACAAGCGCGGGGTCATCACCGAGCTGACCGATGAGGGCGAGGCGCTGCTGGAGAAGGCGGCGCCGACGCACGTCGAAGGCGTGCGCGAGCACCTCATCGACCTGCTGAGCCCCGAGGAGCAGGCGACGATCGCCGCCGCGTTCGAGCGCGTGCGGCGGCACCTGCTGGAGGAGGAAGGCTGAACCCGGGCGCGCCGGGCGCCCGGGTTCTCAGTGCGGTAGCGGTGGGATTCGAACCCACGGAGAGGTTGCCCCCTCGCATGTTTTCAAGACATGTTCCTTCGGCCGCTCGGACACGCTACCCCTGCCCACGAGGGTAGCCGACGCACTTCGGGGCAACCGGGGCCCCGCTAGCTCCAGGTCAGCTCGAGCGCCGCGCCCTGCGCGCGGCCCGCTTCGGCGGCCGGCGTGCGCGTGGCCGGGTCCAGCGGGTTGTCGCCGACCGCTGCCTTCGCTGCCTCGTCCGGCGTGATCAGCGTGACCTCCGCGCCCGCCGCGCGCAGGTCGTCCAGCACGGCGGGCAGCGGCTTCTCCATCGGCAGCGGGGCGTCCACTCCCAGCGGCGAAACCACCGTCACGCGGGTGAAGCCGGTCGCGTAGTCGGCGTTCTCGGCCGAGCGGACGCCGCCGTCGACGTACCGGCGGCCGTCGATGGTCACCGCCGGCCAGACGCCGGGGACCGCGCAGCTCGCCGCCACCGCGTCGACCAGCGAGACGCCGGACGTGCGGTCGAAGCGCCGCGGTTCGCCGGTCTCCGCGTCGACCGCCACGATCACCAGGTGCTGCGCCGGCTACTCGTGCACCGGCAGCCGCGCGGCGATCACCTCGCGGCGGTCCGCTTCGGACACCGTTTCGGCGGCCAGCGCCAGCCGCCCCACGGCCCGCCGCACCTCGGCCGGGTCGCTCGCGCCGGTGACCGCGCCGCCGAAGTCGGCGGCGAACTTCTCGAAGTCGATTTCCGCCGGGATCTCCCGCGTCTGGTGCGCCGGATCGGCCTGGCGCGCGTACAGCTCGGCGAGCGGCAGGCCGCTCGCCACCTGCGCCGCCACGACCGACCCCGCCGACGTCCCGACGAGCAGGTCCGCGCCCGTCAGGTCCTGGCCGTGTTCGGCCAGACCCACCAGCAATCCCGTCGTCCACGCGATTCCGGCGACCCCGCCGCCACCCAAAACCAAAGCTTGTCCGCCCATGCGGGCAGCCTAGTGTCGCGCGTCTGAAGTTCGTTGGCGGGTGGTGTGGGGCAGGATCTCGTCGGCGGTCTTTGGTCCAGGTGAACGGGTGGCAGCGGTCGTTCAAGCTGGCGATGAAAGCCTCGGATCGCGACCACGAGTTCTTTGACGTCGTCGAAGGATCCGCGGCGGATCGCCTGGCGGACCTTGGCCTCCAGTTCCGGGTCGGTGGAGAACGTGAACGTCTCCTGCCACCACGGCTGCACGTGATATCTGCGCCACGCCCTGGCCACGGTCGCGTCGCCGACACCCGGGTGCCGGCCCCAAAGCCGGCTCGACCAGTGCTACACCGCCAACGCCTCGGCGGCGGCTCGAGCGTGGCCGCGATGATCCCGGCATTGTCCACGATCTTCGGCCGTCCGGGCCGAGGCTCGTCATCCAACCCCGCCAAGCCATGCGCGGCGAACCCGGTCACGCCACTTGATCACCGTCGGACGCGAAACCCCGACCAGCCGAGCCGTGCCCGCCGTTCCATGCCAGTCCGCGACCGCCAGCACAATCCGGGCCGGCTCGACATGACCGGCCCGGATCGCCCGCGACCGCGTCCACGACTCCAAAACCGCCCGGTCCTCGCCACTGACCACCAAACCCGGCGAAGGCAGGACCCATCATCGCAAACCCACAACCGTAAACCAATTAACGCCGCGCGACACTAGCGACGAGGTCCGACAATTCCCGGCCGCCGGGTTTACCCTCCAGGTCGGCGAGGCGAGAGGGGCGGAGATGACCGCGAAGATCGAGGGCATCCACCACGTCAAGTTCCCCGTGCGCGACCTGGGGCGCAGCCAGGCGTGGTACGAGCGCGTGCTGAGGCTCGAGGTCACCCACGAGTTCCCGGACGACGACGGCGTCGTGCGCGGGGTCGCCGGGGCGATCGACGGCGTGCCGGTGGCGTTGCGCGTGCAGAAGACGGCCGCCGCGGGGCTCGCCGGGTTCGACCCGGTCTGCTTCTCGATCGCCGACCGCGCGGCCGCCGACGCGTGGATCGCGCGGCTGGACGAGCTCGGCGTCGAGCACCCGCCGCTGTTCGAAGCCACCACCGGCTGGATGGTCCGCTTCCACGACCCCGACGGCACCGAAATCCGGCTCTACAGCCTGGCGAAGGACGACGGCGTCGACCACACCGGCGAGCAGGGCTACGCGCAGCGCGTCCGCTGACTCACGGCTGGCGCAGGGCCTTCGCGGCGATCCGCGCCTGCACCTCGGGGCGGCGCAGCGGCGGCACGGTCGACGGCGGCTGGCGGCGCTCGGGCAGCTGCTCCAGCAGCCGGGTGGTGATTTCGGTGATTTCGGCGACCGCCGCCTCGAACGGCTCGCGCGTGGCGTCCGACAGCGACTGCACGCCGGTGACCTTGCGGACGTACTGGCGGGCCGCGGCCTCGATCTCCTCGCCCGTCGCGGCCGGCTGGAGCCCACGCAGGGTGGTGATGTTTCGGCACATGCCGCCCAGGGTACGGCGTTTCGCGGGCATCGATCACACGGTCGGGTAGGCCGGGCCCGGCTTCGTTGACGCCCGAACCGGCGCTGGGCAAGGTCGGGGAAGTGCCCCTCAGACCGCGCCCGTTCCGCTCCGCCCGCGCCGAACCCGGCATCCTCGAAGAAGAACTCCCGGAAACCCCGATCCCGGAACAGGCCTGGCCCCGCGTGCGGGCCGATGAACTGGTCACCCTCGTGGCACACGTCTTCGCCGCGCACGGTCTCCCCGAAGCGCGCGCCCGCATCGCTGCCGAAGCTCTTTGCCACGGCGATCTCACCGGCTCGCCGGAGAACGGGGTCGCCGACCTGACCCGCGTGCACCTGCCGCTGCTGAAGAACGGGCTCGTCGTGCCGCACGCCGAGCCGCTGATGATCGCCGACCGCGGGGCCGCCGCGCTGATCGACTACCGCCGCGCGCTCGGGCTCTGGGCCGTCGGCGACGCGATGGACCGGGCGGTGACGCGGGCCGGCCGCTTCGGCGTCGGGCTCGTCTCGCTGCGCGGCATCGGGCCGTTCGGCCGGGCCGGGCACCACGCCGCGCGGGCGCTGCCGCACGCCATGATCGGGCTGGTGCTGGCCGCCGGCGGGGAGCCCGGCCAGCCGATGAACCCGCTGGGCATGGCCGCGCCGGGCGGCGCGTACCCGGAGTTCGTTTTCGACATGGACCGCCCCGGTCCGGAAGCGGCCGGGCTGACCCTGCTGGTCGAGGTCCTCGCCGGGGTGCTCTCCGGCGTCGCCGACCACGAGCACGACACCGGCCTGCTGGTGCTGGCGATCGCGCCGACGACCCTGCGCAGCGCCGACGGCTTCTACCGCGCGGCGAGCGCGCTGTTCGGCAGCATGCTCGGCTGGGACGGCGGCGCACCGATCCGCTACCCCGGCTGGCGCGAGGCCCAGCACCTCGAGCAGTGCCGGGCGCTGGGCGTGCCACTGGCCGGGCCGGTGCGCCGCGAACTCGACGCCCTCGCCCGGTCGCTCGGGTTGCCGCCGCTGACCAGCGTCGGTTAGCGGACCAGGATGACCTTGCCGCGGTCGGGGCCCACCGCCACGACGTCGCCGTCGGTCAGCTGGCGGCCGCGGCGGGTCTCGACCTCGCCGTTGACCGTGACCTCTTCGGCGTCGATCAGGTCCTTGGCGTGGGAGCCGTCCTCGGCGAGGCCGGCCAGCTTGAGGAACTGGCCGAGCCGGATCGGCTCTCCGGTGATGGGTACGTCGACGGGCTCGCTCATGCCCCGCATCATGCCGCCTCAGGTGCGGGCGGTCGTCTGCCGGTAGAGCGCGAGGACGTCGGTGTCGAAGTAGCTCGAGTACGACGTGTCGGCGTCGTCGCCGCCCAACTCGAAGCCGCCGATGACGCCGATGACCGTGCCGAGCCGGGTTTCCGGGTTCAGCCCGGCGACCCACGGGCCGCCGCTGGTCCCGGTCGGGAAGCCCGCGCAGTCCACCCGCAGCTGGTAGGTGTCCTGCTTGGCGGTGGTGTTCCGGCAGACCGCGGGGACCTCGGAGTCGTCCGGGTAGCCGGTGAGCGTGATGGCCTGCTCGAACCCGGTACCGGTGGCCAGCAGGTTCGCGCCGACCAGGCTTTCCAGCGACTTCGTGGTGCCCGCCTGGTGCGCGGTGGCGAAGCCGACGTCGAGGTCCGGGTCCGAGGACGCGGTCCAGCCCGGCGCGACGAGCTCGTCGGACACCGTCCAGTAGCCGAACGGCGCGACCCCGTCGTGGTAGCCGGGCGCGAAGGTGACGCCGCTGAGGTAGCCGCCGCCCTCGCCGTTGTGGATGCAGTGGGCCGCGGTCAGCAGCACGTCACCCCGCTCGCTGTGCACGACACTGGCCGTGCAGAAGTGGCCCCCTTCGGCGAACAGCGGGCCGACCGCGGGACTCGACACCGCGGGCAGGTCGGTCGCCGGGGCCGCCTCGACCGTGGCGAGTTCCGGTGTCGTCGCGTCCGCGAGCTGCGCCGGCCGGGCGGCGACGACCACGACGAAGGTCACGCCGAGCAGCACGATCGCGGCGAGGGTGAGCAGGACGGCCGGCCGCCGCACGGTCATCGCCTCCTCGTCTCGCCAGTCGTCGGTGCTGTCGACGAGACCACCATAGGACGACGCACCGGCACAATCAGCACACCCACAGCAAGCTCACAGCCGCTAGCATCGGCTACTCGGGAGTAGCCCCGGTGGGGGATCACGGACGGTCGGGAGAGCCGATGAAGCAGTTCGCGGACAAGGTCGTGGTGGTCACCGGAGCCGGCTCGGGCATCGGCCGCGCGCTCGCGTGCGAGTTCGCCCGCCGCGGGGCCCGGGTCGCGCTGTCCGACGTCGTCACCGCGAACGCCGAGGAGACGGCCGAGCTCGCCGGCGGCAACGCCCGCGCGTACACCTTGGACGTCGCCGACCGCAGTGCCGTGCTCGCGCACGCCGAAGACGTCGCGGACGAGTTCGGGGCGGTCAACGTCGTCGTGAACAACGCGGGCGTGGCGCTCGGCGCGACCGTCGAGGAAATGACGTTCGAGGACTACGACTGGCTGATGGGCATCAACCTCGGCGGCGTCGTGAACGGCACCAAGGCGTTCCTGCCGCACCTGATCGCTTCCGGCGACGGGCACGTCGTCAACATTTCCAGCGTGTTCGGCTTCGTCGGCGTGCCGACGCAGAGCGCGTACAACGCGGCGAAGTTCGCGGTTCGCGGATTCACCGAAGCGCTGCGCGAGGAAATGCTGATCGCCCGGCACCCGGTCGCGGTGAGCTGCGTGCACCCGGGCGGGATCAAGACCAACATCGTGCGCAACTCCCGCAGTGCCGCCGACGACCAGGAAAAGGCCGCGCAGGGCTTCGAGCGGATCGCCCGCACGACACCGGAGAAGGCGGCGCAGACGATCCTGCGCGGGATCGAGCGGAAGTCGGCGCGGATCCTCATCGGACCGGACGCGTACTTCATCGACGCCGTTCCGCGTGTGCTCGGCTCGGCCTACCAGCGGCCGTTGGCGGCACTCGCCCGGCTCGGGCTGAAGCACAGCTAAGTCGCGCTGTCACTCAATGGAGTTGCGTTTCTGACAGAACCGTCCGAAACGGTCCAGAATGCTGGGGGTCCGCCAGCCCCGTCCCGGAGGTCCCCGATGCTTCGCACCGCACCGCGCAGTGCGACCCGTCCGTCCAGCGACCGCGCCGCGGTGGAACTGCTGGATCGCACCGGCATCGTCGCGGCGAGCCTGCCCCGGCGCCGCCGCACCGACGACGAGGTGACCCGGGTGGAGCCGATCTACACCCGGCCGCCGGTGTGCGACCAGGACCTGCGCGAGAAGTCGGTGGTGATCCGGCGCCGCGCCCGCACCTGGCTCGGCGGTGGGGCCGCGGTGCTGCTCGTCGCGGCCGGCTGGCTGGGCGGCGGCCTCTTCACCGGCGGCCTGTTCGCCCCGGCGCCGGAACGGGACGTCGCTCAGCTCGACGCGCGCCCGGCGGTGGCCGCGGCACCCGCGCCGGAACCCCCGGCCTCCCCGGCACCGCCGGCGCCGGTCGTCGTCACGCCCGCCCCGGAGACCGTGTACGTGCCGGTGCCCGCGAAGCCGGCGCCGAAGCAGGCGCAGGCGCAGGCGCAGGCGCAGGCGAAACCGCAGCCGAAGAAGCCGGTGCCGGACGAGGAAGCCGAGGCGCGGGTCGACCTGCCGTCGTCGGCCACCCCGCCGCCCGCGAGCAACCCGATCCAGGCGTGGGTCGACGTCGCCGAGAGCATGGCGCGGCGCTACGGCGGTCGCTGAGTCAGGCCTCTGACCAGCGGTATTCGTGCTCCGGGCGCCCGGTGGCGCCGTAGCGCAGCCGCATCTGGACCGTCCCCGACTCCGCCAGCGCGGTGAGGTACCGCTGCGCCGTCGCCCGCGCCATGCCCAGCTCGCCCGCGACCTCCGCAGCCGAAAGCGGCCGCCCGGCGCGCCGCAGCTGCTCCGAGACGAGCCGGGAGGTCGCCGTCGACTGGCCCTTCGGCGCGGTCGTGCGGTCCTGGTCGTGCAGCACGCGGTACGCGCGGTCGACGTCGTCCTGGGCCAGCGCCCGGTCTTCGGCGAGCAGGCCGCGGAACCGCGCGTACGACGTCAGCCGCTCCGCGAGCTGACGGGTGGTGAACGGCTTGATCAGGTAGTTCAGTGCGCCGGCCCGGATCGCCGCGGCCACCGAAGCGCTGTCGGTCGCCGCGGACAGCACGATCGTGTCCGTCTGCAGCTCCGGCAGCACCGCGAGGCCGGACTCGTCGGGCAGGTAGACGTCGAGCAGGATCAGGTCCGGCGCGAGTTCCCGGACGCGGGCGCGCGCCTCGGCGGCGGTGTGCGCGGTGCCGACGACCGCGAAGCCCTCGACCTCCTCGACGAAGCCGGCGTGCACCCCGGCGACCCGGAAGTCGTCGTCGACGATCAGCGTGCGGATCATCCGTCCTCCGTCAGCATTCCGGGCAGTTTGGCGACGAACAGGGCGCCGGTCTCACCTTCGCCGGGGTCGGCCAGCCAGACGTCGCCGCCGCGCGCGCGGGCGGCCTGCCGGGCGAGTGCGAGGCCGAGCCCGTGTCCGGGGGCGATCTTCGTCGAGACGCCTTCGTCGAACAACCGCCGCCGCAGGTCGGCGGGCACGCCGGGGCCACTGTCCACAACGGACACGTGCAGTGTGCCGCTTTCGGCGAGCAGCCCGATTTCGACGGTCGCCGGCCGCCGCGGGCCCATCCGCGCGGCGTGCAGGGCGTTGTCGACGAGGTTGCCGATCACGGTGTTCGCGGCGATCGGGTCGGTCACCGTCGTGGGCACCCAGGTGTCTTCGGCGAGCTTGAGGGCGAGGCCCTTTTCTTGCGCCTGCTCGGTTTTCGCGACGAGCAGCGCCTGCAGGTACGGGTCGGCGACGGCGTCGCCCAGCTCGCTCGGCCGCGCCGACGACGAGTCCGTCAGCGTCTGCAGGTACTCGACGGCTTCGGTGTGGTGGCCGAGCTGGAGCAGCCCGTAGAGCGTGTGCAGCCGGTTGGCGAACTCGTGCCGCTGGGCGCGCAGGCCGTCGGAGAGCGCGCGGATGCCGTCGAGCTCCCGGGTGAGCGTGTCGAGGTCGGTGCGGTCGCGGAAGGTGAGCACGGTGCCGATCGGGCGGTCGTCCAGCCGCACGGCGCGGGAATTGATCACCAGCACCCGGTTCCCGGCGACCGCGAGGAGGTTGTCGACCGGGCGCCCTTCGGCAACGGCCTTGTGCAGCCGCGGGCTGAGCTGGAGTTCGGACATCGCCGCGCCGATCGGGAGTTCGGTGCCGAGCAGGCGTTCGGCTTCGTCGTTGCGCACCGAGACGCGGTTGTTCTGGTCCACGGCGAGCACGCCTTCGCCGATCCCGTGCAGGACGGCTTCGCGTTCGTAGAGCAGCTCGGTGAGTTCGTGCGGCTCGAGACCGTGGGTGACGCGCCGCAGCCGCCGGTTCAGCAGCGCCGACGCGCCCGCGCCGAGCAGCAGCGCGCCGCCCGCGAACAGCAGCGTGATCGTCAGCAGGCGGTTGAAGTCGCCGGTCGGGTCGGCTATCTCGAAGCCGACGCTCACTTCGCCAACCACCCGCCGGTGGTCCGGTGTCCAGATCGGCGTCTTGCTGCGGACGGACAGGCCGAGCGTTCCGCTGGCCACGGTGTTGACGTCGTCCAGCCCGGCGAGCGCCCGGTCGGCCGGGGTGCTGACCCTTTTGCCGATCTCGGTCGGGGTCGGATGCGCCAGCCGGATGCTGTTGTCGTCGGTGATCACGACGAACAACGCGTCGGTCCGCTTTCGCACCGCCAGCGCGCGTTCCTGGAGCGCACCACCGGGGATCTTCGCGGCTGTGTCGGCCATGACGACCGGATCGACCGCCACCGACTTCGCGATGGCCAGCGCGCGCTCGCTGTACTGCTCGTTGAGCGTGCGGGAGAGGAGCACGCTGACCAGCGCGACGCCGATCCCGACGACGAGGAGGACCACGCCGATCTGCAGCAGCAGCACCTGCCTGCTGAACCGCATCCGCGGGAAGAGCGCCCACTTTGGCATGGCGGGGACCATACCCCCAGGTCACGGCAGTGCGCTAAATGAGCAAAACATTCAGAACGCACTGCTCGCGCGGAGAACGTCGACAAGCTTCACCTGGGCGCCACAGCTACTTAACGTCCCTTCCCAACGTGAGCCCCACCACGTGACGAAGGAGTCACCCCCGATGGTCCCCCCTCTGATCGAACTCACCGGAGCCACCAAACGGTTCCCGAGCGGGTCCGGGTCCGTGCACACGGCCGTCCGCGATCTGACCATGACCGTCCAGCCCGGCGAGTTCGTCGCGGTCGTCGGCCCCACCGGCTGCGGCAAGTCGACGACCCTCTCGCTGGTCTCCGGCCTGCAGCCGCCGTCCGCCGGCCGGGTGCGGGTGAACGGTGAGGACGTGAAGTCGATTCCGGACGGGGTCGGTTACATGTTCCAGACGGACGCGGTGATGCCGTGGCGTTCGGTGCTGGAGAACGTCGCTTCCGGCCCGCGCTTCCGCGGGGTGCCGAAGGCGGAGGCCCGGGCGCAGGCCGTCGACTGGATCGCCCGCGTCGGGCTCGCCGGGTTCGAGAAGTACTACCCGCACCAGCTCTCCGGCGGCATGCGCAAGCGCGTCGCGCTGGCCCAGACGCTCGTCACCAAGCCGAAGATCCTGCTGATGGACGAGCCGTTCTCCGCGCTGGACGTCCAGACGCGGGCGCTGATGCAGGACGAGCTGCTGCGGCTGTGGTCGGGTTCGGGGGCCGCGGTGATCTTCGTGACGCACGACCTCGACGAGGCCATCGCGCTGGCGGACAAGGTCGTCGTGCTGACGTCGTCTCCGGCCACGGTGAAGGACGTCTTCGAAATCCCGCTCGAGCGGCCGCGCAAGGTCGAGGACCTGCGGCTCACCGAGGAGTTCCGCAAGCTCTACGCCGACATCTGGGAATCACTGCGCAGCGAGGTCGACAAGGCCCGTGAGAAGGGAGCGAGCAATGTCGCTTGAGACCTCGACCGGGGCGCCGTCGGGTGGGCGGGAGACGGTACTGCCGGTCCTCGAGACCGAGCAGGACATCCTGGCCCGCGCGAAGCAGGCTTCCGCCAAGCGCAAGCGCAACATCTGGCTGCTGCGCCTGGCGATCGTCGTCGTCTGGCTGGGCAGCTGGGAGCTGACCGCCACGTACTGGATCGACCCGTTCTTCTACTCGAAGCCGTCGAAGATCTGGGAACGGCTGGTCGAGTGGTTCAGCGCCGGCACCGACTTCGGCTCGATCTGGTACCAGATCCTGGTGACCGTCGAAGAGGCCGCGATCGGCTTCGTCATCGGTGCCATCTTCGGCGTGGTGTTCGGCGTGGTCCTCGGCCGCAGCTCGTACCTCGCGCAGGTGCTGGCGCCGTTCATCAAGGCCGCCAACGCGTTGCCGCGCATCGTGCTCGCCGCGCTGTTCGTCATCTGGTTCGGGCTCGGGCTGTCGTCGAAGGTCGCGACCGTCGTCGTGCTCGTGTTCTTCGCGGTGTTCTTCAACGCCTTCACCGGTGCCCGCGAGGTCGACCGCAACCTGATCGACAACGCCCGCATCCTCGGCGCGACCCGCGGCCAGGTGCTGAAGTCGATCGTGCTGCCCAGCGCGACGTCGTGGATCCTGTCGTCGCTGCACGTGGCGTTCGGCTTCGCGCTGATCGGCGCGGTGGTCGGCGAGTACACCGGCGCGAAGGCCGGGATGGGCTTCCTGATCGCCAACGCGCAGGGCACCTTCGACACCGCGGGCGTGTACGCCGGGATGCTGATCATCACCGTCGTCGCGCTGCTGGCCGAGTGGGGGATCAGCACGCTGGAGGGCAGGCTGCTGCGGTGGCGCCCGCCGTCCGCCTCCGAAGCCGCGATCAAGGCGGTCTGACATGCGTCTCAAAAGGACAGTCGGCGTGGTGGCCGCGGTCGCCGTCGCCGCGGCCGGGCTCACCGCCTGCCGCGACTCGCGGGAGATCTCGCTCGGCACCACCGGGCAGCCGCACATCAAGATCATGGTCGGCGGCCTGTCGAAGGTGATCTACCTGCCCGGGCAGCTGGCCCAGCAGATCGGCGCGTACAAGAAGCAGGGTTTGGACGTCGAGCTCTTCGACCAGCCGTCCGGCGCGAACGCCGAGACGTCGCTGCTGGCCGGCGAGGTGCAGGCGGTCGTGGGGTTCTACGACCACACGATCGACCTGCAGGCCAAGGAACAGTGCATCGAGAGCGTCGTGCAGTTCGCGAACGTGCCGGGCGAGGCCGAGATGGTCGCGACCAAGAAGGCGGGCGACATCAAGTCGGGCGCCGACTTCAAGGGCCGCAACCTCGGTGTCACGTCGCTGGGTTCGTCGACGGACTTCCTGACCAAGGCACTGGCCGCGCGCGGTGGCGTCAGCTCGAAGGAGTACACGCCGGTGAAGGTCGGCGCCGGGCAGACGTTCATCTCGGCGATGAACCAGGGCTCGATCGACGCCGGGATGACGACCGACCCGACGATCGCGCAGCTGACGAACACCGGCCAGGCGAAGGTGCTCTTCGACATGCGAACGGTCGAAGGTACGAAGGCCGCTTTGGGTGGTTTGTACCCGGCGAGCTCGCTGTACATGGGCTGCGAAATCGTGAAGCGGTACCCGGACATCGTGCAGAAACTGGCCAACGCGTACGTCGAGACCCTGAAGTGGATTTCGGCGCACACACCGGAACAGGTCGCCGCGATGATGCCGCCGTCGTTCGCCGGCGGGGACAAGGCGCTGTACGTCAAGTCGCTGCAGGACAGCCTGCCGATGTTCACCAAGGACGGCCGGATGGATCCCGCCGGGGCCCGGAACGTGCTGAAGGTGCTCGGCGAGTCGTCGAGCAACGTCAAGCCGAAGAAGGACAAGATCGACCTGTCGAAGACGTACACGACCCAGTTCGTGGACACCGCGCACGCGCAGGCCCAGCAATAGCCCCGCTCACCTGACCGGGCGGTAGGTGAGCGACATGGACCCGTGAAGGCCTCTTTTCCCCCGCGGAGGCCTTCACGGGTCTTTTCGGTTCAATTCCGGCAAATGGTGAGTATTTCCCGGAATGTGAAGACCCTTCGAAAGTAGCTACCTTCTTTTCGGTGCGGCTCCAACACTTGGGCACACGGTTTCCCGCCGTCCCCACGGTGAACGGAGTCTTCCGCATGTCCGGATTCGTTTCTTCGCGTCCTGTCCGCGTCCTCATGGTGGCCGCCGCCGCGGCGGCTTCACTGGCCGTCTCGGGTACCGCACACGCCGCTGTGTTCGGGGAGCACTTCCACGGCCACCAGTTCTCGGGTGGCAACTGGGGTGGTTACGTCAGCTTCGGCAGCTTCACCACGGCCACCGCGAGCTGGACGGAACCGTCCGTGAGCTGCACGTCCACCAACGACCTGTTCGCCCCGTGGGTCGGCATCGACGGCGACGGATCGTCCACTGTGGAACAGACCGGCGTGGCCACCGACTGCTCCAGCGGCCGCCCGGTCTACCAGGCCTGGTACGAGATGTACCCGGCCGCGCCGGTGTACTACTCGAACTCGGTCAGCGCCGGCGACCACATCACCGCCACGGTGACGCGCACCGCGACGAACACCTACCGGCTCGACATCAGCGACACGACCAAGGGCTGGTCGAAGACGATCACCAAGTCGCTGACGTCGAAGCACGCGTCGGCGGAGGCGATCATCGAGTCGCCGACCGACTCGTACCCGTCGATCTCCGGCGGCATCAAGTTCACCGGCGTCAAGTTCAACGGGACGAACCTGGCCTCGACGAGCCCGTCCGGCCTCAACGCCGACGACAAGGGCAGCTACACCTGGAGCCCGGGCGCCATCGGCTCCGACGGCCAGAGCTTCACGATGACCCGCCACTGAGTCATTTCAGGTTGTTGATCGCCCAGGCGACGACCATCACCGCCAGCACCAACGAGACGACGGCCTGCAGCATCATCGTCATCTTCGCCCAGATCCGCAAGGGCAGGACGTCGGTGGGGCTGAAGGCCGCCGCGTTGGTGAACGAGAAGTAGAGGTAGTCCAGGTAGGACGGTTCCCAGTCCTGGTGCGCCAGGCCCGGGTCGGCCATCTGCGGGAACTGCAGGTCGGGGAACTCGGCCCGGCCCGCGGCCCGCCGGCCCGGGCCACCGCGGTCGAACTCCCAGTACCAGAGGGAGAAGGCGACGACGTTCGTCCAGTAGACGATCCCGCCGGTGACCAGCACGGCCCCGGCGCGGGCGCCGATCGTCCCGGTCGCGATGGAGTAGACGAGACTTGCCGCCGACCAGGCATTCACCACGGTGACGAGGCCGACGATGAGCAGCGAGAAGGTCCGCTCGACGGCACTGAACTGCGCCATCCGGCCCGGGTTGACCAGCAGCAGGGCGACGACGAGCAGCACGGAGACGCCGGGCAGCAGCCACCACGGGTGCAGCGCCATGTCATCGGGCAGGGCGACCTGCAGGACGAGCGTCGCGACGACGACTCCCATCGCGGGCCAGCGAGTCTCCCCGGAGGTCCGCCGCCGCCACGCGGGAAGTGCCTCTTCAGTCACGCGCTCAAGGTAGGACGGCGACGCTCCGCTAGCCAGCCGGGGCGGTCGTCACTTCGCCGGGGAGCTTGCGGGCCACGTCCGTGCGCGACCGCGCGCCCAGCTTCCGGAGCACCTTCGCCACGTGCTGTTCGACCGTCCGCGGCGAGAGGAAGAGCCCGTCCGCGATCTCCCGGTTCGTCCGTCCCTCCGCGAGCATCCGCGCCACTTCGCGCTCACGCGGTGACAGTTCACTCCCGTACCCGCGGCGCCCGCGCTGCGATGGTGCCCAGGCGCCGTGCTCGCGCAGCTGGTGACGGCAGCGTCCGGCGTCGCGGGTCGCCCCGAGCTGCTCGTACGCCTCGGCCGCCGCGGTCAGCTCGTCGACGGCCGAACGGTTGCCCGCCGCGAGGCGGCACATCGAAGCGCGTTCGCGCATGGCCGTCGCGGGGTACGGCATCGGCAGGGCCGCGTAGCCGGACACGGCTTCGTCGTACAACGTCGCCGCGGCCAGGTGCTTGCCGCGCGCTTCGAGCAGCACCGCGCGGCCGGCCACGAGCGCGGCCGCGGCCACCGGTGCGTCACGGCCTTCGATACCGCGCGCGAAGGCCTCGACGACGTTGTCGGCCTCCGGCCAGCGCCCGGCCCGCGCGTACGCCTGCGCCGCCGCCGGGACCAGCGCGGCCGCCCAGATCCAGACGCCCTTGCGCCCGGCCGCGGCCACCGCCGTGTCGGCCGCCGCGCACGCGCCGTCGACGTCGTCGGTCGCGAGGAGCACGGAGATCAGCACCCCGGCGGCCGACAGCACCACGGGGATCGGGCCGCGGTCCGGCGCGTGCACGCTCGCCGCGGTCAGGTGCCGTTGCGCGACGGCGAACTCCCCGCGCACAGCCGCAAGGCCGCCGAGCACCAGCGAGGACTCCATGACGATCGAACCGAGCTCCGGGTAGCTGTCCCGCAGCTGCTCGGCGGCCTCGGCCAGGCCGGTCCAGCGCCCGCGCACCCAGTCCAGCCGGACACGCGTGCCCTGGATCAGGCCGATCGCGTACAAGGCACCGGCGTCGGTCGCGCGCCGGACGCCCTCGGTCACCAGCCGTTCGGCGCGGTCGAGGTGCCCGGCCCAGGACTGGCCGTCGGCCAGGTTGCACCACAGCCGGGCCAGCTGGACGCGCTCGGCGACGGTGCCGACCGTGTCCGACAGCGCTTCGAACTCCGCCCACGCCGAGCCGTCGCCGACGTGCGAGGCGGCGGCGATGCGGTCGGCGGTCAGCGCGAGCCGCAGCTCGGGGTCGTCGAGCCGCTCGTACACCTCGCCCGCGCGGGCGCGCCACGATTCGTGCCACGACAACGGCGTCAGCCCGTCGATCGGCTGGGCGAGCAGGGTGATCCCGCGGGCGGCGAGGTCCGGCCGGTCGGTCAGCTCGCCGACCGCGCGCTCGACCTCCAGCCGGCCGCGGCCGAGGCCGCCGATGGTCCGGACCAGCAGCATGCCGAGGCTCAGCCGGATCGATCCGCGGACCGACGGCGGCAGCGTCACCTCCTCGAGGACGCGCTGCAGCGTGCCGAGCACCTCGGGGCGGAACCCCCGCAGCGCGACCTGGCTCAGCTTGCCCGCCACGCGCCCGATGTCGGCCTGCGACGGGCCGGGTTCGGCGAGCACCGACTGCAGGAGGTCGATCGCCCGGGACGTTTCGCCGCGTGTGATCGCCTCGTCGGCGGCGGCTTCCGCGTAGTGCCGCCACTGGTCGACGCGGCCGGCGGCGCGGGAGTGCCGGGCCAGCAGCGTGAGCGGCGGGGACGGCTGCGCGGCGAGCACGCGGATCGCCTGCGCGTGCAGCAAAGCGCGTTCCGGTCCGCTCACGGTGTCGTAGACCGCCTTGCGCGCCAGCGGGTGCCGGAAGCCGTACTTGCCGTCGCCGACTTCGCCGAGCACCCCGCCGGAGAGGGTGTCGAGCAGCGCGGTGCGGAGGGTGTCGCCGGAGAGGCCGGCCAGCTCGCCGAGCACGTCGGCTTCGGCGCCGACGCCGAGCACCGCGGCCGCGCCGGCCAGCCGCACCGCCGGCCCCGGCAGCGCGGACAGCCGTTCGGTGACGGCTTCCCGCAGCAGGAGCGGGACTTCGAGGTTTTCGAGCAGGCGGTCGGAGAGGACCTCGCCGACCGGGAGCCGATCGGCGGCCTCCTTCAGCGCCCGCAGTGTTTCCTCGACCACGAACGGGATCCCGGCCGTGCACTCGTGCAGCTTCGCCGCGAAGTCGTCGGTCACCCTGGGCAGTTCGAGGAGGTCGACGGCCAGCTCGCGCACCGCCGCGACGTCGAGCGCGCCGAGCGCGACGCGGGCGGAATGGACCGCCGGGTCGGTGTGGAACGGCGCCCCTCGTGGCACCGCCCCCGGCTCGGTCGCGGACCGGTGGGTGGCGACCACCGCCAGCTCGGGCGGCATCGTGCCGGCGAGGAACCGCAGGAAGTCGCGGGTGTCCTCGTCGGCCCACTGGAGGTCGTCGATCAGCACGAGCGCCGGCCCGCAGGCGGCGAGCAGTTCCCGCATCGCGCGGAACACCCGGTGGCGCTCGGCGACCGGGTCGGCGAGGGGCTCGGGCCGCGGAGGAAGCGCTTCCGCGAGTTCCGGCAGCAACGGCCGGAGCACGCCGGCGACCGGGCTGAGCGGTCCCAGCGGCGCGGCGCCGACCGCGCGAAGCGCTTCCAGGACGGGCCCGTAGGGAAACGGTTCACGCAGCGGCTGGCAGGCGCCGGTGAGCACCCGGCCGCCGTCGAACTCCTTGCGGCGCCCGATCTCCGCGAGCAGCCGGGTCCGGCCCATGCCCGGCTCGCCCTCGATCAGGACCGCGGCCGGGCGGCTCCGGAGCACGGCGACGATGGCGTCGAGCTCGGTGTCGCGGCCGGTCAGCCGGGCGGGTCCGGACCGGACGGACACCGAGGTGGGGCGGGGGGTGGCCAGCCACATATGACCCTCCTCGACGCGCACACTGTTGCTCCTGGGGGTCCAGGGGGCTTGCCCCCGGCCGGGTCTGGGGCCCGGCCCCAGAGGACACAGTGGGCGGAGCCTAAGCAGCGCCGATCCGTCCGTAAACCTTTCACCGAATACGTGGCCGGTGCTGTTGTCACACGTCCGCCTACCGACCGTCACCGGTTTGCTGCAGGAACCGCGGGGATCGGGTCACCGTGCGTGCGAAACCGGGGGCATTCGCACGTTCGAACGTCGCTTCACGCATTCGAGTGCTGTCGGTCACTACTGAAAGTAGTTCACGGAAACCCTACTTACGGACCTGTCCGACCGGGTGACGCCGGGCGCTTGAGTCCGGCCGGAGCAGCGGATTCGCCCTCGGTGAATGCGTATACCCATTCGCCGGGCGCCCGGATTGCACCGTAACGCCCACTGCGGGGACGCTCACCCGGGGGAGTACCACTGCGTGGCCGGTGCGGAGCCGCGCGTAACCACTGTAACCACTTGGGAGAAGCATGAAGATCGCGAGACTTCTCGGTGCGGCTGCCACCGCGGTGATGGCGACGGGCGCGCTGGCCGCGACCGCCGTCCCCGCGTCGGGCCAGGACCTGCTGAACCCGGACATGGTGCCCGCCATGCAGCGGGACCTCGGCCTGACCCACGACCAGGCGCTCGCGCGGCTGAAGAGCGAGGACGTCGCGAACAAGGTCACCGAGTCGCTCACCGCGGCGCTCGGCGACGCGTTCGGTGGCGCGACCTACAACGCCGCCACGGGCAAGGCGCACGTCACCACGACGAACGCCGCGCTGGCCGGCAAGATCCGCGAGGCCGGTGCGGAAGCGGAAGTCGTGAAGTTCAGCGCCCGCCAGCTCAATTCCACTGTGGACAGGCTGAACGCCGCCGACAAGGCCGCACCCGCCGCGATCACCGGCTGGGGCGTCGACGACGCCACCAACCGCGTCACCCTGGACGTGCTGCAGGGCCAGCGCGCCGCCGCGGACGCGTTCCTCGCCAAGTCCGGTGTGGACTCCGCCGTGGTGGCGATCCGCGAAACGGCGTCGATGCCGACCACCTACGCCAACATCCGCGGCGGGGACGCCTACTACATCGGCGGGTCGTCGCGCTGCTCGGTCGGGTTCTCGACGACCACCGGCTTCGTCACCGCCGGCCACTGCGCCGCGCTCACCGGCGCCGGCCGGCTGACCGGGTCCAACGGCGCCGCGCTCGGCAGCTGGGGCGCCTACCGCTTCCCGGGAAGCGACTACGCGCGGGTGAACACGAACAGCAGCTGGACCCCGGTCGCCCAGATGAACAACGGCACCGCGGTGCGCGGCCAGTCGAACGCCGCGACCGGCACGTCGGTCTGCAAGGCCGGCTCGACCACCGGCTGGACCTGCGGCACCATCGGCGCCAAGAACCAGAGCGTCCGCTACGCCGAAGGCACGGTCAACGGGATGACCGCGACGAACGTCCGCTCGGCGGCCGGTGACTCGGGCGGTGGCTTCATCGCCGGCAACTACGCGCAGGGCATCCTGTCCGGCGGCAACACGTCCGTGACGTACTTCTTCCCGATCGGTGCCGCCCTTTCGGGCACCGGCGCCACGCTGAAGACCAGCTGAGTTCCCGGCCACGGCAAAGGGCGGGTTTCGGGCGCCTCCAGCGCGCCCGAAACCCGCCCTCGTTCCTCGCCGCGGGAATGGGAGGTTCAGGGGTCAGACGTTGCTGATCTCCTCGATCAGCCCGTCGACGTCGAAGTGCGCGCTCTCTTCGCCGAGCGGCACCAGTTCGGTGGACGCGTCCAGGAAGGTCCGGACGTCCTCGACCTCGAGCTCGAACGACGCATAGCCGTCCGGTGACTCGATTTCCAGGGTGAGGAAGTCTTCGTCATCGGAGAGATCCGGGCGGATCCGGACGTCGCCGAGGCCGGCCGGCTCGTCGAGACCGGCCACGAGGAGGTCACGCGCGAAGGTCCATTCGATCCACCGGCCGCGCTCGGTCCGGAAGGCCACGGTCACCGCGAAGGGTTCGTGGGCGTGGTAGGACAGGCGGGACAGGACGGGCGTGGTGCTCTCGTTCAGCAGCACGAACTGGCTCTGGTGTACGGCGTCGGTGTGCACGGCCCCTCCTGGAGTCTCGCGGTGGTTCGCGCGGCGCGAACTGTTCGGCAAGGAGATGACCAGGGCCAACGGTCATGACGGAGAAACTCTCACGTTCACTTGATCGGTTGCATCCGTCCATTGTGGTGTAACACCGGGCACATACCCCTTGCGCTCAGGCCGACACGGGTGGTGACGGCTCGCGCAGGGCATCCGGCAGTTTCTTCCGCAGCACGAGCAGCGCGGGGACGGCGGACGCGCAGGTCAGGGCCAGAATCGACCAGGTCAGCGCGTTGCTCGCGCTGAGCAGGACGGCCAGCAGGCCCGGAGCGAGGGCGATGGGCAGGCCCCAGGAGAGCTGGAAGATCGAGCTGGCCCGCCCTTCGGCCCCCGGCGGAGCGGCCGCGGCGGCCGCCGCGGTGGCGGTCGGGCCGAAGAGCGCCTCCGCGATCGAGAAGCCGAGACTGGTCACGAGGATGAGAGCGGTGGCCACCGGCAGCGAAACGGCCTCCAGCGGGATCAGGAGCGCGAAGCAGATCGCGAAGAGGACGGCGGCCCCGATGAGCCCGGCGGTCCGGCTGCGCCCGGCGAGCAGGCCGACGATCGGCCGTTGCGCGGTGACGACGACCACGGTGCCGGCGGTGATCGCGGTCCCGGCGATCCACTGTGGACCGTGCAGCAGGTCGCGGACGACGATCGGCAGCACGGAGAACTTGGCGGCGCTGGCGAGGGTGAACGCCATGTGGGTGACGCAGAACCCGGTGAAGGCCCGATCACCCAGCACGGCCCGCCAGCTGCCGGGCGAAGCAGCCGGTGTGGCGGCCGCCGCGGGCCCACCGCCGGCCGTCGGCTCCGAGCTGCGGACCTCCGCTTCGGCGAGCACCGCCTCCGCCGCTCCGGCCCCGCCGTCGCGTGGGAGCAACCGGATCAGCACCGCCGCGACCCCGAAACTCGCCGCGTTCACGTACGCCAGCACGTGGAACGCCGAAGGGCTCGTGATCGTCGGCAGCACCGCCATCGCCGCCGCGCCGAGGCCCGCTCCCGCGAACCGGCCCACCGTCTGCGTCGCCAACACTCGGTCGGTGTCGCGGCCGGACGTGAGCCGGGCCACCATCGGCGCGTTGCACGTCCAGAACAGCCGGTCGCCGAAGCCGGCCACCGCCGACACCACGATCACCTGCCAGTTCGTGTACGCCAGCGGATAGGCCGCGAAGGCGGCGAGCCGCACCAGGTTGCCCGCGATGAGCAGCGCCCGGGGCCCGAAGCGGTCCATCGCCGCCCCGGTGGCCGGGCCGGTCACCAGGGCCAGCAGGGCCCCGGTGCTCAGCGACGCGCCCGCGTCGACCAGGTCCATGCCCTGTCCGTGGACGAGGAACAGCAGGGCGAACGGGACCCACAGCCCGCTGCCCAGCGCGTCGATCAGCGTCGCGGCCAGAAAGATCCGAAGCATGTCTCCCCCGGCGAGACAGCTTACGGGTCGAGCGGCAGGCTGAGCCCCACTTTCACGCGATCCATCGCCACGCTCGTCGTGAAGTGCCGGACGTTCGGGTTGTCGAAGAACATCCGCCGGGTGAACGCCTCGAAGGCCGCCATGTCCGGGCACGTCACGATCAGCACGTAGTCCGCCGTGCCGGTGACGTAGTAGCACTGCTGGATGGCGTCCTCGGCCAGGACCTGGCGGCGGAACCCGTCGAAGACCGCGAGGTTCTCCCGCTCCATCTCGACCGTCACCACGAACGTCATGCCCAGCCCGAGCGCGTCCGGCGACAGCACCGCCACCTCGCGCTCGATCACGCCCGCCTCGCGCAGCCGCTTGATCCGCCGCTGCACCGCCGCGGCCGAGAGCCCGACCTTCGCGCCGATCGTTTCGGCGATCGTGCGGGCGTCCGCCTGGAGACAGGCGAGGATGGCGATGTCCAGCTGGTCGAGGTCGGGTGTCCGCACCCCAGCAGGCTAACCGGCACCCCCGACAATTCGCCGCCGTTCACTCCTCCGTGACGTCGCTCACTACTCCGTCCGAAGGGAAGATGAAACAACTTATTACGTGAGCTGTAACACAACTGGCCGGTCTACCAGGGGGTAGCCCATAGAAGTGGAAGACCAGCCGGTCGCTTCGCCAACCCGCCGGCGTGGGGAGGCTCTCCCGTGCCCGCACCTGCCGCCGTGCTGACCGGCCTCGGTTCGTGGTTGCCGACGAAAGTCCTGGACAACCACGAAATCGCCGCCCGGCTCGACACCTCGGACGAGTGGATCCGGACCCGCACCGGGATCCGCGAACGCCGCGTCGCCGGGCCCGGTGAGTCCACTGTGGATCTCGCGGTCGGGGCGGGCCGCGAAGCGCTCGGCGGCACGTCCGCCGACGCCGTCGTCCTCGCCACCTCGACGCCCGACCAGCCCTGCCCGGCCAGCGCACCGCAGGTCGCCGCCCGGCTCGGGCTCGGCACGGCCGCGGCGTTCGACGTCAACGCCGTCTGCAGCGGCTTCGTCTACGCCCTCGCCACGGCCGCCGGTTTCATCGCGGGCGGGCTGGCCGAGCGCGTGCTCGTGATCGGCGCCGACACCTTCACCACGCTCATCGACCCCAACGACCGGACCACCGTGCCGATCTTCGGCGACGGCGCGGGCGCGGTCCTGCTGCGCGCGGGTGAGGCCGGCGAGCCGGGCGCGTTCGGCCCGTTCGACCTGCACAGCGAGGGTGAGCACGCCGAACTGCTGTGGGTGGAGGCGGGCGGCGCGCGGCGGCGGCTCTCCGACCAGCCGGGCGACCGCTTCCTCGCCATGCAGGGCACGGCCGTGTTCCGCCACGCTTGCGCGCGCATGGCGGAGTCGTCGCGCACGGTCCTGGAGCGCGCGGGCTGGATGGTCGGCGACGTCGACCGCTTCGTCGGGCACCAGGCGAACATCCGGATCCTCCAGGCGACGGCGAAGCAGCTCGGCATGCCGGCCGACGCCGTGGTCGCCAACATCGACCGGGTCGGCAACACCAGCGCCGCGTCCATCCCGCTCGCCCTGGCCGACGCCCGCGCCGACGGCACCCTCGTGCCCGGGCACCGCGTCCTGCTCAGCGCGTTCGGCGCCGGCCTGACCTGGGGTTCGACGGTGCTGCGCTGGCCGGACCTGGGTCAGCTGTCCTGAGTCTTCGGGCCCGCCGTCCAGGTCGGCGTCGCCTCCGCGCGGCCGCGCAGCTCCAGCTCGCCGTGCTTCTCCCAGTGGGCGGCTTCGCCCGGCAGCGCCGCGGAGACGACGGCGTCGCTGGCGAGCACCCGTGACGGGACCGCCTTGGCGAGTTCGGTGAGCCGCGCGGCCTCGTTGACCGCGTCGCCGATCACGGTGTACTCGAGCCGGCTGCTGGTGCCGAGCTGCCCGGCGAACACCGGGCCGCTGGAGACGCCGATGCCGAGGTCGAGCTCGCCGGCCTCGCGCACCGCGTCCCGGATCACCCGCGCCGCGGCCAGCGCGGCCGTCGGGGCGTCCGCGAGCCGCGTCGGCGCGCCGAAGATGCACAGCGCGGCGTCACCCTGGAACTTGTTGACCAGCCCGCCGCGCGCGTTGACCGCGGCGACGACCGCGGCGAACAGCCGGTTCAGCTTCCCGACCAGTTCCTCCGGCGGCGTGCGGTAGGCCAGCGCCGTCGAGTCGACGACGTCGACGAACAACGCCGTGACCTCGCGGACGTCGCCCGAAAGGGACGCGCCGTACTCGAGGGCGTGCCGGGCGACCTCGGCGCCGACGTGCCGGCCGAACAGGTCCCGCATCCGCGCCTGTTCGCGCAGGCCGGCGGCGAGCTGGTTCACCGACGTCTGGAGCAGGCCGATCTCGCTGGAGTCGTCGACGTCCACGGCGACGTCGGTGTTGCCGCGCGCGATCTCGTCGAGCGCCACGCGCAGCCGGTGCAGCGGCGCCGCGACCGCCCTGGCCAGCAGCGCCGTGCCGATCGCGCCGACGCCGAGGCCGATCACCGACAGCATGATGAGGCTCGCGGTGTGGTCGCCCGAGCCCAGCTCCGGCGGGGTGGCGATGAGCAGGACGCCCACCAGCGGGACGCCGCTGGCCAGCGCCCAGGTGACGATCAGCCGGGTCAGCACGGTGACCGGCAGCGAGCCGCGCGGGGGCAGGACCGCCAGGGCGATCGTCATCACCGGCCGCGCCACCCACTCGGCGGCGAGGTAGGTGAGGCCGACGGTGGTGAGCCCGCCCAGCCCGATCACCGTGGCCATGCCGACGGCGTCGTCGGCCGAGCCGAGCGTCCCGGCGAGCACGGTGAGGATGACGGTGCCGATGAGCCAGAGCGTGCCGCTGACCACCGCCATGTCGACGGGCAGCCGCAGCGCGCGCCGCGCCTCGCTGACCGACGGCGGGCGGCCGAGCACGAACCAGATCGCGGTGCGGCGCTGCAGCCACGCCGTCCACAGCGTCCCGGCGAGCAGCGCCGCGGCGACGATGCCGGCCGCGGTCAGGCCGAGCACCCAGCCGCGGTCGCCGACGTCGTTCGGCAGGCCCTGCAGCACCAGCAGCAGCGCGACCACACCGGAGCCGGCGACGCTCGAGCCGAGGCCCAGCCCGGCGAAGCCCAGGCTGGTGCGCAACACCACCCGGAAGTTCTTCACGGCGATCTTGCGCACGGCGTTGATCGTACGGCCGAAAATGCGTGGCCACTCCCCGTGGCCGGTGGTTACCGTGCGGATCATGGAGTCACTCGGCTTGGAGGAGATCCGGGCCTCGTTCGTCAACTGCACCCGCGGCGAAGCCAAGGGCGTGACGCTGCCCGCCCGGCCCGAGGAAATCCCGTGGGAGCAGCGGGAGTTCCTCGGCTGGCGCGACCCGAAGGCGCCCGCGCGGGCCTACCTCGTGCTGCCCCACGGCGGTGAGGTGGTCGGGCTCGCCCTGCGCGCGGCCCCGCCCCCGAAGTCACGCCTGCGCAGCAACATCTGCGGCTTCTGCACCACGACCCACGGGCTCGCCGACATCACGCTGTTCTCGGCCAAGCGCGCCGGGAAGGCCGGCCGCGAGGGCAACACGCTGGGCATCTACGCCTGCGGCAACCTGGCGTGCTGCCGGTACGTCCGCGGCGACCTGAAGTCCGACGTCCCGCAGCCGTTCGAGACGCTCACGCTCGAGGAGCGCATCGCGCGGCTGGAGGAGAAGCTGCACAAGTTCGTGGCGCGGGTGCTGGAGTCGCGTTAGAAGCGGTACCGCACGATGTGGGCGGTCCGGGCCAGGGGCGGGAACACCTTCAGCATCCGCATTTGGAACCGGGTGATCGGGCCCAGCTTGGCCAGCACCTCCGGGGTCGCCCAGTGCCCGGCGTCCAAAGAGGACTCGCACGTGAGGCCGCAGTGCTCCAGCTCGCGCGGGTCGTCGACGCCCCAGTACAGCGTCGCGCCCGCCTTGCGCACCGGCGCGTTGAGCTTCTGGATCTTGATGGCCGTCCGGTTGAAGAGGTCGCAGATCAGCTCGCCGGACGGGAACTGCCCGGCCAGCCGGCGGAACAGCTCGGTGCCGGTTTCGGGTTTCAGGTACATCGTGAGGCCTTCGGCGACGATCAGCGCCGGCCGGTCCGCCGGCACCTGGTCGAGCCAGCCGAAGTCGGTCACCGACGAGCCGATGTGCGTCTGGTTCGGCGCCGGTTCGTAGAGCTTTTCGCGCAGTTCGATGACCTCGGGGTAGTCGACGTCGTACCAGTGGACGGTCTCCGGCGGCGCGAGGCGCTGGAACCGCGTGTCCATGCCGCAGCCCAGGTGCAGCACGATCGCGTCCGGGTGGGCGCGCAGGTACTCGGCGGCCCAGTCGTCGATCGGCTTCGCCCGCAGGACGACCGACACCGCGCGGTCGGCGGAGATGCCGATCTTGGTGAAGTCGTAGTCGATCCGGCGGACGGCGTCGTCGGCCGCCTGGTCGCCGAGGATCGGGTGGGCGCTGCGGTAGTCGAGCGCGCGGCCGTACAGCGTCGCCAGGTTGGTGGCCTTTTCTTCGGTGAAGTGGACCTTCTCCATCTAGCGCTCCTCCGCGGCGAAGTCGTGTGCGTAGGTCTTGGCGTCCACCAGGTGCTTGAGGGTCAGCTCGCGGGCGGCGGCCGGATCGGACCGGCGGATGGCGTCGAGGATGGCCCGGTGGTCGGCGACGGCCTTGCGGATCTGCCCGGGCAGCCGCAGCGCCGCCCGCCGCTCCTCGCCGACCAGGGCGAGCACGGACCGCAGCAGCCCGGCGACGTCGTCGTTCCCGGCGTTCTGCGCGATCACCCGGTGGAACTCGGCATCGGCGGCGATGACGTGCAGCATGTCCCCGGCTTCGGCGGCCTGCGCCATCTCGGCGACGTTGTCCTCGAGCCGGCTGACGGTTTTCGCGGTCGCGTGCCGGGCCAGCCGTTCGGCGAGGGTCGGCTCGACGGTGGCGCGCAGGTCGAAGAGCTTTTCGACGAGCTGGTCGTGTTCGGTGAACCAGGTCCGCAAGGGTTGTTCCTGCTGCTCGCGGACGTAGGTCCCGGAGCCGGCCCGGATCTGGACGTACCCGATGGAGGCGAGGACGCGCAGGGCCTGCCGCAGCGACCCCCGGCTGATGCCCAGCTCTTCGCAGAGGACGCGCTCGGCGGGCAGCCGTGAGCCGGGCGGCAGGTCGCCGGAGTCGATCCGCGCCCGCAGCCGGTCGACGGTCGCGCTCCAGACCTGCTCGGTGTCCACCCGCTCATCCTCTCAGCTCGGGAAACTGTCGGGGGTGGCTGCCATGATCACCGGCATGGACGTTCTGGGGGCATGGGTCCGCGGCTGGGCGCTGTCGCGGGCAACGCCGGCACCGGTGGCAGAGCTCGACGGTTACCGCGTCGAGGTCGGCCTGCCGGGGCACCGGGTGCGATACCTGCTGCGCGCGCCGGCGACGGTTTCCTCCCGGGCCCGGACGGTGGCCGCGCCGGGCACGTGGCTGAAGACGTGCGGCTCGCGTTCCGCGGTCCTGCCGGCCCTGACCCCGGCGTGGGTGGCGGGGGAGACGGAGTACCTGATGGCGTTCGAGGGAGCTCTTCCGCCGGCCGCTGTCCCAGCGCCGTACTCGGTCGCGGTGACCGGCGCGGGGCCGGTGTGGGAGGTCGTCGTGTCTTCCGATGAGGCTGTGGCGGCCCGGGGCCGGATCGCGGTGGCCGGCGGTGTCGCGGTGTTCGACAAGATCGAGACGGAGCCGGAGCACCGGCGCCGCGGCCTCGGCCGGGTGGTGATGCACCGCCTGGGCGAAGCGGCGGGAGCCCGTTCGAGCGCGTTGCTGGCTTCCGAGGCCGGCCGCGGGCTGTACAGCGCACTCGGCTGGCGCGTGGTGTCCGACGTCGTCCCCGCGCACGTCCCGGAAGGAGCGGCATGACAGCGCGGTTCAAGGACCTCGCCCTGGACGCGAACGACCACCAGGCGCTGGCGGACTGGTGGTGCCGCGCGCTCGGCTACGTCCGCCGGGATGCGCTGACCGGCGACACCCGCCCGGACGACTGGCCGGTCCCGATCGTCGACCCGGCCGGTCGCGGGCCGCTGATCTGGCTCAACCCGGTGCCGGAGCGCAAGACGGTCAAGAACCGCATGCACCTGGACGTCTTCGGCGACCCGGCCGAGCTGGTGGCGATGGGCGCCACCCTGGTCCGCGCACGCGGCGGTGATGTCGACTGGGACCAGCTGGCAGACCCCGAAGGCAACGAGTTCTGCGTCTTCACGCCGGAGGTGACTGTCTGACCTGACACATCTGCGTCGCGGGAGCGGCCCACGGTGCTTAGGCTCCGCACGTGATTGCTTCATGACGTGGTGGCACGCCCTGATCGTCGTGGTCGCCGGGGTCTGGGCGGGGACCATCAACGCCGTCGTGGGGTCGGGGACGCTCGTCACCTTCCCCGTGCTCGTCGCGCTCGGGTATCCGCCCGTGACCGCCACCACCTCGAACGCCATCGGCCTCGCGCCCGGCACGCTCAGCGGTGCCTGGGGTTACCGGCACGAGCTCACGGGCTACTGGCGGCAGACCGCCAAGTTCGCCGTCGCGTCCTTCCTCGGGGCCATCGGTGGCACCATCCTGCTGCTGTCGCTGCCGAAGGACGCCTTCGAAGCCGTCGTTCCCGTGCTCGTCGGCCTGGCCGTGGTCCTCGTGATCATCCAGCCGAGGGTCTCGAAGTGGGTCGCGGAGCGGCGCGAGCAGAACGGGACCGAGCACAAACCCGGGCCGCTGCTGATGTTCTTCATCTTCCTCATCGGCATCTACGGCGGGTACTTCACCGCCGCGCAGGGCGTGATGCTGATGGCCGTGATGGGGATGCTGCTGTCGGAGCCGCTGCAGAAGCTCAACGGTGTCAAGAACGTGCTCGCCGCCGTCGTCAACCTCGTCGCCGGGATCATCTACGCGTTCGTCGCGCCGATCAGCTGGGCCGTCGTGCTGTGGCTGGCCGTCGGCTCGACCGCCGGCGGCTTCCTCGGCGCGAAGATCGGCCGGAAGCTGCCGCCGGCGGTGCTGCGCGGCGTGATCGTGGTGATCGGCGTCGCCGCCGTCATCCAGCTGGTGGTCAAGCAGTTCGCGTGAGGAACTCGCGCGCCGCGGCCAGGAACAGGTCGTTCTCCTCGCGGGTTCCGATGGTCACGCGGACGCCGTCCCCGGCGAACGGGCGCACCACCAGCTTGCGGTCCAGCGCGTGCTCGGCGAACGGGACGGCCTGCTCACCCAGCGGCAGCCAGACGAAGTTCGCCTGCGTCTCGGGCACGCGGTAACCCGCTTCCAGCAGCGCTTCCCGCACCCGTCCCCGCTCGACGACGATTTCCTGGCAGCGGGCCAGGAGCTCGTCGGCCGCGTCGAGCGACGCCAGCGCGGCCACCTGGGCCAGCATGTTCACCGAGAAGGCCACGTACACCTGGCGAAGCGCGTCCGCGATCGGCTCGGGGGCGACCGCGTAACCGACGCGAAGACCCGCAAGGCCGTACGCCTTCGAGAACGTGCGAAGCACCATGACGTTCGACCGGCTGCGCGTGTACTCGACGCCGTCGGGCACCTCGGGATCGGTGACGAACTCCTTGTACGCCTCGTCCAGCACGACCAGCACGTGCTCGGGCACGGCGGCCAGGAACCGCTCCAGCTCCGCGCGGCGCACCGCCGTCCCGGTCGGGTTGTTCGGGTTGCAGACGAAGACCACGCGCGTCCGGTCGGTGATCGCCGCGAGCATCGCGTCGAGGTCGAGCTCCTGGCCCTCGGTGATCGGGACCTTCACCGCGACGGCGTTCGCGACCTGCGTGACGATCGGGTACGCCTCGAAGGAGCGCCAGCCGAAGATGACCTCGTCGCCGGGCGCGCACACCGCCTGGATCGTCTGCTGGCACAGCGACACCGAGCCGCAGCCGATCGCGACGCGC
The DNA here is from genome assembly GCF_030285645.1 of Amycolatopsis sp. DG1A-15b. GTDB lineage: Bacteria > Actinomycetota > Actinomycetes > Mycobacteriales > Pseudonocardiaceae > Amycolatopsis. The sequence goes on from NZ_CP127296.1 coordinate 8,399,291, forward strand.
TCCACCGGCACGTCCAGCTCACGCGCCAGCCGCTCGCGCAGCGCCTGCGAGCCGGTGTCCGGGTAGCGGTTGATCCCGGCCGCGGCCTCGGCGATCGCCTGCGCGACGCTCGGCAGCGCGCCGCCGGGCACCTCGTTGCTCGCCAGCTTGATCGCGCCTTCGATCGTCCGGCCGGGGACGTATTTCGGCAACGATTCGAGATCGGCACGCGGGGACACGGACGGCATCTTCGGCGCTCCTGGAAATCGACGGGACGACCCGCTCACCGTATCTTTTCCGCCCGCCGCCCCGCGACCGCCTTCAGGCGGGCCGGCTCCGGCGACCTGCGTCACCGGGCTTCCTCCCGTTCACCTCCAGGTGGTTGGGTGAGGCAATGACGTCGACCTCCACCGTGGATTACCAGCGCACCGACGGCGGCACCCTGCGCCTGACCTTTTCGGAACCCGAGGGCGCGCTGCGCGGCGGCTTGGTGGTGCTCCACGAGGCCGACGGTGTCACGGACGGGGTCAGGCTGCTGCTCGCCAGCCTCGCCACGGAGGGCTGGCTGACCGTCACGCCGCACCTCGAGAACGACCGCCTCACGCAGCAGGACCTGCTCGACGCGACCGACCTCACCCTCGCCTGGCTGGTCGAGCGGGGTGTCCAGGCCGACCTGCTCGGCGTGATGGGCTTCGACCTCGGCGGCACCGCGGCCCTCGTCGTCGCGTCGCACCGCAAGCTCGGTGCCGCGGTCTCCGTCGGCGGGCAGCAGGCCGTCGAACTCCCCGCGCTGGTCGAGATCGCCGGACGGCTCACCAGCCCGTGGCTCGGCATGTACGGCGACGCCGGCGACGAGGCGGGCGGCGCCGACGTCGAGCGCCTGCGCGACGCCGCCGCGTCGGCGAAGGTCGCCACCAACGTCGTCCACTACCCGGGTGCGAACCACCGCTTCGACGCCGACCCGGGCGCGGCCGCGGAGGCCTGGCAGCGCACGCTCAACTGGTTCGACGCGCACCTGCGGTAGGTGTGGGCGGCCGCCACCGGTAACCCGGGTTCCATGTCGGTTCCGACCACGGTGACTTCCGGATCGGAAGGATTAGGCTCGGGACGTGACGCACACCGCCGACGCCCCCGAAGTGCTCTGGCGCCCCGAGCCGGGCCACGTTGCCGACACCAAGATCGAAGCCTTCCGCCGGTGGCTGCGCGCCGAGCGCGGCGTCGAGGTGGACGACTACCGCGCGCTGTGGGAGTTCTCGGTCGAGCGCGGCCCGGACTTCTGGGCGGCGGTCGCGGACTTCCTCGGCGTCCGCTGGCACGACCAGCCCGGTGCGGTGCTTTCCGGGACGATGCCGGACGCCGTCTGGTTCGAGGGCGGCACGCTGAACTACGCCGAGCACGCGCTCACCCCCGGCGTCGCGGGCGCCGCGAAGGCCGACGACGAGACGGCGGTGATCTTCCACCGCGAAGACGGTTTCGCGAGCCACCTGACGTACGGCGAGCTTCGCGCGCAGGTCGCCGCGGCCCGGGCCGCGTTCCTCGAACTGGGTGTCGGCAAGGGCGACCGCGTCGTCGCGCTGGCCCCGAACTGCCCGCAGACGCTGGTCGCGTTCCTCGCCGCGGCGAGCATCGGGGCCATCTGGTCGTCGTGCTCGCCGGACTTCGGTGTCCGCGCGGTCGCGGACCGGTTCGTGCAGATCGAGCCGAAGGTGCTCTTCGCGGTCAACGCCTACGCGTACAACGGCCGCCAGTTCGACATCCGGACGACGATCGCCGACCTCCAGGCGCAGCTGCCGTCGCTCGCCGCGACCGTGCTCGTCGAGTACGTCGGCGAAGGCCGGATGGACGGCGCCCTCGACTGGGTCGAGCTGCTCGCGCGGCACGCGGGCGCGCCGCTGCTGTTCGAGCCGGTCGAGTTCGCGCACCCGCTGTGGGTGCTCTATTCGTCGGGCACCACCGGCCTGCCGAAGGGCATCGTGCACGGCCACGGCGGCATCACGCTCGAACACCTCAAGGCCCTCGCGCTGCAGACCGACCTCGGGCCCGGCGACCGGTTCTTCTGGTTCAGCACCACCGGCTGGATGATGTGGAACTTCCTCATCTCCGGCCTGCTGGTCGGCACCACGATCGTGCTCTACGACGGCAGCCCCGGATTCCCGGACCTGAACGCGCTCTGGCACCTGGCCGAGCAGCACCGCGTCACCTACTTCGGGACGTCGGCGCCGTACATCCAGAGCTGCCTCAAGGCTGGCATCAAGCCCGCCGAGCGCTACGACCTGACCGGCCTGCGCGCGCTCGGCTCCACGGGCGCGCCGCTGAGCGTCGAAGGCTTCCGGTGGATCGTGAACGAGGTCGGGAAGAACGTCCAGATCTGCTCGGTCTCCGGCGGCACCGACCTGTGCGCGGCGTTCGTCGCGTCGGCGCCCGACGTGCCGGTCTGGCTCGGTGAGCTGTCCTGCCCGGCGCTCGGTGCCGCGGTCAACGCCTTCGACGAGGCGGGCAAGGCCGTCGTCGAGGAGGTCGGCGAGCTGGTCATCACGAAGCCGATGCCGTCGATGCCGGTGTTCTTCTGGAACGACCCGGATGGCTCGCGGCTGCGTGAGGCGTACTTCGAGATGTACCCCGGGCTGTGGCGCCACGGCGACTGGATCCGCATCACCAACCGCGGCTCGGCGGTGATCTACGGCCGCAGCGATTCGACGCTCAACCGCGGCGGCGTCCGGATGGGCACGGCGGAGTTCTACCGGGTCGTCGAGGGCTACGACGAGATCGCGGATTCCCTGGTCGTGGACACCTCGGCGGCCGGGAACGAGGACGGTCAGCTGATCTGTTTCGTGGTGCTCGCCGGTGGCGTCGCGCTCGAAGCCGTCGAGCCGCGGCTGCGCAAGGGGCTTCGTAGCGCGCTGTCACCGCGCCATGTACCTGATCGGTTCGTAGTGGTTTCCGAGATTCCTCGTACCTTGAACGGTAAGAAGTGTGAGGTACCGGTGAAGAAGATCCTCGCCGGTGTGGCTCCCGACCGGGCCGTCAGCCGCGACGCGCTGGCCAACCCGGAGGCGCTGACGCCGTTCGTGGAGCTCGCCGGGGGGTAGATGGGGGAAGCATGATCATCCACGGCGGGTTGTACGGGTGGTGACGGGGACACGCGCGCAGATCACCTGGAAGGTGGCGGGGGCCACCACGGTCGGGGTGATCACCTGGGTGACCCGGCTGGCCGGGCTGATGACCCTGGGCTCGATCCTGATCCCGGCCGGGCGGCGCAGCCTGCGCGGGCACCTGGCCGAGTGGCTGGAGCTGCCGCAGGAGGCGACGGTCGCCGCGGCGACCGTCGCGCTGGTGATGGGCGTGCTGCTGGTGATGCTGGCCGCGGGGCTCCGGCGTCGCAAGCGCCGGGCCTGGCAGCTGGCGGTCGGCGCGACGGTGCTGCTCACGATGTCGCACCTCGGGCTGAAGCACGTCTTCGGCGCCGGCCTGGTGTCGGTGCTGCTGCTGGTGGGCCTGATCGCCAACCGGCGCTACTTCGTGGCGAAGCCGGACCCGGTGGTCGGGCGCTGGCGGGCGGTGCGCGTGTTCCTCCAGCTGACGCTGGCGGGGTTCGTGATCAACGTCATCCTGCTGTCCGTGGCGCCGCACGTGGCCCTGGAGCCGATGGGCTTCGGCGACCGGCTCGCGGAGTCGGCGCTTGCGCTGGTCGCGGCCAGCGGGCCCGCGGTGTTCCACCAGATGTGGCTGGAGGACCTCACCGCCGCCGTCGGCCTGCTGTTCGGCCTCGCCGCCCTCCTGGTGTCGGCGTACTTCCTGCTGCGCTCGGCCGAGCCGGCGCCGCGGCTGACCGACGAGGAGGTCGCGCGGCTGCGCCGGCTGCTGGACGAGCACGGCGGACGGGACTCGCTCGGGTACTTCGCGCTGCGGCGGGACAAGTTCGCGGTGTTCTCGAAGACGGGCAAGGCCGCGGTCACCTACCGCGTGATCGCCGGGGTCGCGCTGTGCTCGGCCGACCCGCTGGGCGACCACGAGGCGTGGCCGGGCGCGATCGAGGAGTACCTCGAGGTGTGCCGGCGCAACGGCTGGGTCCCGGCGGCGATGGGCGTCTCCGAGCTCGGCGCGACGGTCTGGGCCCGGTTCGGCCTGGAGGTCCTGGAGATCGGCGACGAAGCCGTCGTCGACGCCGCCGGCTTCACCCTGGAGGGCCGCACCATGCGCGGCGTCCGCCAGGCGGCGGCCCGCACCAAGCGCGCGGGCTACAAGGTGCTGGTGCGCCGGGCCGAGGACCTGCGTCCCGGCGAGCTGGCCGAGCTGGAGGTCCTGGCGGCCACCTGGCGCGGCACGGACACCGAGCGCGGCTTCTCGATGGCGCTGGGCCGCATGGGCGACCCCGGATCGGTGCTGGTGACGGCCGAGCAGGGCGGCCGCGTCCGCGGCGTGCTCCAGTTCGTCCCGTGGGGCGCCACAGGGCTCTCACTGGACGTCATGCGCCGCGACCGCACGGCCGACAACGGCGTCAACGAGCTGATGATCTCGGAGCTCCTGCTGGCGGCGAGCCGCCACGGCGTCTCACAGGTCTCCCTGAACTTCGCGGCGTTCCGCGCGCTGATGGAGCAGGGGCAGCGCATCGGCGCCGGCCCGGTCGCCAAGTCGGCGGCGAAGGTGCTGCACTTCTTCTCGCGCTGGATCCAGATCGAGACGCTGTACCGCTTCAACGCGAAGTTCCAGCCGCGCTGGGTACCGAGGTATTTGGTCTATCCAGGCGTCCGCGAACTTCCCCGCGTGGGCATCGCGACGTTCGAGGCCGAGGGCTTGGGCGGCCGCTCCCCGCGCCTGCTCAGGCTGCTGCGCCGAGCGTGAGGGGGGTGCTGTCAAAGGGGGTTCGGGGGGTGTGTAACCTATCTGAGCAGTGGTCGTTGGGCCCAGGAGGCTTCGCCTAGTCTGGTCTATGGCGCCGCACTGCTAATGCGGTTGGGGGTAACCCCCCCTCCCGGGTTCAAATCCCGGAGCCTCCGCTGGCGCCCGGTTCGCCGGGTGCTAGGTTACAACTGAACACGCGCCCGTAGCTCAGCTGGATAGAGCATCTGACTACGGATCAGAAGGTCAGGGGTTCGAATCCCTTCGGGCGCACGTCTGGTTGAGACAGCAAAAGCAACAGGCCCAGTTCCTCTTTCGAGAGGAACTGGGCCTGTTGTGATTTCCGGCCCGCGAGGGGAGCGCCCCGACGGGCAGTGATTCATGCCCGTGTGGAACTGCCGGGCCACGGGTTGTCGCCGGTAGTTTCTGACCGTGTGCAGGCAGAGAAGCCTGCTCGGGGCCGCAGGCCCGCCTCCCGGCCGGAAAGCCGATGCCCGTGGAAGAACACGCCGAACCCCAGCCGGAACACGCGCCGAAACGGCCCGCCGCCCGGGCTGCGGACGGAACGCCGGCCCACCAGCTCCTGGGCTGGCAACGGCTCGCCGGGAACCAGGCCGTGCTCGCGATGCTCGGGCGGGCCGAGCCGGCGGTGCCCGTGCAACGGCTGATGGTGCGCATGCCCAACCCCTACGGCCAGGGCATGCGGAACATGGTGGGCAACGCCGAGGTCGACGAGATCGAAGGATCGCTGACCGCCAAGGGCGCCGGCGGTGCGGGCGGAAAGCACGGATGGGAACACTCGTGGGTCTTCCCGCCGGCCCCCACCACCGAAGCTTCGGTTTTCTACGGCCACGGCAACCGGGCGGGGCTGGGCAACCTCACCCCGGAGGAATTCGTCACCGAAGTCTCCGAGGACCGGCGGCAGCTGAAGAAGGACACGGCGTTCAAGTTCGTGGCCTGCGGCGGCGGGAAAAGCAAGGCCGCCGACGGCGCGGCCTACGGTGCCGAAGTGGCCAACCGCCTCCGAACCTCTCGGACCAGCGTCCCGGGCGAGGGCTGGAGCGGAGCGCTGAAAGCGACCGAGGGACTGGTCTACTACACGAACACCTACAAGACCGTCCTGCCGGAAATCCCCCCGGCCATCGACAAGCTGCTGACAAAGCTGACCGCCGCCGCAGAGTCGAACGTGCGGAAGGCCGTGATCACCCTTGTCAAAGACCAGCTCACCGCGGTCAAGCCGGCCCAGCGGGCCACCGACTTCGCCGAGTTCAGGGATGTGGTGGCCACCTTCTACGCGAGCCAAACCACTTTGGCGGACCGGGAGGCCAGCGTGCGCGCGATCGATGTGCCGGCCTCCGGGTTGTCCGCCACGTGGCTGGGGAGCGGCCTGAACCGGGCCATGGACACCATGTTCGGCGGCAATGTCGGCTGGCTCGACCTGCAGCAGGCCTTCGCGCAGGACTTCTCGTCCAGCAACTGTCTCTACTTGGTGTTCAGGCTCCTCGACAACGTGGAGAACGACATGAAGGCGAAGGCCAAGACGATCTGGGCGGAGTTCCGGGACGAACTCCAGCGCCAGGCCGCCGTCCCACCGCGTACCGCCGGCCCGGCGGCCAGGGTCGGCACGCTCGACCCCCTGGCCCCGGCGGGACCGGACGAGCGGTTCGAGAAGTGGCAGAACTTCGGCGACGTGCTGTGGGCCCAGTGGAAGGCGAGCCGATCGCCGGGCGGTGGGAAGGCGACCTGACCGCCGGCGATTGCTCCCACCGGCTGACGCACGTACTTGGACGCCCCCTTCGCGGCACTTGTCCGCGGGAAGTGTGCTTCCAGAGTCCGGGGGGACGACGTGCCGCACTTGCGCATCCACTTCACCGACGCCGATCTCGCGCGGACGCGGCTGAAACTGGAAGCCGACCTGATGTGGGAGGTCGTCGGCAGCGTTCAGGCTCTGCAGTACGCCGCCGGCGGGTTGTCCTTCGGTTCGTGGCGGCGGCGCGTGCGCGAACGGGTCGGCGAGGACGGCTGCCTGCGGGCGGCCGTGCATTCCCTGGTGACGGTGGCGCCGCACGCCTCCTACTTCCCGGACTTCCTGACGCCGTCCGCCGCGGTGCCCGACATCGGGACCGGTGCCGAACTGGTCCTGGCGACGCCGCGGCGGCGCTTGCGGGCCGAGATCCGGCGGCTGCGGCCGGCCGGTGGGGCGGCGAAGACGTGGCTCGAGGAGCTGGCCGACGGGAAGGCGGCCGCGTTGCGGCACCTCGAGCGGGCGCTGCGCGTGTACTTCCGGTGCCTGGTCGAGCCGCACCTTGACGTGATCGAGCAGGCCCTGCGCATCGGGTGTGCCGCCGGGGTCCAGCGCTACCTGCACGCCGGGCCCGAAGGACTGCTGGGGTGGCTCGGCCCCGCCACCCGCTGGGGGCCACCGGTGCTCACCGTCGACTACCCGATCGACCGCGACCTGTTCCTGGCGGGCCGTGGCCTGGTGCTGATCCCCAGCTACTTCGGTGTGCACCACCCGGTGGCGCTGGCGGATCCCCGGTTGCCCCCGGTCCTGGTGGTCCCGCTCCACGCCGGGGCCCGGCTGCTGGCCGGCCGGCGCGGCGGCGACCACGTGAGCGCGCTGCTCGGCGCCACCCGGGCCACGATCCTGCGGTCGGCCGTCACCGGCTGCACCACCACCCGGCTGGCGAGACAGGCCGGCGTCGCTCCGGCGACCGTCAGCCACCACACGAACGTCCTGCGCGACGCGGGCCTCATCACCACCGACCGGCACGAAAACCTGGCCACCCACCTCATCACGCCGCTGGGGCTCGCGGTGCTCGGCCCGGGCGGCGGCTGACCCGGCCCCGCAGCCGCTCGTGTGCGCTGGGTAACCGGTCTGGACCAGTACGGCGGCCGTGTCCAGCATTGGTCTTGACCACTGGCCACGCTCCGTGGTGACGCTTCCCTAATTGGTCTGGACCACGTAACGTTTGCGCAAACGGCGCAAAACACCGCCCTGGTCCCCGCCGGCGGTGTCGGTGTCCGCCGTCCTGCACCTGGCTCAAAGGAGAGCGATGTCCAGAAAGAGATGGCACCTCCTCGGTCTCTTCACCGCGGTCGGCGCGATCGCGGTCGGCCTCGTCACCGTGCCGGCGAGCGCCGCCGGTGGCGTCGGCGCCACCTTCAGCAAGGGCTCCGACTGGGGCACGGGGTACGAGGGCAAGTACACGATCAACAACGGCTCCGGCTCGACGCTGCCGAGCTGGACGGTCGAGTTCGACCTGCCGTCCGGCGCGAAGATCGGGTCGCTGTGGGACGGCAGCTACACCGCGTCCGGTCAGCACGTCACCGTCAAGAACACCTGGAACGGCAACGTCGGCAACGGCGGCAGTGCCAGCTTCGGCTTCAACGTCAGCTACTCCGGCACCTACTCGGCCCCGGCGAACTGCAAGCTGAACGGCGGCTCCTGCGACGCCGGCGGCGGCACCCCGACCACCACGCCGACGACGCCGACGCAGCCGACCACCACCCCGACGACGCCGACCACGCCCACCACTCCGCCGACGACGACCACGCCGCCCCCGCCGGGCGGCCTGAAGAACGTCGGCTACTTCGTGCAGTGGGGCGTCTACGGGCGCAACTACCACGTCAAGAACATCGAGACCTCGGGCTCGGCGAGCAAGCTGACGCACATCAACTACGCGTTCGGCAACGTCAAGAACGGCCAGTGCACGGCGAACGACGACCCGTACGCCGACTACCAGAAGACCTACGACGCCGCGGGCAGCGTCGACGGCGTCGCCGACACCTGGGACCAGCCGGTGGCCGGCAACTTCAACCAGCTGCGCAAGCTCAAGAAGCTGCACCCGGGCCTCAAGGTGATCTGGTCGTTCGGCGGCTGGACCTACTCGGGCGGCTTCGGCCAGGCGTCGCAGAACGCGGCCGCGTTCGCGCAGTCCTGCTACAACCTGCTCAAGGACCCGCGCTGGGCGGACATCTGGGACGGCATCGACATCGACTGGGAGTACCCCAACTCCTGCGGCCTTTCCTGTGACACCAGCGGTGCCGCGGCCTACAAGAACCTGATGGGCGCGCTGCGGGCGAAGTTCGGCTCGTCGTTCCTGATCACCTCGGCGATCACCGCCGACGGCAGCAACGGCGGGAAGCTCGACGTCGCCGACTACGGCGGCGCCGCGCAGTACGTCGACTGGTACAACGTGATGACCTACGACTACTTCGGCGCCTGGGCCGCGCAGGGGCCGACCGCTCCGCACTCGCCGTTGACCAACTTCAGCGGCATCCCCACGCCGGGCTTCTACTCCGACGCCGCGATCCAGAAGCTGAAGAGCAAGGGCGTCCCGGCGGGCAAGCTGCTGCTGGGCATCGGGTTCTACGGCCGCGGCTGGACCGGCGTCACGCAGGACGCCCCTGGCGGCACCGCGACCGGTCCCGCGCCGGGCACGTACGAGCAGGGCATCGAGGACTACAAGGTCCTCAAGAACACCTGCCCGTCGACCGGCACCTTCGCGGGCACCGCGTACGCGAAGTGCGGCAGCAACTGGTGGAGCTACGACACCCCCGCGACCATCAACGGGAAGATGTCCTACGCCAAGCAGCAGGGTCTCGGCGGCGCCTTCTTCTGGGAGCTGACCGGTGACACCACGGGCGGCGAGCTCATCACCGCGATGAAGAACGGCCTGTCATGAGGCGCCGGTGGTTGCCCGCACTCGGGCTGGCGGCCGCGGCCGCCACGATCGGCGCGATGTTCGTGATCGCCCCGGCGAACGCGGCGGGCGGCGTGTCCGCGACCTTCTCGAAGGGCTCCGACTGGGGCACCGGGTACGAGGGCAAGTACACGATCGCCAACGGCTCGGGCTCGACGCTCGCCACCTGGACCGTCGAGTTCGACCTGCCTTCGGGCGCGAAGATCTCGTCGCTGTGGGACGGCAGCTACACGGCGTCCGGCCAGCACGTCACGGTGAAGAACACGTGGAACGGCAACGTCGCCAACGGCGGTAGTGCCAGCTTCGGCTTCAACGTGGCGTACTCCGGTTCGTACGTCGCGCCGTCGAACTGCAAGCTCAACGGTGGGTCGTGTGCGGCCGGGGGCACACCCCCCACGACCACGACGCCGCCTACGACGACGACCCCGCCGACCACCACGACACCGCCCCCGCCGGGTGGCCGCGGCGCGCCGTACCTGTACCTGGGCTGGGGCAGCCCGCCGAACCCGCAGACGGTGATGAACGCGACCGGGATCAAGTGGTTCACGATGGCGTTCATCAACGCCAGCGGTGGCTGCAACCCGGCGTGGGACAGCAGCCGTCCGCTCTCCGGTAGCGCCGACGCCACCGCCATTTCGCAGATCAAGGCGGCGGGCGGCCAGGTCGTCCCGTCGTTCGGCGGCTGGAGCGGCAACAAGCTCGGCCCGAACTGCTCGACGTCCGCCGCGCTGGCGGGCGCCTACCAGCAGGTGATCAACGCGTACGGGCTGAAGGCGATCGACATCGACATCGAGAACTCCGACGAGTTCGAGAACGAGGCCGTGCAGGACCGGATCCTGGGCGCGCTGAAGATCGTCAAGCAGAACAACCCGGGCATCCAGACGATCCTGACGTTCGGCACGTCGACGACCGGCCCGAACTACTACGGCAACCGGCTCATCGACCAGTCGAAGGCCCTGGGCGCGAACGTGGACGTGTTCACGATCATGCCGTTCGACTTCGGCGGCGGCGCGAACATGTACAACAGCACGGTGAGCGCGGCGAACGGCTTGCGCGACAAGCTGAAGTCGACGTTCGGCTGGTCCGACGCCACCGCGTACGCCCACCTGGGCATCTCGGGGATGAACGGCCTGTCCGACCAGCAGGAGCTGACGGACCTGTCGACGTGGACCCAGATCACGAACTGGGCCAAGTCGAACAAGATCGCCCGCCTGGCGTTCTGGTCGGTCAACCGCGACCGGGGCTGCCCCGGCGGCGGCGTCCAGTCGGCGTGCAGCGGCATCGCCCAGAACGACTGGGACTTCACGAAGGTGACAGCGGGCTTCTGACGCTGTCGTGAAGCGGCCTCCTTGCCGGCTCCCCGGGCCGGCAAGGAGGCCTTCGTGGTTTCAGGGAACGCGGGCTTCGGTCCAGGCCCGGTCGAGGATCTCGGCCACCGTTTCGCCGGGTGCCTGCTCCGAGGTGTCGAGCCACAGCCCCCACCTCGGCGTTTCCTCACGCAGCCTTTTGTCCAGCAGCGTGATCGTCCACTCGTCGTACGCGTTTTTCGAGCGGGCCCGCTCCCGCTCGGCGACCGCCTCCGGCCGCGGTGCCAGGACCACCACGAGCAGCGGCCGGTGGGTGATGAGGTCGACGATCTGCGCGAGGTGCTCGCCGAGGATCACGTCTTGAGCCACCACCGTGAAGCCTTCTCCGGCGTACTCGTCGCACGCGACCGCCGTCAGGCGGTGTCGCAGCCGCAGCTGGCGCAGCGCTTCCGGCGATGGCGAAGGCGTCATCTCCGCACGGCCGCCGACCACCATGCGGCGGAAGACGTCGCCGCGGATGTGCACCGACCGCGGCAGCCGCTCGGCGAGCAGCTGCGCGATCGTCGACTTCCCGGCCGCCGGGATGCCCGTGACGAGCACGACCGCCGGGTCGCTCAAAGCAGCTTCACCGCGTCACCGATCGCCTGGTCCAAAATAGACAGGCCCAGCGCGATCTCCTCTTCGGACGCCGTCAGCGGCGGCGCGATCCGAAACACCCCGCCCATCCCCGGCAGCTGCACGATGTTCATGTGCAGCCCCAGTTCGAGACACCGCTGCGTGACCCGCGCGCCCAGCTCGTCCGAACTCCGCGTGGTCTCGCGGTCCACCACCAGTTCCAGCCCGGCCAGCAGGCCGCGGCCGCGGATGTCGCCGACCACCTCGTGGCCGGCGGCGATCTCCTCCAGGCCCCGGCGCAGCGACGAGCCCAGCGAACGCGCCCGCTCGTCGAGGCGGTCGCGGATCAGGACGTCCAGCACCGTGTTGCCGACCGCCGCCGGGAGCGGGTCCGACACGTGCGTTGTGAAGAACAGGAACCCGCGGTCGTGCGCCTCCTGCTCGATGGCGGCGCTCGTCAGCACCGCGGCCAGCGGCAGGCCGGCGCCGAGCGTCTTCGACAGCGTCAGGATGTCGGGGACGATGCCGTCGCGCTCGAACGCGTACCAGTTCCCCGTGCGGCACAACCCCGTCTGGGCTTCGTCGAGGATCAGCAGCATCCCGCGCTCACGGCACTTCTCGGCCAGCGCGGCGAAGTAGCCCGGCGGCGGCTCGATGATGCCGCCCGAACTCAGGATCGGCTCGACCAGGCACGCGGCCAGGCTGCCGACCGACTGCGCGTCGATCAGCTCGAACCCGAAGTCCAGCTGGCGACGCCAATCGAGCGAACCGGACGCGTCGGTGAAGTCCGGGCGGTACGCGTTCGGCGCCGGGATGGCGAAGTTGCCCGGCGCGGCCGGCCCGTAACCGCGACGGCCCGCGCTGTACGTCGCGCTCGCCGCCGCCTGCGTCATCCCGTGCCAGGAGCGGGCGAAGGAGACGATCTCGTGCTTGCCGGTGACGAGCTTGGCCATCCGGACGGCAGCCTCGTTCGACTCCGCGCCCGTGGTCAGCAGCAGGGCCTTCTCCAGCGGCGCCGGCAGCGTCTCGGCGAGCCGCCGGGCCAGGTCGACGACCGGGCGGCTCAGCATGCCGCTGAACAGGTGGTCGAGCTTCCCCACCTGCCGCCGGACGGTCTCGACGATCTCCGGGTGCGCGTGCCCGAGGATCGCGCTCATCTGGCCGGACGTGAAGTCGAGGATCCGGCGGCCGTCCTCGGTGAAGAGGAAACTGCCTTCGGCGTGGTCGATGATCTCGCGGGTGAAGGCGCCGCCGTAACGCACGAGGTGCCGGTCGACGTCGGCCCAGAAGGATTCAGCCATAGGGTGACGGTAAGTCCGCGTCGAGCGACACGTCCATCTCACTATTCCGGCTTTCTTGTTCGGTTTTGCCGAACAACAATGGCGGGATGCTGAACCCGTGGCGCCTGCGGCTGCTGAGCCGCCTCGACACCCTGGGCACGGTCCGCGCGGTGGCGCAGGACGCCAACCTGAGCGCGTCGAGCGTGTCGCAGCAGCTGGCCGTGCTCGAAGCCGAAACCCGCACCCAGCTGCTGGAACGCACCGGCCGCCGGGTCCGGCTCACGCCGGCCGGGTTGATGCTCGCCCGGCGGGCGCGGGTGATCCTCGACCACATGGACACGGTCGAGGCGGAGCTGCGCAGCCTCGGCGAGGAGCCGGCCGGTCTGGTCCGGCTGGGGGCGTTCCAGAGCGCGATCCACACCCTGGCCGTCCCGGCGGTGACCCGGCTGGCGCACCCGCACCTCGAGGTCCAGCTGCTGGAGCTGGAGCCGCACGAGAGCATCCCGGCCCTGCGCGGCGGCGACGCCGACGTCATCATCACCACGACCGACTTCGTCGAGCTCCCGCTCGGCCCGGACCTCGACATCGTCCCGCTGGCGACGGACCCGATCGTGCTGGTGACGCCGCCGGAGGGACCCCGCGGCCCGGCGGTCCTGTCGGCGTACGCGGACGCGCCGTGGGCGCTGGACATGCCGCAGTCGTACATGGCGAACCTGACGCTGCGCCTGTGCCGCGAATCGGGCTTCGAGCCACGGGTGGTGTGCCGCTTCAGCAACTACCTGATGACGCTGCAGCACGTCGAAGCCGGCTTGTCGATCGCGCTGCTGCCCGGGCTGGCGGTCGACCGCCGGTACCGCGTGGCCACGCGCGAGCTGGCGACGCCGGTGACCCGCACGATCGCGGCGGTCGTCCGCCGGGGGACGCCGTTGCGCGCGGGCGTGAACGTGGTGCTGGACGCGCTGAGGCAGCCGCCGGACCTGCCGGACCTGGTGGAGTGGGCCGGAGCTTGACTTGGCCGTACCCGCTAGCCGGTAGCGTGGCGGCCACGCCGAACCCAGGGGTCCCAGATCGGGTCGGTGCCCTCGGGCGGGTCAGGGCTGACGACCACTTGGAGCTCCTCCGGCTGGTCTGCGACGATCCACCAGGGAAACCGGGCCTCGTAGATGCCGCTGGCGATGCCGACGAAGTAGATCAAAGGTCGTTTCTGTTCGTAGGCGTGGCGCAGGGCGACGTTCGTGAAGAAGTTCGTGATCATCGCCTGCGTACTTGTAACGATGCAGTCGATCGCGGATCATGCCGTCTTCGTAAGGCCGCGACCGGTGCTTTCGCGTGTAAGTGGTCTTGATCGATAACGCGGCCTCCAGCTCCTTGGGCTTTCGGATGCCGCGCTGCCTGTCTGCCAGAGCAATCCTCTTGCCTTCGAACTCGAAGAGGCTCAGCTGGCTCGACGGGATGCGGTTGTCGTTGGTTGCACGGACCTGGACCAACCACATGAGAGCCTGCCACCGCAGCCGGGTGTCATAGTTCAGGTTCTCGTAGTTCTCGGGCAGGTGGAACTGGCGACGAAAAGTGGTCGATTCTTCAGGCAGATCGACTCGCTTGCTGACGGAGAGGCTGAGCCGCCGCAGCGAGGAGGCAGGTGCGCTGAACACGAGGTCGAGGCCGAGTTCGGTGCGGACACCCGCGGCGACGTCCGGTGTGAAGTACTCCTGCAGGAGCGCCTCGATCGCGGCGACCAGGGTTCTCGGGTCGTTCAGGAGCTGAGCGACCTCAGTGCGCAGGTGGCCATGTGCGCCGCGAGTCTTGAGCCATGAGCCGCTTCGTGAGGGGCTGCTGGCAATCGCAGTACCGGTCGAGTCCCGGAGTTCCCAGATCGAGCGCTCCAGGCGGATGAACGGGTTGGCGGCCAAGTCGGTGGCCTCGGCGGCGCCGGGGGTGTACTTGCTGATGAGGCTGCCGACGGGTGCCTCAGCTTCGTCATACGTGGTGTCCCACCTACGTCGCTTGACGAATATGTGTAGGAGCCAGAGCAACAGGAGGGGTTTGTGCGGAGCACGCTGCCCTCCGACTTGAGCTACGCGGAGCGTCTTCAGCTCGGTTATGAGCTGTCTTTCGTCCAACTCACCCCTCCGTGTCTTCAGCGACGGAGTGTAGCCGCGCGAAGTGTGCGTACACGCGCTTCGCGCGGCATCTGGAGAGCGTGTCGTTCCCTGTCTGGGCGTGAGAACAGTGACCTGGTGTGTCTTCACCATTCGGTGTCACCACGCCAGTACGGTTGACTGCCATGACGGAACTGCCGCAGCGGCTGGTGGACGAGCTTGCGGAAATCGGCCTGGCTGATGCTGACCACGACGAGCCCGGCGAGGGACTACGCCAGCTCGAAGTGCTTCTCGCGACGAATGCGGACTCGTTGCCGATCGACAAGGTCGTCGCTGTCCGTGTGACCGGGGACGGGGAGCTCGTCGAGCAGTTTCGGAAGACCGGGCAGCTGACGGACACCGTGCTGGGGGTCGCATTGGTGGACCTGCGCGCCGACGACAGGGTTGCGGCGGTGTCCGAGGAGTTCTGGGAGCTGTTGGTCGCGCCGCCCCCTGAGCGTGTTTCCGTCGGTCTGGTCTTCGGGTGGAAGGCGACGGGGTGGGAGGTTGTCTGGCTGGGCTACAACGCAGAGGGTGAGGTCACGGCATCGGTGCTGAGCGAGTTCCTCGGTATCGAGGCTGAAGAGGTCTCACCGATCGTCGAACCCAAATACCGGCTCGAGCTCGACGAACGCGTTCGGCGGATGCTCAAGGTTTCCGTTCGGTCGCGACCCGCGGTGATGCTCGTGGGCCCACCGGGTACGGGGAAGACACACTTGCTCGCGGAATTGGTCGCTGCCATCAGCAAGGACCCTTCAGCCCACGGGCTGACTCGGCTTCGCAAGCCGATGCTGGTCACTCCCGATGAGTCTTGGACCGTCCGGGAACTGGTCGGTGGCGACACCGTGGATGACCTCGGGCGGCTTCGCTTCAGCCCCGGGCACGTGTTGGAGGCCATCCACCGAGATCGATGGCTGATCTTGGACGAGGCGAACCGCGCGGATCTCGATCGCATCTTTGCGGGGTTGTTCACCTGGTTGTCCGGCCAAACGGTCGAGGTGGGCCGCGCGAGCCTCGAGCCGGGAGCCAGCAAGATCATGTTGGGCTGGGCCGACACGCCGCACAGCCAGGTCATCGGAGCGAGCCGCTTGCGGCGCGGCGGTGCGGCCGGTGGCCCGATCACCTACCTGGCTGGCACCGACTGGCGACTTCTGGGGACGTACAACGCCGTGGACGCACAGCGGGTCTTCCGCTTCGGGCAAGCCTTGGGACGGCGGTTCGATCACATTCCTGTGCCGGTACCGGAAGTCGACGCCTTCAACCGGGCGCTGCAAGTACGCCTGGACGACGTTGGGCCGGTTCTGGCCGAACCGGAAAGGTCGACCCTGGCGTCGATTCTGTCCGAAATTTACCGCTCTCACACCGAGGTGGGGCACGAGTCGATGGGGCCAGCCGCGCTGCTGTCCATCCCCCAGTACGTTGCGGCGGGGAGGCGTGATGACGGGGACGTGCCGTTGGCGCAACTCGTCGCCGAAGCCTACTTGAGCAGTATGGGTACTTGGCTGGCTGTGCTCGGTGATGACCTGGATCGGCTTGGAGAACGCCTGAGTCGAGAAGACGTCCTCGGCGAGGAGTGGGGATGGGTCAACAGTCGACTTCGTGAGTTGCGGTGACGGCGCAGCACACCGACCAACCTACTTTGTCGATCCCGTGGGAGGGGGTGCGAGAACTCTTCCACAGCTGGTCGGGAAAGGGTGACCTTTTCGCTGGGCTGGCCGCAGTGCTGGGGAACGACGAATTCAGCCGGTGGACGAAGCGCGACGTCGAGCGGCGCGCCCATCGCGTACTCTTCGAGAACTGTGGGGAAAGTCTGCAGCGCATGCCGGTCCGATTGCGTGACTGGTTGGCGATCATTCCGGTTCACTCACGGGTCTCTCCGGCTGCGGGCCCCGAGCCGCAGGGCCGGATCGATTGGGCCGCAACCCGGCGGACCGGCTGGCCGCCCCGCGAGTTCGTCGGACGCACTCGACAGCGGACTTCCGACGAGGCGTTGCTGAGTGCACTTAGGTGGACGGTCGAACGCATGCTCCTGGTGTATCGCGATTCGCGTTACAACGATCTGCGTCGAAAGAAGCCGCTTGTCGAAAAGCAGTTGGAAGTGCTCGACGAACTCGTGACGCGGCCCGAGCTGCAGCAAGTCGAGCCAACTCTGCCGGACGTAGCCACTATCAAGGATCTCCGTAGATCCGGGCCGAGGTGGCGAATCGTCGCTGATCTGGCCGACCTGCTTCGCCAGGAAGAAGGTCCGGATCTCATTGCTCTGGCCAAAGCGCAGATCGTGCCGGACGAAGAACTGGCCTCGGCGCTCTTCCACCTGGGCGTCTTCGGCCTCGTCCTCACGTCGCTGAAGTCGGACGGATATCGACCGGTCAGTCTGCGGCCGCTTCATGGTGGCGCCAGCGGAGCTGCCTACGAGCTGGTGTTCAGTGGACAAACTTGGTACCTGTGGTTTGAAGCTGGAGCTTTGTGGACGAGATACGGCCAGGTTGAGCCCTATGTTGCGGCCACGAAAGGGCTGCTGCGCCCGGGCCAAGCGAAGAGCCCCGACATCATGCTCATCAACGAGGAAAGCCGTCGTGCGCTCATCATCGAATGCAAGTACAGCAAGGATCACAAATACCTTCGGAGCGGTTACAGTCAAGCACTCGCTTATCTCACCGAGGCACGCACGAGCATGATCGATCTCGGTGCCGCCTTCGTGGTGGCGCCCAGTGAGATGGTTGCGACGTTGAGCACCGGTCACACCTTGGTGGGGCCTGTCTCGTTCTGTGCTCCCGAGCAACTCAAGGGCGCCTTCAGGGCTGCTTTCGCCGAGCTTCGTCGCACAGGAAACTGATCACACTTCGGTCTTCTCCCTGACCGGCAGTTCCGGGCTCGCGCCCCACGCCAGTTCGGTGACCACGCGCACCGCGGCCGGAACCGCGGCCCCGACCGCGGGGGACAGCCCGATCCCGCCGTCGACGCACGCCGGTTCGCAGCCCAGCACCAGGACCCGGCCCGCGTCGCCGCCCAGGAGGCGGAGGAGACGGACGACCGCGTCGCCGGGCAGGTCGTGCGCGTCGGTCGCCGAGGTGAGGGACAGCGTGCCCGGTGGGCCGCCGTGCGGGGTCGCGTCGAGCAGGATCGTCGTGTCGTAGCCGCCGGTCAGGTCGTACGCCAGGTGGACCGTGGCGATGTCGTAGTCGGCGATCTGCACCCACGGGGGCAGGCCCGCCCGGTCCAGTTCCCTGATCACTTCGACACCGAAGCCGTCGTCGTGCAGGAAGACGTTGCCGATACTCGCGACCAGGACACGTGGCCTCATTGCGCAACCTCCGGGGGTGCGCCCTCAGGCTAGAACTGTGAATTGGATCACACAATAGCTAGTGCTGATGCTCTCGCTCATCCTGCACCGTTTCGGCCCGAGCAAGCCACAGTTCGGCCTCGTGGGCGGCACCCCGCGCCCGCAGCATACGCGCCAGGCTGAGCATGCCCTGGACGTCCCCGACCTCGGCGGCGCGGCGGAACCACTGCTCGGCGACCGCCAGGTCCTCGCGGTGCTCGGCGAGGTGGCCGAGGTTGGTGAGCGCCGGGATGCTGCCGTGCTCGGCGGCCTTGCGGTACCAGGCGGCGGCTTCGCCCTCGTCGCCGCGGTTGCGGGCCAGCACGCCGAGGTTGGTCATCGCCGCCGGGTCGCCGCGCTCGGCGGCGTCGAGGTACCAGGTCTCGGCCTCTTCGACGTCGCCGCGGCGGTGCAGCAGCAGCCCGAGGCGGGTGATCGCCTCGACGTGGCCGCCGCTCGCCCCCCGGCGGTACCACGATTCGGCGTCGCCCGGCCGGCCGAGCCGTTCGGCCTGCCTGCCGAGCTGGCAGGTGGCCGCCAGGTCGCCGGCCTGCACGGCGGACCGCCACCAGCGGGCCGCCTCGGCGGCCTGGCCACGGTCGCGCAGCACGACGCCCAGGTCGATCATCGCGCCGGTGAAGCCCGCTTCGGCGGCCTGGCGCAGCCACGACTCGGCCTCTTCGCCCTTCCCGTCTTCGCGCAGCAAACGCCCCAGCGCGGCCATCGAAGGCAGGTCGCCGGCCCGGGCCGCCTCGCCGTACCAGTGCCGGGCGTCGTCGCGCTTGCCGCGCCGCTCGCAGGACTTGGCGAGGTGCTGCATCCCGTGCGGCTCGCCGGCCAGGGCGGCCTCGTGGTACCAGCGGTCGGCCTCCTCCTGCGCGCCGCGTTCGGCGAGGAGGTGGGCCAGTGCCGTCATCGAAACGCGGTCACCGCCCATGGCGGCCCTGCGGTACCACGACTCGGCCTCGGGCAGCTCTCCGCGCTCGCGCATCGCCGCGCCCATCCGGGCCATGGCGACGACGTTGCCGCCTTCCGCGGCTTTGCGCTGGAAGAACTCGTCGAACTTCTTGAGCCGGCCGGGCATCGGCTGCTCCCTCCGGATGGGTCCTGCTCCGGTAGTCGCAGAAGATCGGCTCCGTGTGACAGCTCCGCCGTGGGTGGGCGAGGTCACATTCGCGCCAGGTCATCGTGTCGGCGCGGTTGTCCCACGTCGGCAGAGGTGACACTACGCCGCGCGACCGCGCAGGTGAGAGGAGAAAATCGTGGCGGCCCGGAGCTTTCGCCTGAGCGTGACGCAGCGAACCCTGCTGGTAGTCGTCGTCCTGGCCGTCGCCCTCTTCGGGTACTGGGCGACGAGAGGCGCGGGCGCGGCTCCGCCGACGTCGGGTGCGCCGGTGCCGGTCAGCGCGGCCGACGCGCAGAAGCAGCTCGACGAGCTGGCCATCGCCGCGCGGACGTCCATGGACGGCTATTCGCGCGAGAAGTTCCCCACTGGGACAGCCAGGGGTCCGGCTGCGACACCCGCGAAGTCGTCCTCAAGCGCGACGGCAAGGACGTCCGGACCGACAAGGACTGCAAGCCGACGTCCGGGACGTGGACCAGCGTCTACGACGAAGAGACCTGGACGAAGGCCACCGACCTCGACATCGACCACATGGTCCCGCTCGGGCAGGCGTGGGCGAGTGGCGCGAAGTCGTGGACGACCGAGAAGCGCGAGCAGTTCGCCAACGACCTCACCCGGCCGCAGCTGTTCGCCGTCACCGACAACGTCAACCAGCAGAAGAGCGACAAGGCGCCCGACGAGTGGAAGCCGCCGCTGGTGGCGTTCTGGTGCACCTACGCGACCGACTGGATCGTCGTGAAGCACTACTACGGGCTCACCATCACGCAGGCCGAGAAAACCGCCTTGACCGACATGTTGCGCCGCTGCTGAGCTGGCGCGTGTGACGACTTTCGCGCTGATCCACGGAGGCGGCGGCAGCGGCTGGGACTTCCACCTGCTCATCCCGGAGCTCGAGGCTCGCGGGCACGACGCGGTCGCCCCCGACCTGCCGATCACCGACTCCACGGCCGGGCTGGCCGAGTTCACGGAGACGGTGCTGGCCGCGCTGGGCGACCGCACGGACGTCGCCGTCGTCGGCCATTCGTACGGCGGGTTCACCGCGCCGCTGGTCGCGGCGCAGGCCCGGGCGCGGCTGCTGGTGTACCTGGCCGGGATGATCCCGGCGCCGGGGGAGCAGCCGGGACAGTGGTGGGGCAACACGGGCTTCGCGTCGCCGAAGGGCCTGACCGAGACCGAGCAGTTCTTCAACGGTGTCCCGGCGGAGCTCGCCGAGGCGTGCCAGGCGCACGGGCGCGAGCAGGTCAGCAAGGAGTGGGACGAGCCGTGGCCGCTGCCGGCCCATCCGGAGGTTCCGACTCGCGTGCTCTTGGCCCGCGACGACCGGTTCTTCGTCCCGGACTTCCAGCGGCGGGTGGCGCGCGAACGCCTCGGGATCGAGCCGGACGAGCTCGACGGCCCGCACTGCGTGCCGCTCAGCCACCCGGGCGCGCTGGCCGACCGGCTGGTGAGCTACCTCTGACTGGGCCGATCGGCGGTTAAAGGTCTAGACCTATTGACTGTGTGGTCCAGGCCACTTACGGTCTTGACCAGCGGCGAACCCGCTTGCGTCACCTCCACCCGGTCCCCACCACGGAGGTTTCCCCCCGTCATGCGTTTCGCGCACGCCCTCGCCCTGACGGCCTTCGCCGCCGGCAGCCTCCTCGTTGCTCCAGCGGCCTCAGCCGCGACGCTGCCCGCGTGCCAGCACTTCTACACCGGCCCGATCCCCGACCGCCCGGTCACCGGCGGGCACGGCCCCGGCACGCTCGTCGGCGCGGCCGACGTCGGCAACCGCCTGCCCGCGCCCGGTTCGGTCAGCGGGGGACTGGGGACCGACGGCAAGGTCGGTTTCACGTTCGCCCGGGTCGCCGGCGCGAAGGCCTACCGCGCTTTCCGCAACGGTCAAGCCCTGCAGTGGATCAGCGACTGGGGCCAGCCGACGCTCACGGTGACCGACGCGAGCCCCTGCCAGAACGCGAACTACCAGCTGTACGCGATGACGGCGGAGGACAACTCCCCGGGCTCGCTCGGCCAGATCTCGACCGCCTACCGCCTCGACGCCGCGAACCGGCTCGCGGCCTACCGCATCCCCGCCGGCACCACGTTGAACTACCGCGTCACGGCCTACAACGACGTCGCCCAGACCGCGCTCGGCTACCAGGCCGGGCCGGGCTTCTGCGCCGTCGACGCCCGGCTCGTCCCGTGGGGCACGCGGTTCTCCGTGCCCGGCTACGGCGAGTGCTACGCGGCCGACATCGGCAGCTGGATCAAAGACGACATCGTCGACGTCTGGCTGCCCGGCGCCCAGGCCGACGCCTGGGGCATCCAGCGGCTCACTCTCACCGTCCGGTAGACCACCCGGCCGCCGAAAGGCCGTGAAGGCCTCCTTGCCGACGTCCCCATCTGCCCCGGCAAGGAGGCTTTCACGGGGGTCCGGGTGGCGGAGCCCCCGGCGCGGGGCAGAGCCCCGGATGGCACGGGCTTTCGCGGGTGGTCACCAGCGGTCGAGGTGCAGGACCTCCTCGAGCGGCTGCCGCGCCGCCGGCTTGAACGTCTCGCCCGTGTAGAACGCGGTCGGGATCAACGCGGCCTGGTGCACGTTCTTCGGCAATTCCAGCACCTCCGCCGCCTCCTGCTCGTACTTCAGGTGCAGCGTCGTCCACGCCGTGCCCAGGGTCACCGAGCGGGCCGCCAGCATGTAGCTCCACGCCGCCGGCAGCAGCGACGCCCACAGCCCCGCCTGGTTGCCGGCGGGCAGTTCCGAGGACGGCGTCTCCAGGCAGGGGACCACCAGCACCGGGACGTCACCCATCCGGTCGGCCAGGTACGCGACGCTGTCGCCGACGCGCTGCTGCACCTGGGCCCGTGCCGGGTCGTCCGCGAACAGCTTGCCGGCGGCGGCCGGGGACTCGAGGTACTCGTGGCACGCCCGGCGGTAGATCGCCCCGAGCGCGGCCCGCTGGCCCGCGTCGGTGACGACCAGCCACTGCCACCGCTGCGTGTTCGAGCCGCTCGGCGCCTGGAGTGCGACCTGAACGCAGTGCTTGACCAGGTCGAGCGGCACCGGGCGCTCGAAGTCGAGCCGCTTGCGGACGGTCCTGGTGGTGGTCAGGAGCTCTTCGGGCGTCATCATCGGCCCATCATGCCGGGCCTACCAGCGGTCGTGCACCAGCGGCCGGATGAGCTCGTCGTAGGTTTCGCGGACGCCGGCGGCCGCCTCGGCGGACAGCGGTGGCAGTGCGGCCGCCGCGGTGTTCGCCCGCGCCTGCCCGGCGTTGCGGGCGCCCGGGATCACCGTGCTGACGCCCGGCTGGTCGATGATCCAGCGCAGCGCGAACTGGGCGAGCGTCTGGCCGGACGGCACGAGCCCGCGCAGCCGTTCGACGGCCTCCAGCCCGACCTCGTACGGCACGCCGGAGAACGTCTCGCCGACGTCGAACGCGTCGCCGTGGCGGTTGTAGTTGCGGTGGTCGTTCTCGGCGAAGGTCGTCTGCGCGGTGTAGCGCCCGGACAGCAGGCCGGAGGCCAGCGGCACCCGCGCGATGATCCCGGCGCCCGCCTCGGCCGCCGCGGGCAGCACCCGCTCCAGCGGCTTGAGCCGCAGGCAGTTGAGGATGATCTGCACCGAGGCGACGTTCGGCCGCGCCAGCGCTGTCAGCGCCTCTTCGCACGTCTCGACGCTCACGCCGTACGCCTTGATCCGGCCTTCGGCGACCATGGCGTCGAGCGCGTCGTACACCGCGTCGGAGGAGTACACCGGTGTCGGCGGGCAGTGCAGCTGGACCAGGTCGAGCGTGTCGACGCCGAGGTTGCGGCGCGACCGGTCGTTCCACTCGCGGAAGTTCGCGGCGACGTAGTTCTCCGGCACCTGCTCGACCCGGCGGCCCATCTTGGTCGCCACGAAGACGTCCCCGCGCTCGGCGAGGAACCGGCCGACCAGCCGCTCGCTGCGGCCGTCGCCGTAGACGTCGGCGGTGTCGAAGAAGGTGACACCGTTGTCGGCCGCCGCGTGCAGCACGCCCAGCGCGTCGTTCTCGTCGACCTCGCCCCAGTCCGCCCCGAGCTGCCAGCAGCCGAGCCCGACGACGGACACCTCGCGGCCCAGGCGGGCGATCTTCCGGTTCTCCATGTCGCGATCCAAGCACACGACCGGCGCCTATGATCGGCCGTCATGGCCATGACTTCGGGTCCGGAGGGGCTGGGGACCCGGATGCGGCACGTCCTCGAGATCCTCGACGGCGACGTCGCGCGGTTCCTGGCCGACATCGGCCTCGACGGCTACCGGCCGCGGTACTCGCCGGTGGTGCGAGCACTGCTCCTGCGGGGCCCGCTGGCCATCCGCGACCTGGCCGAAGAGATGCGCGTGACGCACTCGGCGGCCAGCCAGACCGTCGCGCAGATGCACCGGGCCGGGTTCGTCAGCCTCGAGCCGGGCGCCGACGCCCGGCAGAGGATCGTTTCGCTCACCGCCCGGACGCGCGAGCTGCTGCCGCTGATCGAGGCGGAGTGGACGGCGACGACCGAAGCGATGGAGGCGCTGGAAGCCGAGCTGCCGTACTCGCTGCGCGCCCTGCTGGACGCCATCGCCGAGGCCCTGGAGCGCAAGCCGTTCCGGCAGCGGATCAGCGAGAGCGGCGCCGCGCGCGAGCTGCGGTGATCAGACGTCCGGCAGCTGGAAGATCGCCCAGACGTACTTGCCGCCGGGGCAGCGTTCGAACCCCCAGTCCAGCGACAGCGCCTGGACCAGGACGAGCCCGCGGCTGCGGGCCTCGGCCGGGGACGGCGCCCGCAGCTCGGGCAGCATCCGGCCGGTGTCGTGCACCCGCAGCGTCAGCCGCCCGTCGGCGCACTCCAGCTCGAGCCGCTGGGGCCGTTCGCCGTGCTCGAAGGCGTTGGTCACCAGCTCCGAGGTCGCCAGCAGGACGTCGTCGCACTGCCGCTCCTGCAGGCCGAGCCGGAGCAGCGCCGCCCGGACCTCGTGCCGGGCCAGCGCCGGCGCCGTGACGTCGGCCGGGAGGAGCACCCTCAGCGGGGCGACGGCCGCGGCGGTGCACGGCGGCGTCTTCGACCTCGTCATCCGGTCCCCCTCCCAGTGAGTTCGGTACCGCCCGGCAAGTACCCAAGCGGCTGAGCGGCTAATCAGGTGCCGTCGGCCAGCTCGGATTCGTCCAGGCCGGACCGCAGTTTCTTCAGCGTCGCGGCCAGCAGCCGCGACACCTGCATCTGGGACACCCCGACGCGGCGGGCGATGTCCGACTGGCTCATCCCCGAGCCGAACCGCAGCGCGACGATCTTGCGCTCCCGCTCCGGCAGGCTCTCCAGCATCGGGCGCAGCGCCTCGCGCAGCTCGGCTTGGCCGAGCTCGGCGTCCGGCGCCCCGAAGCGCGTGTGCGCCGCGTTCTCCAGCAGGTGGTCCAGCGAGGCGCCGTAGCGGCCTTGGCCGGCGCGGAGGCCCTCGTAGACGTCCTCGATGGGCACCCCGAGCCGGGCGGCGATCTCACTCGGCTTCGGGGCGCGCGAGAGCTGCACGGTGAGCTCTTCGCGCGCGGCGGAGATGTTCGCGTTCAGCTCCTTGAGCCGCCGCGGCACCCGCACCGACCAGCTGTTGTCGCGGAAGTGGTGCCGCAGCTCGCCGGAGATGGTGGGCACGGCGAACGCCAGGAAGTCCGTCCCCTGCGCGGGGTCGAACCGGTCGACGGCGTGGATGAGCCCGACGGTGGCGATCTGGACCAGGTCCTCCATCGCCTCGTCGCGGTTGCGGAACTTCCGGGCCAGGTTCCGCGCCAGCTCCAGGTGCGCGCGCACGAGGGTGTCGCGGATGCGTTCGCGCTCGGGCGAGTCCTTCGGGAGGGCAGCGAGGTGGGTGAACAGCGCGCCGACGTCCAGGTCGCTCCCGCTGCTCCCGGCGGGATCGCTCACGAGTCCGTCGCCTGGCTTTCCCGGACGAGGTCCACCCGGGACAGGTAGCGGCCGTTCTCCGGGGTGATCGTGCGCTCCGCCGTCGTCGCGAGGGCGGTCAGCAGCTGCCACGACAGGCCGGCGTCGTCCTCGTGCTCGGCGCTGTCGGCCAGCACCGACACGGAGACCTCGATGCGCGGCCCGCTCCAGGAGAAGACGCACGTGAGCCGTCCGTCCGAGCTGGCGGGGAGCAGCAGCGAGCAGGCTTCGTCCACAGCCATCCGGAGGTCCTCGACGGCGTCGAGGTCGAAGTCCTGGCGCATCGCGATGTCGGCCACGATGGTCCGCAGCGTGGGCACGACGTGCGGGATCGCGGCTGTCCGCACCTCGATCACCTGCGCGCCTTCCGGGACGAGCGGGGCGTTGTCCTCCACGTTTGTTCCTTTCTCCGCACTCGCGCTGCCGGGGATCGGCGGTGTCTGCCACGCCCGGTCAGCGAGATGCCCGTGGTGTGAGCAAACCAAACCCGGGTTTGATCCGCTCCACCGGCGGGCATGTAGCGCTCGACACGGGAGATCCTGGGAAAGGCGGGGACGACATGGCTGACGTGAGCCGGCTGCCCAACGTGGTTGCTGAAGAGTGGGAATGGCAGCTGCGCGGCTCGTGCCGGGGTGCGGACAGCAGCCTTTTCTTCCACACGGACAACGAGCGGGGTTCGGCGCGGGAGCGGCGGGAGGCGCGGGCGAAGGCCATCTGCCAGGCCTGCCCCGTCCTGGCCCAATGCCGCAAGCACGCGATGACCGTACAGGAGCCGTACGGCATCTGGGGCGGCCTCGGGGAGATCGAACGGCGGCAGCTCTTCCTGCGCCAGCGCAGGGCGGCGCGGAAGACCATGAGTGCGCACTGAGCAGAGCGCTGAGCAGGCAGGATTTGATCGCCGGTGAGCAGTACACGCGAAAGGGCGGCGGCCGTGGCGGGCGCGGTCGCTTCCTGGGTTAGGGTTGGCCCCGGAGTTGCCTTGACCGTGCCCGGCGCGAGCTTGGGAAGGCACGGTGACACGGTTGCCGCTTGAGACAACAGGCGCGTACCCGGCGCAGGAGCAGCGCCTGACGAGGAGAAACTGCATGCCCGCAGCCGACCAGAACGCCACCCCGCCCGGGTTCGGCATCACGCTGGACACCGACGCGACGGAACCCAGGGTGGTGGTCACCGGCGAGCTCGACCTGCTGACCAGTCCGCAGCTGCAAGAAGCCCTCGCAGGGCTGATCGCGGACAAGCGCGCGCAGCGGGTCGTGGCCGATCTGACCGGGGTGACCTTCTTCGATTCCTCCGCGCTGAACGTGGTGCTCCGCGCACAACGCCAGGCCGGCGAGCAGGACGTCGAACTCGCGGTCGTCCCCAGCCCCGCGGTGAGCCGCGTGATCGAGCTCACCGGCGTGGCCGAACACCTGAGCGTGTCGGAGGACCCCCACAGCTGACCGCCCGCTACGGTTCCGCGGACTGGTTCCGCGGATCCTGGGGGCGGCACGATGATGGGGCGGACGCATGCCCTGACCGGCTGGTGCGCGGGCTTGGCCCTGGCGCCCGCGGTGGGGGCGGGTTCGGTGCACCAGGCGGTCGTCTTCGCGGCGACCACGGCGGGCTTCGCCCTGCTGCCGGACCTCGACCACCCCGGAGCGAGCGCGTCCCGCCTCCTCGGCTGGCTGACGGGCGCGTTGTCGTGGCTGCTGCGCCGCGTCTCGGCGGGTTTCTACGCGCTGACGAAGGGCCCGCGGGACGAGAAGGTTTCCGGCAAGCACCGCCACCTGTCCCACACCGTCTTGTTCGCGGCCGGCCTGGGCCTGCTGACGTCGTGGGGCACCACCGAAGGCGGCCCCTGGGCCGTGGTGGGCGTGGTCGTCTTCGGGCTGATGCTGGCCGAAGGCGCCCTGGGCGACTGGCTCCTCCCGGTGAGCGGAGCCGCGGTGGCGTGGTGGTTCTTCACGGCTCCCCCCGATCGGGCGGGTGAACTGGCGTCCATTTCGGGCTGGCTCGGCATCGCGGTCGCGGCCGGGTGCCTGACCCACTGCCTGGGTGACGCGTTGACGGAAGCCGGGTGCCCGTTCCTGTTCCCGATCCCGATCGCCGGCGAGACGTGGTACGAGATCCGGCCGCCGAAGGTGCTGCGCTTCCGGACCGGCAAGAAGGTCGAGAAGCGGCTGATCTTTCCGGTGTTCGCGCTGCTGGGGGTGCTGCTGGTGCCGGGGGTGTGGGAGCACACGGTGAGCACCTTCGAGCGGCTGTTCATCCCGCCGTCGAGCCAGCAGGCGACCACGCCTTGATCCGCTCGGCCGCCGCGGCGGTGTCGGTGTAGTCGCGCGAGTGGGTGATCAGGCCGTTTTGGACGGTCAGGACCATGACGTAGGAAGCGGCGAACGTCGTCCCGCGGACTTCCTGGTGCAAGTCGAACTCCGCCACCAGCACCGAGGGGTCGGTTGTCTCGTGGACCACGACGTTGTCGGCTTTGGTGATCCGCCGTGACTCGCCGGCTGCGCGGAAGCGGCGGCGTAGCTCTTCGCGGCCCTTCGTCACGCTGGGCATGCCTGGGAGGGTGAAGGGCATCTCAAGGGTGACGTCTTCGGCGTAGAGGTCGGCGAGGTCGTCCCAGCGGTTCTCCACCGAGGCGGCGAGGAACCGGTCGAACACCGATCGCGTGAACCTCGAAGCCGCCGAAGTGTCCGGGTAGTCGCGGTACGACGTGATCTCGCCGTTCGAGACCGTCAGGATCCCCACCGACGACGGGAACTCGACTCCCGGGCCGGAGACCACCAGTTCCACCACGAACCCCGAGTCCGTGAGCGTGGTCGTGACCTGGGCCTCCGTCAGCCCGGCCGCCCGCGCCCTGACCCCTCCGGCCAGCAACGTCGCCACTACGGCGTCGCGGCCTTCGATCCGGTGTCCCAGGAACGGCACCTCGTACACCGCGCCGGCGGCGATGAGCGAGGCGAACGGCGTGGCGTCCAAGGTGGACAGCCCGGCGCGGACCAGGTCGGCGATTTCGGGCACGGTGCGCGGCATCGGAATTCTCCTGGAAGACTGGGCGTTGAATCGGAACGGTGGACCCGCTTGCGACGATACGGAGTGAACGTTCCGGTTGTCAACGAGGAGACGTGATGGAGAAGATGCGCGCCGACGCGCGGCGCAACCGGGCCAAGGTGCTGGCCGCCGCCGAAGAGGCCTTCGCGCTCGACGGGCTCGCTGTGCCGCTCGATGACATCGCCCGGCTCGCCGGGGTCGGGGCCGGCACCGTCTACCGGCACTTCCCGAGCAAGGAAGCCCTGTTCCAGGCCGTCGTCCTCGAGCGGATCCAGCAGTTCGCCGAGGAAGCCCGCGCGCTCGCCACCGCCGAAGACCCCGGCGAAGTCTTCGTCGACTACTTCGTCCGCGTCATCAAGCAGGCGTCACTCAACCGGGCGATCTGCGACGCCCTGGCCGAGTCCGGCGGGCACGCCTTCAAGGCCGGTGCCGGCGACGAGTTCCGCGCCGCGTTCGCCGAACTGCTCGCTCGCGCACAGGCCGCCGGCGCGGTCCGCCCCGACATCGACGGCGACGACCTGCGCGCGCTCATCGTCGGCTGCCTCGCCGTCGAGCGGTGCGCGCCGGGGAGCGCGCACCTGGTCCGGGTGGTCATCGACGGTCTGCGGGCGTCAGGTCACGCAGCTTCCGCAGCGGCGACCACACCATGATCGCCGCCGAGGCCAGCACCCCGGCCGCCGCGACGTGCAGCGTCGCCCGCATGCCGATCGTGCCGGCCAGCGTGCCGCCGAGCAGGCTGCCGAGCGGCGCGACGCCGTACACCAGTGTCTGCGAGATCGCGTTGACCCGGCCCAGCAGCTCCGGCGGTGTGACGGCCTGCTGGAAGCTCACGCCGAAGACGCTCAGCACGATCACGCTGTAGCTGGTGAAGAAGCCGGCGAGGACGTAGCAGGTGAGCGCCCAGTCGTGGCCGGTGAACGGGTAGAGCTGGTACGCCGCGCCGAACAGCACCGCCGCACCCCAGAGTGCGCGGGCCTGGCCGATCCGGTCGCCGAGCCACCGCGCGGTGAACCCGGCGGTGACGGCGCCGGTCAGCGACGCGGTGCCGAGCACCCCGATCACCCAGGGCGAGAGCCCGAGGTCGCGGGCGAGGAAGACGACCACGATCGCCAGGTGGGCCGACTGGAAGAAGCTCGACACCGCGCCGTGCGCGCTGATCGCCAGCAGGACGCGGTCGCCGCGGACCAGTCGCAGCCCTTCGCCGATCTCGCGCAGCAGCCGCCGCTCCCGCGGTGCGGGCCGCGTATCGGGCTTCTCGATCCGGCGCAGCCAGAGGGCCGACCACAGGTAGCTGACGACGTCGACGACCAGCGCCGCCGCCACGCCGAGCGCCTGGACGATCACCCCGGCGAGGCCGGGGCCCGCGACCGCCGCCATCGCCCGGTTCGTCTGGAGTCGGGCGTTGGCTTCCGGCAGCTGCTCGGGCGCCACCAGCTGCGGGACGTAGGTCTGGTGGGCGACGTCGAAGAAGACGCCGAGCACGCCGACCGCGAGGACCACGGCGAGCAGCTGGGCCATGCCGAGCACGCCGAACAGCGCGGCGACCGGGACCGAGGCGATCAGCAGGGCCCGCCCGGCGTCCGCGGCGATGAGCACCGGGCGGTGGCGAATCCGGTCGCACCAGGCGCCGACCTGCAGCCCGAGCACCAGGTACGGCAGCGTTTGCGCGGTCCGCAGCAGGGAGACCTCGAAGACCGGCGCGCCGAGCGCGGTGACCGCGAGCAACGGCACCGCCAAGACGTCGATCCGGCTGCCCACCTGGCTCGCGAGGTCGGCGAGCCAGAGGCGCCGGAAGTCCGGGTTCCCCAGTACCCCCATCGTTCCAAGCTGGCACATGCGCACATCCGGCGCAATAAAGTTGAGTCGTGTCCGCTCTAGGCGCACATCGGGTAACACGACGTAAGATCAACGCGAGTTAGTCCTCGTACCTGCGCTGCGCGTGGCGAGGGGGTGCCGGATGAGTGGCCGACCTACCTGGGGCTCCGCCGCGGTCACCGGCCTCGCGGGCTTCGCCACCGGATTGCTGGTGGCCGCCGTGCTCGTTGCCGGGCGGCCGGCTCCGCGCACCGCCGAGACCCCCGATCCGCCGCCGACCAGGACCGTTTCCGCGGTGCCCGTTACGGTCACCGAGTCCGCGCCGCCCGCCACCGTCACCTCGGTCGAGACGCCGCCGGCGACGACCACCACCAGCGTCGTCGAGGTCACCGTGCCGCCGGCGACCTCCGCCACTTCCGGTACGCCGACCTCGACATCGCCCGCCTTGCCGCTGACCTCCATCTGGCGCGACTGACCGTGCAACCCGGCGGCCGCCGGCACCGTCTGGTCGGCATGCGTTGCGCACTGGGGTTCGTGGTGTTCGCCGCCGTGACGGCCGGTTGTGCCGGGCCGGAGCGCGCCTGCACGGCGATCGGCGTTCCGGTCGGCATCAGCCTGTCGATCCCGTCGCCGAACGGCATCTCGAAAGCGACGCTCGAAGTCTGCTGGCGCGGCCGGTGCGTCACCGACGAGGTCGGCCTCCACCCGGAGACGTCGGCGGGCGCGACGACCTGCACGGGTACCGGCCCGGACAGTTCGTGCGGCACGTCGATGGTCCCGACCGGCGGGCTCCACGGCTTCGCGACCATCCCGGGGCTGCCCGCCGAACCGGTGCAGGTCACCGTCCGGTTCGACGACGGGAAACCGCACACCCTCGAGGTGACGCCGTCCTTCGCCGAGCCGAACGGGCCCGGCTGCGGGAAGGACGGGCCGCAGGCGCAGCTCGTGGCCGGTCCCGACCACGAGCTGCGGGTGCGTTAGCCGACGTCCCGGCGTTTCCAGCCGGCCAGACCGGCCACCGAGGCGACCACGGCGACCGCCAGGAGCCAGAGGAGCGGCGTCGCGGTGAACGCCTGGCCGGGGATCTTCGGCGGGTGCTGGAACGGCGAGACGTCCAGCACCGCCTGCGGCAGGTCGAGGACCGGGCCGAACAGGCTCAGCAGCAGCGCCAGCGCACCGACGGCCCACGCCGCGGCCGAAAAGCCCGGCCGCAACCCGAAGATCGCCACCGTGAGCGCGACCACCACCCAGGCCGCGGGCAGCTGGACCAGCATCCCGGCGAGGGTGTCCGCGAGCGAGCCGCCGACGTCGCCGGTCCGCAGCCCGTTGGCCAGGCCCATGAACACCCCGCCGGACAGCAGCAGCGCCGCCGTGCCGAAGAAGGCGAACACCAGGTGACTGCCCGCCCAGCGCAGCCGGCCGACGCTGGTCGCGAGCACCGGCTCGAGCCGGATCGCGGTCTCCTCGCCGCGCATCCGCAGCACCGCCTGGACGCCGTACAGCGACGCCACCATGGCGAACATCCCGGCCATCGCGGCCAGGAACGCCTGCGTCAGCGCGTGGCTGCCGCCCAGCCGCGCCATGATCTGCTGCGCCTGCGGGCTCGAGCCGACCAGGCCGCCGATGCCGCTGGCGATCGAGCCGAACACCGCGCCGACCACGGCCGTGCCGATCGTCCAGCCGAGCAGCGGGCCCCGGTGCAGCCGCCAGGCCAGGGCGAGCGGCGATCGCAGGCTCGCCGCGGCGCGCGCCGGCCCCGGTCGTGGCGGCAGGAAGCCGACGCCGACGTCGCGGCGGGGCAGCAGCCAGTACCCGATCCCGCCGACGACGAGCGCGAGCACCACCGGCAGCAGGAGCACCCACCAGCGTTCCCCGGCGAACGCCCGGACCTGCTGGACCCAGCCGATCGGCGACAGCCAGGACAGCCAGCGAGCGTCCACAGTGGAGTCACCGGCGCCGCGCAGCAGGAACGCGGCGCCGACCACGGCGGTGCCGATGCCGTTGGCGGTCCGGGAGTACTCGGCCAGCTGGACGGCGACCGCCGCGACCGCGGTGAACACCAGTCCCACCAAAGCTTCGGAAGCGCCGAAGGCCAGCGAACCGGCCGCGGGCAGGCCGGCGCCGATCATGGTGACCGCCTGGATCAGCCCGGTCAGCACGCTTGCGCCGCCGGCCACCAGCAACGACGCCGTCAGCGCCGCGTACCGGCCGACCACCGCGGACCCGAGCAGTTCCGCGCGCCCGGTGTCCTCCTCGGCGCGGGTGTGCCGGGTGACCGTGAAGACGACCATCAGCCCGGTGAGCAGCGCCAGGAAGCCGCACATGCGCCAGGCGATGAACCCGCCGGCCGTGGTGAGGTCGAACGGCGGGCCGTAGAGCAGCGCGTAGGACGGGTTGGCGTTCGCGCCCGCCTGCAGGGCGAGCCGGTCGGCGACGGTCGGGTAGAACTGCGTGAACGTGTTGACCGTGCTCGCCGGGACGACGCTGAGCAGCACGATCCAGATCGGCAGGATGACGCGGTCGCGGCGCAGCGCGAGCCGCGTGAGGTGCCAGGTGCCGGCCAGTTCGTGGGCGGGTGCCACGACGGCCGGGCGTTCGAGCGTCGCGGTCATTTCGCGCTCGCTTCGGTCGTGTAGTGGCGCAGGAACAGCTCTTCCAGCGTCGGCGGCTGGCTGACCAGGCTGCGGACGCCGACCTCGGTCAGCTGCCGGAGGGCTTCGTCGAGGGAGCGCGTCTCGACGTCGAAGCGGACGCGGTTGCCCTCGACCTTGAGGTCGTGGATGTTCGCCAGGTTCGCCAGGCCGTTCGGCGGCCCGGCGAGCTCGGCGGTGATCGACGTCCGGGTCAGGTGCCGCAGCTCGGCGAGCGTGCCGGACTCGACCGTGCGGCCGTTGCGGATGATGCTGACCTTGTCGCACAGCGCCTCGACCTCGGCGAGGATGTGGCTGGAGAGCAGCACGGTCCGGCCCTGCTCGCGTTCCTCCTGGATGGCGTACTGGAACGTCGCCTCCATGAGCGGGTCGAGGCCGGACGTCGGTTCGTCGAGGATGAGCAGGTCGACGCGGGAGGCGAGCGCCGCGACGATGGCGACCTTCTGCCGGTTGCCCTTCGAGTACGTCCGCCCCTTCTTCTTCGGGTCGAGGTCGAAGCGCTCGACGAGCTCGGCTCGGCGCTTTTCGTCCAGGCCGCCGCGCAGGCGGCCGAGCAGGTCGATCACCTCGCCGCCGGAGAGATTGGGCCACAGGTTGACGTCGCCGGGCACGTAGGCCAGGCGGCGGTGCAGGCTCGCGGCGTCCTTCCAGGGGTCGCCGCCGAGCAGCCGGACGTCCCCCGAGTCCGCGTGGAGCAGGCCGAGCAGGACCCGGACGGTGGTCGACTTCCCGGCGCCGTTCGGGCCCAGGAAGCCGTGCACCTCCCCAGCGGGTACCTGCAGGTCGAGGCCGTCGAGGGCCTTGGTCCGGCCGAACGACTTGTGCAGGCCGGTGACCGAAATGGCGTTTTCCATGCTTCGGAAGCTACACTCGCTTCACGAAGTTGTGAAGTTAAGAAAATGTCTAGATCGAGTGATCATGGGGGAGGGGTACGGGAGGATGGGCCGATGACGACGCCTGACACGAAGCGAGATGAAGACGCCGTCCGCCGGTACGTCGAGAGCCTCGGGCTCGTGCTTTCGCAGATCGGCATGCAACGCATGCCCGCGCGGGTGTTCGCCGCGCTGATGACCACCGACGAAGGCCGGCTGACCGCCGCCGACCTCGCCTCGCAGCTGCAGGTGAGCCCGGCCGCCGTCTCCGGCGCGGTGCGCTACCTCGAGCAGATCGGCCTGGTCGCCAAGGAACGCGAGCCCGGCGAGCGCCGTGACCACTACCGCCTCTACGACGACCTCTGGTACGCCACGTTCATGAAGCGCGACCGCATGATCATCATGTGGCGCGACGCGGCCGAGAACGGCGTCGGCGCCCTGGGTGAGGACACCCCCTCGGGCAAGCGGCTCGCCGAGATGCGGGACTTCCTGTCGTTCATGCTCGAGGAGCTCAACGGCATGTACGAGCGCTGGCACAAGCTCCGCGAAGAGAAGAACGCCTAGAGCCCGGCGAGCAGGACGTCCGCGAGCCGCTCGGCCTGGTCGGCCGGCTCGGTCTCCTCGAAGGTGGCCAGGAAGGCCTGCTGGAAGCACGCGCCCAGCAGCAGGGCCGCGGCCGCCTCGACGTCGGTGTCCGCCTTGATCCGGCCCAGTGCCCGCTCGGCCCGCAGGTAGTCCGCGACCCCCTGCACGGGCAGGCGGGGACCGTGCCCGCGCAACCGCTCCCGATGTGAACGCAGCAGTTCCCGTGACGAGAACATGGAGACGGCGATCGGGAAGCTGTCGACGTAGAACGCCAGGCCGAGCCGGGCCACGCGGACGAGGTTGTCCCGCAGCGAGGCCTGCCCGGGGTCCGCGGTCAGCTCGGCCAGGGTGGCGCCCAGTGCGGGCAGCTCTTCGGCCAGCACGCTGCGGAACAGGTCGGTCTTGTCGCGGAAGTGCTTGTAGAGCATCGCCTCCGAGTAGCCCGCGGTCCGCGCGATGATCTTCGTCGTCGCGTGGGCGTAGCCCTGCTCGCGCATCACCTTCGCGGCCGCGGCGACGATCTCTTCGCGGCTTCCCATGGCGGCTCCCTGAGTGCGTTCTCAGCCTGGTTAGTGAACACTCACCCTACCTGGTGAGTGTTCACTAACCGAGGAGGAGACACATGAAGATCACCGTTCTGGGGGCGACCGGCGGCGTCGGCGGGGAGGTCGTCAAGCAGGCACTGGACCGCGGCTGGGACGTCACGGCCGTGGTCCGCGACGCCGCCCGGCTGAAGCTGCCGGCCGAGGTCGTCGTCGCGGGCCTGCACGAACGGGAGAAGCTGACGGCCGCCGTCGAAGGCCGCGACGCGGTCATTTCCGCGGTCGGCTCCCGCGACCGCGGGCCGACCACGGTCTGCGTGGACGGCGCCCGCGCCGCGATCGAGGCCGGGGCGAAGCGGCTGCTGGTCGTCAGCGCCAGCGGCATGCACACCGAGGGGGACGGCTTCTTCACGCGCTCGCTCGTGAAGCCGCTGCTCAACACCTTCCTCAAGCACGGCTGGGCGGACATGCTCGCGATGGAGGCCGCCGTCGAGGCCGCCGACCTGGACTGGACGATCGTCCGCCCGCCGATGCTGCTGAACGGGCCGCGCACGGGCAAGGTCGCGAGCCGGCTCGACGGCAACGTCCGCACGTTCACCATCCGGCGCGCCGACGTCGCCGCGTACCTGCTCGACGCCGTGGCGGACCCCACGCTGATCAGACGGAAGGTTTCGATCGCGCACGGATAGCCGCCGCCTTCCTCCCCGCCGCCGCCCTCAACGGAGGCGCTGCGCGCCGCTGTTCTAATTCCGGCATGGTGCTCCTCGCTCAAGCGGTCTACGTCAAGCGCAAGACCCCGCGGCTCCCCGGCGCGGCCGGCCCCACCGAAGGTCTCGTCCCGGGCAACGGCGAACCCTTCCGCCTGGCCGTCCTCGGCGAATCCACAGTGGACGGGGTCGGCGCGGCGGACCACGAGGAAGCGCTCACCGGCTGCCTCGCCCGCGAGCTGGCCCGCGACGGCCGGGCGGTGCGCTGGCAGGCGGTCGGCCGGACCGGCGCCAACGCCCGGGTGGTCCGCGCCGAGCTCGTTCCCGTGGTCCGCCCGGCCGACCTGGTGGTGATCGCCCTCGGCGTCAACGACACCATCGAGCTCCGGACCGCCGCGGGCTACCGCCGTGACCTCCTGCGCCTGGTGCTCGACCTGCGCCGGCGGCTCGGCCCGGTCGACGTCCTGCTGGCCGGGGTGCCGCCGATGGCCCGCTTCCCGGCCCTGCCGCGCCCGCTGCGTGACGTCCTTTCGGCGCGCTCGGCCGCCCTCGACCGGGCGGCCGCGACCCTCGGCCGCCTCCCCGGCGTCCGGCACCTCCCGATGGATCCCGCCCTGCTCGACCCGGCCGCCTTCGCGAGCGACCGCTTCCACCCGGGGCCCGCCGGCTACGCCCGCTGGGCGGGAACGCTGGCACGCGCCGTGATCAGTTAGCCGCTCTGCGTCGATTCTCAAAAAAATTCGCCGGTTCCGGTATCTGGGGGTGCCCCCACTGCGTCCTGTGGAGCAGCCAAGTACGGAGGAACACGACAGGGGGTGTCGCGTTCGCAGTGAACGCGGTGGCCGGGAGCCGAGGGGGCTGCCGGACACCGTCGGCCGGGTGCCCTTCGGGGGAGGGGACATCCGGCGGGGGCCCGTTGGGGAGCGGGTCCTTGAGGGAGGGGAGTACCGGTCGGTCGCGGTCACCGCGCCGGCCGGTACCTCCCGCAATCGTCATTGACCGGTAGTGCACGACCGACGAAGTAAGTGACCTTGATGTATCCGAGATCCACCTGCACGCTCCTTCCCCCCGAAGGACCCGCGATACTGCCATTGCCGACTGGAAGACTCTTCCGAAGAGGGGCAGATACGGTGACCGACGTGCAAACCACAGAGGTAGATCCGCCTTGGGAGGGCCTGACCGGCGCCGAGCTGCACGCTGCGTGCATGCAGGCCGCCAGAGACGGTGACCGCCGGGCGATGGCCCGCCTCGTCGAAGAGCTGACCCCGCTCGTCTGGCACGTCGCCCGGGCCAACGGGCTCGACCGCGCGGTCGCCGAAGACGTCGTCCAGACCGTCTGGCTGGCGCTGTTCAGCCAGCTCGGCAAGCTCCGCGATCCCAAGGCCCTCGCCGCGTGGCTGATCACCACCACCCGCCGCGAGGCCACCCACCCGTTCGGCCGTCGCATGCAGCCGGTGCCGCTGAGCGACGAGGTCGCCGAGGCCTTGCCGAGTACCCAACCGGCACCCGAAGACGAAGCCATTCGCGCCGACCGCGACCGCCGGGTCTGGCGCGCCTTCGTCCGGCTGCCCCACCGCTGTCAGGAACTGCTCCGGCTGACCGTGCTCGCGGGTCGCGCGGAGTACCAGCTCGTCGCCGAGGCGCTGCGCATGCCGCGCGGCAGTGTCGGCCCGACCAGGGGTCGCTGCCTCGACCAGATGCGAGATCTCCTCGTCAGTGAAGGGGGAAGCCGATGAACGACCTCGGGGCACCGGGGGGCCAAGCCTCCTTCGGTGACGACGTACTGCTGGCCGACATCGGCCGTTTTCTCGACGAGCTGGACCCGCCACCGGGTGACCTGGTGCAGCGGGTCCAATTCGCGCTCGCCCTCGAGGACCTCGACGTCGAGGTCGCCCGCTGGGAGCGGCTGGACAACCTCGCCGGGGTCCGCGGCGGCGGCACCGGCACGATCACGTTCACGGTCAGCGACCTGACGGTGATGATCAACCTGACCAAGATGGGCAAGCTGCACCGCATCGACGGCTGGCTGGTCCCGGCCGGCCAGTACGGCGTCGAGGTGCGCGTGGCCGAGCACGGCACGTCGTCGACGACCGCCGACGAAGGCGGCCGGTTCGTGCTCGACAACGTGCCGCGCGGGACGACGCAGATCCTCGTGCACCTCGGGGACGTCTCGTGCCGCCGGACGGTCGTGACGCCGACCGTGGTGCTCTAACCGAGGAAGTCGGCCAGGGGGACGGGCGTGAGCCCGTCCTTCTTGGCC
Organism: Amycolatopsis sp. DG1A-15b; assembly: GCF_030285645.1. Taxonomy (GTDB): domain Bacteria; phylum Actinomycetota; class Actinomycetes; order Mycobacteriales; family Pseudonocardiaceae; genus Amycolatopsis. The sequence goes on from NZ_CP127296.1 coordinate 8,436,984, forward strand.
CGCTCCACGAACGCCGTGTAGTCCTCTTTGAAGGTCTTCCGGAAGTGCATCAGCACGATGTCGCCGGGCTTGAGCTTGTCGCCGGACTGGAACTGGACGACCCCGTCGTTGACCGCGGCCGTCCACAGCACCGAGGCGCGCATCCCGCAGGCGGCCGCCGCGCGCAGGGTGTTCTGGTCGTAGTTGCCGAACGGCGGCCGGAACAGCGACGGGCGGATGCCGAGCCCGCGCTGGAAGTCGTCGGCGTCGTCGCAGATCTCCTTGCGCTGGAACTCGTACGGCTTGCCCTTGAGGTTCGGGTGGTCGACCGTGTGGTCGCCGAGCGTGGCGCCGGTGGCGTCGAGGATCTGCTTGAAGTAGGCCTCGTGGCCCTTCACGTACTTCTGGTTCAGGAACAGCACCGGGTGGGTCCCGTTCTCCTGCATCAGCTTCAGCGCGTCGGGGTCCTGCACCGCGCCGTCGTCCATGGTGAGGAAGACGTACGGCTTGTCGGTGGTGATCCGGCGGATCAGCGGGACCTGGCCGTTCTCGATGGCCGGCGCCTTCTGCTGGACCGTGCCGAACGGGTACGGCCCGGACGTCTTCACGTCGGGGTTCACGCCCTGGGGTGCCGGGTTCGGCTGGCTCGTGCCGAACTCCCGCTGATCGGCCTCGTGGCCCGAGCACGCGGTCAATGCCAGTGCCGCCGCGGCGACCACGGCTGTCAAGCGCTTCCTCACGCTTCCCCCTTTCGTGTACTACCCGAAAGAGTGACGCGGGAGGGCGGGGGAACGTTGCGCCGGGCGATCTTGTGTGGCCGGAGCCACCCAGGTCAGCGCCCGGTTTCGGCCGCCTTGACCAGCTTGGCCGAGAACAGCCGGATCACGATCCGGAGCGTGGCGGCCAGCGCCGGCCCGGTGCCCTTGAGCGGCTCGGTGAACGAACCGGTCCACCGCAGGTGCGTGCCGCCGCCGTCGGCCGGCGTGAACAGCACTTCGGCGCGGTAGTCCTTGATCGGCTTGCCGCCGGCGAAGGCGTAGACGTGCTTGCGGCCGGGCTCGTACTCGAGGGTCTCCTCGCGGATCAGCACCGGCCACATCCCGACCTCGCGGACGGCGCCGACGCCGTCGGGTTCGGTGGTGCCGCGCCGCGCCCAGCGGGCCTGGACGATCAGTGGCTTTCCCCACTCCGCCCAGCGCGGGCCGTCGGCTTCGAGCGCGAACAGCGCCTCCGGCGGCGCGGTGCTCGTGCGGTTGACCTCGTACGAGTACTTGCGACCCACCGGAACCTCCCATGTTGTTGGCAGACTGATAATTAATCGTCTCCGGGAGCGTAGGTCAAGATGAGGGGGTGAGCACGCCGCGCCCCGACCTCGCCGCGCCGCACTGGCTGGTCCAGCTCCTGCGCAGCACCCCGGTGCCGGTGCCCTGGAACATGGTCGCCCGGGCCGTGGTCGCGCTGGCTGTGCCGCTCGCGATCGCGTACGCGGCGGGGGACATCGCCGTCGGCGCACTCATCTCGACCGGGGCCCTGCCCGCCGTGCTGTCCGAATCGGCCGGGCCCTACCGCTACCGCGCCCGGCGGCTCGGCGGCGCGACCATCGCCGCGACCGCGGGCTACCTCGCCGGGCTGCTCACCGGCGGTACCCCGGCGCTGTCGGTGCCCACGGTGGTCCTGGTCGCCGCGGTGTCCGCGGTGATCAGCGCGGCCGGCAGCAACGCCTCGGTCGCCGGGCTGCAGATGCTCGTGTTCTGCGTGCTCGCCACCGGCCAGCACGCGACCGGCGTCCGCTTCGAGATCCTCTTCGGCTGCTTCTGCCTCGGCGCCGCCTGGAGCTTGCTGGTCGCGCTCGTCACCTGGACCGTCCGCGCGACGAGCCCCGAACGCACCGCCGTCGCGCACGTCTACGTCGAGCTGGCCGCGATGCTGTCGGCGACCGACGAAGCCGTCTCGCGGGTCGCCCGCCACCGGCTGACCACGGCGATGAACACCGCCTACGACCAGCTGCTCACCGCGCGCTCCTGGCTGTCCGGCCGCGACGCCGCCTATCGGCACCTGCTCAACCTGCTTTCGGCGACGACCCCCGCCGTCGAGGCGTCGGTGGCGATGGTCAACGCGGGTCGCCGCCCGGCCGCGGAGGTCATCGACCACTTCGTCGCGCTTTCGGCCGCGGTGCTGGCCGGCCAGCCGCTGCCGCCCCCGCCGCCGGTGCCGGTGCCGCCCGGCGACCCCGACCCGGTGCTCGCCGCGCTCTACGCGGGGCTCGTCCGGATCGGCAAGGGCGACGACCGCAAGCGCCGGCAGCCGACGCCGTGGCACCGCCGCCTGCGGGAGTGGGCGGGCTCGCTCGCGTCCGGCCCGCTGACCTGGATCGCCGCCCTGCGGCTGACGCTGTGCGTCGCGATCGCCGAGGTCGTCGGCCTGCTCGTGCCGCTGGAACGGTCGTACTGGATCACGCTGACCGTCGGCATCGTGCTCAAGCCCGACTTCGGGTCCGTCTTCGGCCGCGCGGTGCTGCGCGGCATCGGCACGGTCATCGGTGTCGGGATCGGTGCCGCGGTGCTCGGTCTCGGCGCGAACGGCTGGATCCTGGTGGTGCTCAGCGCGGTCTTCGCCGGCGGCATCGCGGTCGGGAAGGTGCGCAACTACGGCATCCAGAGCGCCTTCGTGACGCCGTTGATCATCCTGCAGATGGGCCTGGCCCACACCGGGAACTGGAGCGTGGTGCTGGCGCGGCTGGTCGACACCGTGCTGGGCTGCGTGATCGTGCTCGTCTTCGGTTACCTGCTGTGGCCCGGCAGCCGTCGCCCGCGGGTGGGCGGGCGCCTGGCCGACGGCCTGGACGCGGTCGCGAAGTACGTCTCCCACGCACTGGTCGAAGCGTCGTCGGGGGAGGCGCGGCTGGCGCGGTCCCGGGCGCGGCGCGGGGCCTACCGGGCCCTGGCCGACCTGCGGACGGCGTTCCAGCAGGCGGTCGTCGAGCCGTCCGCGCACGGCCGCCAGGCGGTGGCGTGGTGGCCGGTGATCGCCGCGCAGGAGCGCGTCGCGGACGCCGTCACCGAGGTGGGCGTGACGATCGGGCGCGGGGTGCCGCCGCCGGAGCCGGCCGACGTCGAGCTGCTGACGGCCGCACTGGGGGAACTCGCGTCGGCGGTCCGGGAACAGCGGGAACCACGGTCGATGCCGCTGCCGGACGCCCCGCAGCTGGCCGGCGTGGTCGACCAGCTGGAGTCCGCGTTCGACGCCGTCCGCGGCCCTGACCTGGCCGAACGCGCGCCACTGGGGCTGGTCCGACGGTTCCTGCCCTACCACAGGCGCACCTGAGGTCCGTGCGGTTCAATGCACCCATGGGAATCGACTTCGAAGCGTTGAAGGGCAAGGCCGAAGAGGCCCTGCGCGAGCACAACGACAAGATCGAGGAAGGCCTCGACAAGGCCGCCGACTTCGCGAAGTCGAAGTTCGCCGGCCACGACGGCCAGATCGACACCGGTGTCGAGAAGGCGAAGGACTTCCTCAACAAGTTCGACGACACGCCGGACAACCCGCCGGCGCGGTAGCTACTGGACTTCGCCGGTCGCGATCCCGTCCGCGAGGCCGGTGATCCGGCCGCCGCGTTCACCGAGCGCGATCAGGCCTTGCCGCGCGTCCGGCGCGGCGAGGCTGATCCGGACTCCGGCCCGTTCGGCGTCCAGGCCGGCCGCCAGCGCTTGCGCGCCTTCGTATCCCGCGTTGATGGTGGCCGCGAGCCCGCCGGTCGACGCGAGCGAACCGCGGGCGGCGCCGAGCCGGCCGAGCGCTTCGTCGACGATCGGCAGCAGCGCGTCCCGGTTGCCTTCGGTCATCGCGCGGACGAGCTGCGGGTTCGAGCCGGCGACGCGCGTGCCGTCGCGGTAGGACCCGGCGGCGAGCGACATCGCCAGCGGGCCGCCCTCGGCGCCGATCGTGGCCAGGATCGCCGCCAGCAGGTGCGGCAGGTGCGAAATCCGGGCGACGGCTTCGTCGTGCGACTCCGCGGGCAGCGGGACGACGTGCGCCCCGACGTCCAGCACGAGCTTCGCCACTTCGGCCCAGGCTTCGAGGTCGGTGTCCTCCTCGACCGCGACCACCCACGCGGCGCCCTGGAACAGCGCGGCGTCCCCGGCCAGCCAGCCGGAGTTCGACGTCCCGGCCATCGGGTGCCCGCCGACGTACCGCGTGTACGGCACGCGACGGCGGACCGCGTCCAGTACCGGCGCTTTCACGCTGGTCACGTCGGTGAGCAGGCAGTGCGACGCGTGCTGGTTGACCAGCCGCAGCAGGTCTTCGACGGCCGGGAGCGGCACGGCGAGCACGACCATCGCGTCCTCGGCCGCGGCCCGGTGCAGGGCCGCTTCGACGTCGGTCGTGACGTCGTAGCCCGCTCTGCTCGCCGCGTCGGCGTCCACTTCGGAAACCGCGGCACCCCACGCCGTGCGGCCGTGGGCGGCGGCCGCGCGCAGCAGTGACCCGCCGATCAGCCCGAGCCCGATCACGCATACGTCTCGCACGGGGCCCATCCTGCCAGTGCCGGACGCTTATCGGGCTACAGCGCGGCGGCGAGCCTTCTCAAGGTGCGAAGGCGGCCGGGGGAACCGCGCCGGCGGCGGCCGAGCCGCGGAGCAGTTCGGTCAGGTCGCGGGGCCGGGCCGGTTCCCCGGTCGGCGCGGCCGCCAGGATCCGGTCCAGCCGGAAGCCCCGGCCGGCCCGCCGGGTGCGGCACCAGGCGATCAGGTACCAGCGGCCGCCGGCGGTGAGCAGCCCGGCCGGTTCGACGACGCGCTCGCTCGCGTGCCCGGCCGCGTCGGTGTAGCTCAGCCGCAGCACGAGGTTCCCGCTGATGGCCTGTTCCACCGCGGTGCGGGTCGCCGGGTCGCCGTCCGAGGGCAGGGTGACGATCCGGGCGGCGAGTTCCCGGACCGCCGCCGAAACGGCGCCGGTCATCGCGGCCGTGATCTTCTGGGCTGCCGTGCGAGCCTCGCCGGCGTACGGAGTGGTGGCGTCGGCCGCGGCGAGCACGGCGGTCAGCGCCGAGGCCTCGCCGGCGGTGAGGTGGATCGGGGGCAGGGTCGTTTCCGGATCGATCGCCCAGCCGCCGCCTCGTCCGGGGATGGCCCGCACCGGGACGCCGGCCTGCATCAGAGCCTGCAGATCGCGCTGCAGCGTGCGGTCGCTGACCTCGAACCGCCTGGCGAGCGCCGCGACCGTCCGCGGCCGCGGCGCGGCCGCGCGCAGTTCCTCCACCAGCGCGTACAGCCGGGCGGTCCGGGTCATGGCGCCGACGCTACCGCTCACGCGGAGGCCAGGAAGTCCCGCTCCCGCCGGTGTTCCCGCTCGGTGACGGTCAGGGGGAACAACGTGAAGCCGTGCATGGCGCCGGCGACGACGTCCAGCTGCACGGGCGCGCCCGCGGCCTGCCACCGCGCGGCCAGGAAGAGCGAATCGTCCAGCAGCGGATCCTCGGTGCCGACGGAGATCCGGGCGGGCGGCAGACCCGCCAGGTCCGCGTACAGGGGCGAGACTTCCGGGGCCCGGCGCTGTTCTTCTCCCATGCCGGGGACGAACAGCGCGTAGCTGCCCCGGAGCGACTCGGTGTTGCTCAGCAACGGCCGGGCGCCGAAGTTCCGCTGGCTCGGGGTCATCGACAGGTCGTACGGGCCGAAGAGCAGGTGAGCGGCCCGGAACGCGCCGGTGACACCGTGCCGGTCGCGAAGGCGCAGCAGGGTCAGGACACTCAGGTGCGCACCGGCCGACTCCCCGCCGATCAGCAGCCGTTCGGAGCCGAACTCGGCACCGGCGTTGCGCACCAGCCAATGGGCCGCCGCCGCGCAGTCGTCGGGCCCGGCGGGGAAGGGGTGCTCCGGTGCGAGGCGGTAGTCCACGCTCACCACGGCCAGCCGGGTCTGCGTGGCGAGCCGCCAGAGCCGCTCGTCCTGGCCGGCCGCGGAGCCGAACGCCCAGCTGCCGCCGTGGAGGTGCAGGTACACGCCGTCGACCCGGTCCGGCACGAAAACCCGGACCGGCACGCCGTCGACGACGCGGTCCCGGCCCTGCGGCAGCCGCACCGGTGGCGTGTCGCCGCCGAGGCGGTTGCGCCGCAGCCGCGCCAGGGTTTCCGCGCTCGGTGCTGGCCCCCGAGCCGGGCGGTTCGCGGCCGCCGCCGCGAATTTCTCGTTGAACGCCAGGGTTTCGGCGAGGCAGTCCGCATCCACGATCGTCATGCCCGGACCGTCGCAGCCGTCCGCGACACCACCGTGTCACCCTTTCCGGGTGAGCTGCGCTACAGCGAGGCGGCGAGCCGCGTTCCCTGGTCGATGGCGCGCTTCGCATCGAGTTCCGCGGCGACGTCGGCCCCGCCGATCAGGTGCACCGGCAGCCCGGCCTCGCGCAGCTCGTCGGCGAGGTCCCGCACCGGCTCCTGACCGGCGCAGACGACGACCGTGTCGACGTCGAGCAGCCGAGGCCGGCCGTCGACGGTGATGTGCAGGCCGTCGTCGTCGATCCGCTCGTACGTGACGCCCGGGAGCTGCTCGACGCGCTTGGCCTTGAGTGCGGCCCGGTGCACCCAGCCGGACGTCTTGCCGAGCCCGGCGCCGATGCCGGACTTTTTGCGCTGCAACAGGAAAACCTGCCGCGGCGACGGTTCGGGCCGCGGGGTGCCGAGCCCGCCGGCGGCCTGTTCCGGGTCGGTGACACCCCACTCGGCCAGCCACGCGTCGAGATCGAGCGCGGGCGAGCTCGTGTGCGTGAGGAACTCGCTGACGTCGACACCGATGCCGCCGGCCCCGATCACCGCGACCCGCTCACCGACCGGCCTGCCGTGCTTGACGACGTCGACGTAGGACAGCACCTTCGGGTGGTCGATCCCGGGCAGCGACGGGACGCGCGGCGCGACCCCGGTGGCCAGCACGACCTCGTCGAAGCCGGTGAGCTCGGCCGCGGCCACGCGCTTTCCGAGGTGCAGCTTCACCCCGGTCACTTCGAGCCGCCGCCGGTAGTAGCGGATGGTCTCGGCGAACTCCTCCTTGCCGGGGATCTTCCGCGCGATGCCGAACTGGCCGCCGATCTCGTCGTCGGCTTCGAACAGTTCGACGCTGTGCCCGCGTTCGGCGAGCGCGGTCGCCGCCGCCAGGCCGGCCGGGCCGGCTCCGACGACGGCGACGTGCTTCGACCGCCGCGTCGGCGCGAGCGTCAACGTCGTCTCGTGGCCGGCACGCGGATTCACCATGCAGGACACGAGCTTGCGCTTGAAGGCGTGGTCGAGACAGGCCTGGTTGCAGGCGATGCAGGTGTTGATCTCGTCCTCGCGGCCGGTCTCGGCCTTCCGGATCCAGTCGGGATCGGCGAGGAACGGCCGGGCCATCGACACGAGGTCGGCGTCGCCGCTGCTCAGCGCTTCCTCGGCGACCTGCGGCATGTTGATCCGGTTCGACGTCACGACCGGGATGCCCACGTGCGGCTTGAGCTTCCCGGTCACCCAGGTGAAGGCGGCGCGCGGCACCGACGTCACGATCGTCGGCACGCGGGCCTCGTGCCAGCCGATGCCGGTGTTGATGATCGTGGCGCCGGCGGCCTCGACCTCCTTGGCGAGTGCGACGACGTCTTCCCACCGCTGGCCACCCGGGACGAGGTCGAGCATCGACAGCCGGTAGATGATGATGAAGTCGTCACCCACCTTTTCCCTGGTGCGCTTGACGATCTCGACGGCGAACCGGCGCCGCTTCTCCGGCGTGCCGCCCCAGGCGTCGGTGCGCTTGTTGGTGCGCTCGGCCAGGAACTGGTTGATCAGGTAGCCCTCGGAACCCATGATCTCGACGCCGTCGTAGCCCGCTTCGCGCGCGAGAGCGGCGCAGTCGGCGAAGGCGCGGATCTGCCGGTGCACGCCGTAACCGGTGAGCCCGCGCGGCCGGAAGGGGTTGATCGGCGCCTTGATGCTCGACGCCGACACGCTCAGCGGGTGGTAGGCGTACCGGCCGGCGTGCAGGACCTGCAGCGCGATCTTGCCGCCGGCTTCGTGCACGGGCGCGGTGAGCTGCCGGTGCTGTCGCGCCTCGGCGGACGTCGTCAGCTTGGAGGCGAGCGGCAGCAGCCAGCCGGTGCGGTTCGGCGCGAACCCGCCGGTGACGATGAGCCCGACGCCGCCGCGGGCGCGTTCGGCGTAGTACTCGGCCAGTTCGGGGAAGTGCGAAGCCTTGTCTTCGAGGCCGGTGTGCATCGATCCCATCAGGACGCGGTTGCGCAACGTCGTGAAGCCCAGGTCGAGCGGGCTGAGCAGGTGCGGGTACGGGCTCATCGGGCGTCCTTGGGGTGGTGGAGGGCGGTGAGGACTTCGTCGAACCACTCGACCTGGCCCTCTTCGACGCGGATGCCGCCGCGCAGGACCAGGTACTGGTGCAGGTGCCGGCCGTGGAGGTTCGCCGGCGCGGGGAAGTCGCGCTTCTCGATCTGGCGGTAGACGTCGAGGCGCTCGGCGTGCGTCGCGCGGTGCCGGACGATCTCCTCGGCCACCTTCCCCGGGTCGCCGAAGGTGGCGCCGCGGATCTTCACGGCCAGCTCGACCGGCCCCGCGGACGGATCCGGCTCGGCCAGCCAGCGGACGAGTTCGGCGCGTCCGCTGTCGCTGACCGTGTAGACCTTCTTGTCCGGCCGCCCCGACTGCGCGACGACGTCGACGGCCACCCAGCCGGCCTCTTCCATGCGCTTCAGCACGCGGTAGATCTGCTGGTGGGTGGCGCTCCAGAAGAGCCCGATCGACTTCTCGAAGCGGCGCGTCAGCTCGTAGCCCGAACCGGCGCGCTCGGACAGCGAGACGAGGATCGCGTGCTCCAGTGCCATGCGTGAAGGTTGCTATGCAACTAGTTGCAGTGCAACGAGGCGCGCATCACTTCACCCGCCCGGGTGGGCAAATCGGGTCGACTAATCCCCGGAAAAGACCAGGATGGGAGGAGTGCACCCGGTACTCGAACTGATCTCCGAACGGATGGCGGCGGGCAGTGTCCCGGGCGAACGCACCGACGGCCGGCGCCTCGCGCTCGCCATCGAGGGCGGCAGCAGCCGCGGCACCTACTCCAGCGGCATGGTCCTGGCGCTGGACGAACTCGGCGTGACGCGAGCGTTCGACGCCGTCTACGGCTCGTCGGCCGGTGCGCTGAACGGCGCCTGGCTGCTCTGCGGCCGGTCCTCGACCGGCGTCCGGACGTGGTGGAACCCGGCGGTGATGCGCCGGATCATCAACCCGCTGCACACCTTGCGCGGCCGCGCGGTGATCGACCTCGAATACCTCGTCCACCAGGTCTACTCGGTGCTGGAGCCGATGGACTTCCCGGCGATCCTGGCCAACCCGGTCACCTTCCACCCGCTGGCCACCGACGCCGACACCGGGGAGTCGACCGACCTGCACCCCTTCCTCGACGACGTCGACGCGATCAAGGTCGCGCTCGCCGCGTCGTCGTGCATGCCGGTGCTGGCCGGGCCGCCGATCCCGATGGCCGGCCGCCGGTTCGTCGACGCCGGCGTGGCCGAGCCGATCCCGTACCGCACCGCGCTCGCCCAGGGCGCGACCGACGTCCTGGTGCTGCGCACCCGCCGCGCCGACGAGCTGCCGCTGCCGCCGCCGCGCGTGCACGACGTCGTCGTGCCGCGGTTCCTGCGGCGCCAGGCACCCGGCGCGATCCCGGCCTGGCAGGACACCTACCGGCGGGACGTCGAGGACGAAGGAACGTTGACCACCGACCCCCGCATCCTGACCGTCCGCCCACCGGCCGGTGCGCCGGAGGTGGCGGTGCTGGAACGCGACCCCGAGGTCCTGCGCAAGGCCGTCGACCTGGGCAAAGGGGCGGTTCTGGACGTGCTGGACAGCCTGAGCGAAGCGTCTTAGGGCTTGCGCGCGACGCCGCCGATCACCCGCGACTCGGACGGCGAACCGGCGAACACGGTGTACTCGTCGGGGTGCCACGCCGGGGCGTAGACGAGTCCCGGCTCGAGCATCGGCCAGCCGCCGAAGAAGCGTTCGAACTCGGCCATCGTCCGCAGGCAACCCGGGTTCGTCGTGGTCTCGTAGTACTCGAGCAGGTCGAGCAGCGCCTGCCGCTCGTCTTCGTTCACCGGGTTCTCGTTGGTCATCTGCGACAGCACCAGCAACGACCCGGGGGCCAGCCGCTCGCGGTAGAAGGCGAGCAGCCGGTCCGGGTCCTGGTCGTCCTTGACGAAGTGCATGACCGCGTTGATCACCAGGGCGACCGGCTCGCGCACGTCGATGATGTCCGACGCCTTCACCCGTTCCCAGAGGTCGTCCTCCTGCAGGAAGTCCGCGGCGATCGCGTGGTGGCGCTCCGGGTCGGCGGTGTCGGCGAGCAGCAGCGTCGAGTGGGCCAGTGCGATCGGCTCGTTGTCGATGTAGAGCACCCGCGTGTCCAGCTCGGGCCGGGCCCCGTCGGCGACCTCGTGCACGTTGCCCGCCGTCGGCAGGCCGGAACCGACGTCGACGAACTGCCGGATGCCTTCGCGGACGCACTGCCGGATCGCGCGGCCCAGGAACTGCCGGCTCGTCAGGCAGTACTCGCCCATGAGCGGCAGCCGGGCGCGGACCTTCTCGGCGAAGTCGCGATCGATCGCGTAGTGGGTGTTCCCGCCGATGAAGTAGTCGTAGATCCGCGCGGCGGACGGCCGGTCGAGGCTGCTTGCGACGGCCTTGAGCGCGTCGTCGTGGTTGATCATGACCACCCCTTCGCGGCTCATGCTGCCACGGGAACGATCACGCCGGCGACCACGCCTCCCGATAGGCGTTGACGGACTCCGTCAACCGGTCCAGTTCGGCGCGCATCCGGGCGAGCCCGGCTTCGTCCAAGCTCATCGCCGCGCCGATCACGTCGGGGATGCCCCGCGCCTTCTCGTGCAGCGCCTTCCCGCTTTCGCTCAGGCTGACGCGGACCGAGCGCTCGTCGTCGGCCTGCCGGTTCCGGACCACCAGGCCCGCGGTCTGCAGTCGCTTGAGCAACGGCGAAAGCGTGCCCGAATCGAGGTTCAGCTCGGCGCCGAGCTCCTTCACCAGCCGGTGGTCCTGCTCCCAGAGCGCCAGCATGACCAGGTACTGGGGATAGGTCAGATCGAGGTCCTCCAGGACGACGCGGTACAGCGACGTCACCGCGCGCGACGCCGAGTACAGCCCGAAGCAGAGCTGGTCGTCCAGCCGCAGCGATGCCATGGCGTCCTCCTCTTCCCTTGGCTGTCCATGGTGCGCGCGATCCGGCTGGGCGGCAACTTAAGTGCGCTGCATCTCATTGCTGTCTATTTAGTTGTGCACAACTGAGTTGCGAACTACCTTCATGGCATCAGCTTCCACCCCGAGGAGGACGACATGACCGCCAACCCGCACAACCTGGCCCTCGAACCGGCCGCACAGGCGTTCGCGGAGGCCACCGACCAGCCGCCGTACCTGTTCCAGCTGGCGCCGGAGGAGGGACGCAAGGCCGTCGACGGCGTCCAGGACGGCGAGATCGCCATGCCTGCCGCCGAGATCGAGGTGCTGACCGTCCCGGGCGGCCCGAACGGCGACGTCGAGACGCGGATCGTCCGCCCGGCCGGCGTTTCCGGTCCGCTGCCGGTGATCGTCTACATCCACGGCGCCGGCTGGGTGTTCGGCGACTTCCACACCCACGAGCGGCTGGTGCGCGAACTGGCGGCCGGGGTGGGCGCGGCTGTCGTGTTCCCCGAGTACAGCCGGTCGCCCGAGGCGCGCTACCCGGTCGCCGTCGAGGAGAACTACGCGGTGGCGAAGTGGGTTGCCCAGCACGGCGCGGAGAAGGGGCTCGACACCTCTCGCATCGCGATCGCCGGGGACTCGGTCGGCGGGAACATGACCGCGGCGCTGACCATCCTGGCCAAGCAGCGCGGCGACGTCACCTTCAAGCAGCAGGTGCTCTTCTACCCGGTCACCGACGCGAACTTCGACACCGAGTCGTACCTGAAGTTCGCCGAGGGCTACTTCCTCGGGCGCGAAGGCATGAAGTGGTTCTGGGACCAGTACACGACGGATCCCGCCCAGCGCGCGGAAATCACGGCGTCGCCGCTGCGCGCGTCGCTCGACGAGCTCGCCGGGCTGCCGCCGGCCCTGGTGATCACCGGCGAAGCTGACGTCCTTCGCGACGAAGGTGAGGCGTACGCGGCGAAGCTGCGTCAGGCCGGCGTGCCCGTCACCGCCGTCCGGTACCAGGGGATCATCCACGACTTCGTGATGGTGAACGCGCTTCGCGAGACGCACGCCGCCGAGGCCGCGATCACCCAGGCCGTCACCGTGCTGGCGCGCGCTCTGGCCGCGTAGTCGAGAAAGCGCTGAGCCCGCCGCACGTTGCGGCCCTATGGCGGAGGTCACAAGGTCGCAACGTGCGAGGGGGCTCAAACGTGATATATACGCGAGTCCCGCGATCCGGGCGCGCATTTCTGCCCGCCCGGAAGGACCGTTGCCATGCACCTCAGCAGCATCCGGCTCGACTCGCCGATCACGATGAGCATCGTGGTCGCCGTGACGCTGCTGGCGATCATCGCCATCCCGCTGTTCTGGGAGCGGTGGAAACGGAAGCTGCTGTGGCGCACCGCCACCATCCTCTGCGCGGTCGTCTCCATCGTCGTCACCACCGGGCTGGCCGGCAACATGATCGGCGGGTTCTTCCCGACGCTCGGCTCGCTGCTCGGCACCGGCGTCTACGCGGCCAACAGCATCGACGTCGAGACGGCCGGGAACGACGAGAGCCTCGAGGTCGTCCGCGACGTGGGCGCGGCGCACGCCAAGGAGGGCAAGGGAACCGTCGTCCACAAGAAGGTGACGGGCCGGCGCACCAAGCTCGTGCGCGACGTGACGTTCTACCTGCCGCCGCAGTACTTCGACCCGGCCTACAAGAGCCTGCGGTTCCCGGTGATCGAGTGGATCCCGAACTACCCGTCCGGGCCCGAAGTCGTCACCGACGGGTACAAGCTGCCGGAACAGCTCGACGCGGCGATCGCCAAGCGCGTGCTGCCCCCGGTCGTGGTGCTCATGCCGGACCCCACGGGCGTCCCGAAGATCGGCCACGACACCGAGTGCGTCGACGAGGTCGACGGCACCGCGAACGACACGTACCTGACGGCGGACCTGCGGGAGTGGGCGCTGCAGAAGCTGAGCGTGGCGGCGGACCGGAAGGCCTGGACCTTCGCCGGCTGGTCGTCCGGCGGCTACTGCGCGATGAACCTCGTGACCCGCCACCCGCAGTGGTACGGCCAGGCGGTCAGCGTCAGCGGCTACGACCGCGCCCAGATGGACGCCGAGACGGAGAACCTCTACAAGGGCCGCCAGGACGTCGACGACGCCAACAACGTCGGCATCACGGTCCGCCTCCACCCCTCCCCGGTGGACATCCTCGCCATCTGGGGCGAGAAGGAGAAGTTCGAGAGCGCGGCCGCCGAGCTGGTCCGCGCCGGCGTCCGGCCGCCGGTCCGGTTCCAGGCGTGGCAGGTCCCGGACGCGGGCCACAACATGAACACCTTCAAATCCCAGATCCCCGAGATCCTCACCTGGATCGGCGCCCACACGACCCCGCCCGCCACGGCGGGCCGGCAGGTCCAGGCCACCGGCGGGGTGCAGCCGTGGCCGCTGCCCCGGTCGGGCGCGGCGGGCGGCTTGGCGGACACCGACCAGTAGCCGGCTCAGCCGCCGAGCAGCGTCGAGACGATCTCCGTGACCCGCTTCGACCCGGTCGCGTAGTCGACCTTGGCGGGGTGCTCGGTCAGCACGACGACGATGTAATGGCCGACCACGCCCGAGGTGTGCAGCATCCGCGTCGGCCGGCAGCACGACCAGCCCTGCTTCACCGCCCACTCCTGCCCAGCTGCGGCGTCCGGGATGCCGAAGTACTGCCGGAACCCGTCGGACCCTCGCTCGGTCGCGCCGCGCAGCGCGGTCATGATCGCGGTCGACTTGTGGTCGAGCAGGTACTGGTAGATCCGCACGATGTCCGCCGCGGTGATGCGCGTGTCGCCCCAGCGACCGGCGTCTTCCGGCGGCCGGGTGCCGGTGAGGCCCAGCTTCGTGACCCAGCGCGTGACGATCGACGGCCCGCCGTAGGCCGTCCAGAACCGGCTCGCGAGGTCGTCGTCGCTGCGGGACAGCATCCGCTGGACCTCCACGATGGGACCGCCCTGTTCGAGCGCGGAAAGCGCGATCAGCAGCTTCACGAGCGACGCGGAGGTGTACCCGCGGTCCGCGCGCACGGAGGTGATCGCCGCGCCGCGCTCCCGGTCGAACACGACGGCGCTGACTTCGCCGTCGCCCATGAGCTTGTCGAGCGCGGCGGCGGTCACCTTGGCCGGATCCACCTTCGACGCGGGCGTCGGTGTGGCGGACGGCTCGGTCTTGGGTGTCGGCGTCGATGTCGGCTCCGGCTCTGGCGTCGGCGTCGCGGACGCCGTTGTGACGAGTTCGGTGACCGCGAGGGGCTGCGGCGCCGCGGCGGAGCTGTGCCGCGCCGTCACCACCACCGCGCCGATCGCCCCCAGGCACAGCCCCACCAGGAAGATGCCGCTCAGCTTGCGCATGCTCCGGATTGCCGGAAAGGCCGTGCGCTGTTCGCCGGAACGGGCCGGTTTGTGGGATAGCTCTCGAACCGGGCCCGATCCGCGAACACACCGGGGCCCTGCGGGCAAGCACCATCGTTTCGCTCACCGTGTTCGCGGGGTACCTGAGGGCGGTGACGGTCGTCACCACCCGCTGGGAAGGACTGGAGTCATGGTTCACGCGAAAGGCGCACGCATCCGGGTCCGAGGCCTGCAGCCGGCGCAGGTGCTGGCCGGACTGGCCGGGATCGCGTTCCTCGTCGTCGGCATCATCGGATTCTCAAGGACCGGCTTCGGCAACTTCGCCGGGCACCACGACACCGGGTTCTGGCGGTTCTCCGCCAACCCGCTGATGAGCTTGGTCCGCGTCGTGACCGGCGTTGTCGGCCTGCTGTTCGCCTTCGGCTCGGGCCGCGCGCGGACGTTCGGCTGGCTGCTGTTCATCGGTTACGGCCTGCTGTTCGTGTGGGGCCTGATGATCGACGGCCTCATTTCGACCAACCCCTTCGCCACCGCCGGCAACCCGATGGACCTCGGGCGCGCCGACACGTGGCTGCACCTCGGTGTCGCCGCGCTCGGCCTGCTGATCGCGGTCCTGCCGGCCCGCCGCACCATCCTGCTGCCCGAAGACGAGACGGTCGACGAGCCGGCGGTCGCCGAGCAGCGCACCGAGGTGATCGACCGGACCGGCCGCACGGACCGGACCGACCGCGTCGACGCGGTCGACCGCACCGACCACGTCGACCGGGTCACCGAAGAACCGCGTCGCCGGTCGTTCCTGCGTCGTGACCACAAGGGGCGAGGCCCGGAGGTCACTCACGAAGAGCGTCCGCCGGGCCTCGCCCACTAGGAGGTTCGGGGTGGTTCAGTAGGTGGTGCCACCGGAACCGGAGGAGTCACTGGTACCCGCACCGCTGCCGGCCGGCGCCTGCTGCTGGCTGGTGGCGGTGTTCGGGTTGCTGCCCAGCTTGCAGCCGGCGGGCTCGATGACGAACCAGGTGCCGTTGACGCCCTGGCCGTTCGCGTCGCCCGGCTTGGTGTCCTTCGAGAAGGTGTAGACGGGCCAGCCGCCGACGGTCACCTGCTCCGAGCCGTCCTGGCGCTTGATGCTGCCGAGCAGCTTCGAGTCGATGCCCTGCAGCTCGACCTTGCCGTTGGAGAGCACCGGCGGCCAGGTCTTGGCGCAGTCACCGTTGCAGGCGGAGGCCTTCTTCTTGGTGTCCTTCTGGAACAGGTAGAGCGTCATCCCGTTCTGGTCGACGATCGCGTCGCCGAGGCCGTCGATCTTGCTGGCGCTGAGCTTGACGCCACCGGCCTCGGAGCCGGTCGCCGCGGCCTGGCCGGCCTTCCCGCCCTTGGCGTTCGCCGCGTACCAGGCGCCACTGACGCCCTGGCCGGTCGCATCGCCGGGCTTGGTGTCCTTGGCGTAGCGGTAGAGCGCCCAGCCGCCGACGGTGATCTGCTCGGTCCCGTCGGAGCGCGTCACCTTCCCGACCATGTTCTTGTCGACACCTTGGACTTGGACGTCCCCGGTCGCCAGCATGGGCGGCCAGGCCTTGGCGCAGTCACCGTCGCAGTTGGACTTCGGCGGCTTCGCGGTGTCCTTGTCGAACCGGTAGAGGGTCATGCCGTTCTGGTCGGTGAGCACCTGTCCGACGTCGGCGACGTCCGCGACGACCAGTTTGCTTTCGTTCGAGGCCGGAGCAGCGTTGCCTACCTGGCCCTGGCCGTTGGCGGCCTGGCCGCCCCCGGTGCCACCGGCCGCCGCGGGGGCGACAACCGGCTGAGCAGTCTCGGCACCCGAGCAAGCGGTGAGCACTGCCAGCCCGGCTGCCGCCGCGGCGACGGAGACGGCGATGCGCGTGCGAAGCATGGAAGTTCTCCTTGTGTCCGTTGGGGTTTTCCCGCCGCTCGGTGCGGCTGCTTGATACCCACTACACGGACACCCGCCGAGGGCGGTTCAAAGAATTTTCGCGCTAGTCCGAACCGCCCGGCTCCGGCCCGCCGAGGGCGCGGTCGCCGAGGGCACGGTCGACCAGGGCGCCCGCCGCGCCGGTGTAGCCGGCGGGGTCGAGCAGCTCGTCCAGCGCAGCTGCCGTCAGCACGCCGGTGACGGCGGGCAGCTCGTCCAGCACGTCCCGGAGCGGCCGGTCTTCGCGCACCGCCCGCCGGGACGCCTCGCCGAGCAGCTCCTTGGCCTTCGCCTTGCCGAGCAGCGGCGCGAGCACGGCGGAGAGCCGTTCGGAGACGATCAGCCCGTGCGTCGACGCCAGGTTCGTCCGCATCCGCCCGGGCGCCGCGGTGAGCCCGCGCGCCAGCTCGGCGGCGGTGTGCGCGGCACCGCCGGTCAGCCGCAGGCACTCGCGCACCAGCTGCCACTCGGCGTGCCAGACCCCAGCCGACCGTTCGTCTTCGGCGAGCATCGACTGCGTGACCCCGGCGGCCAGCACCGGCACCTGCAGCGCGGCCGACCGGATCAGCGTCGCGAGCACCGGGTTCCGCTTGTGCGGCATCGCCGAGGAGCCGCCCCGCCCCTCGGCGGCCGGTTCGGCGACCTCGCCCAGCTCGGTCTGGCTGAGCGTCTCGACGTCGACGGCCAGCTTCCCCAGCGCCCCGGCGGCGAACGCGAGCGCCCCGGCGAGGTCGGCAACCGGCGTCCGCAGCGAATGCCACGGGAGCACTGGAGCGGCCAGCCCGGTCTCCTCGGCGAACGCCGCGGTCAGCCGCTCGGCATAGTCGCCGGCCTCCGCATCGCGAGCCGGCCCCGCGCCGCCGAGGGGCGCCGCGGCTGTGGTGGCATCGCCCCCGCCCCCGCCCCCGCCCCCGCCCCCGCCCCCGCTCGGCTCGCTCGCCAGGCGCGCGTACTCGGCGTACGCCGCCAGCGTCCCGGCCGCACCGCCCAGCGAGACCGGGAGCCCGCCGTCGAGCACGCGGCGGATGCGGACGGCCGCGTCCAGCACCAGCTGCCGCCAGCCCGCGGCCTTGAGCCCGAACGTCGTCGGCACCGCGTGGGCCGTCAGCGTCCGCCCGGCCATGGTCGTGTCCCGGTGCGCGCGGGCCAGCGCGGCCAGCGCCTCGGCCGTGGCGTCGAGGTCGGCGGCGAGCGGCCGCAGCGTCCGGTCGGCGACCAGCATCATCGCGGTGTCGAAGATGTCCTGGCTGGTCGAGCCGCGGTGCACGTATTCCGCGGCCCCGGGCGCGAGCTCGCCGACGGCCGACGTCAGCGCCTTCACCAGGCCGACGACCGGGTTCGCGGTCGCCCGCGACCCACGCGCCAGCTCGGCGACGTCGATCCGCACCCTGCCCGCGGCCTCCGTGATCGCGCCGGCGGCCTCCGGCGGCACCGTCCCGACCCGCGCCTGCGCCCTCGCGAGCGCCGCCTCGGCGTCGAGCATCGCGCGCAACCAGGCCTCGTCCCCGGTCGACGCTTCGGCCGGCGTACCGGCCCGCACCGGGGAGAGGAGTCCGGAATCGGGGTCGACGGTCATGGCGTCAGCATCGCACGCGGCCGCCCTCGGCGACGGCCGCACGACCGGGTCTGGCACGCTCATCCGCCATGACCAGCGCCCCGTCCATCGAGGACACCGCCGGCTCCGAATCCCGGGCCATCGCCGCCGAGCGGCTGACCTTCTTCTCGGACGCCGTCGTCGCCATCGCGATCACGCTGCTCGCGCTCGAGCTGCCGCTGCCGGAGGGCGCCACCAGCGCCGAACTGCTGCGGTCACTCGGTCATCACCAGTCCGAATACGTCTCCTTCCTGATCAGCTTCATCGTCATCGGGGGCCACTGGCGCGCCCACCACCGCCTGTTCAACTACGTCACCACGCTCGGCGGCGGGCTGGCCCGCCTCACCTTCGGCTGGCTCCTGATGCAGGTGGTCATGCCCTTCGCCACGAAGGTGATCTCCGAAGACGGAGGGTTCGAGTTCCGCTTCGTCTTCTACGCCGTCGTGCAGGTCATCGCGCTGACGCTGTTCCTCCTCATGGCCCGGCAGATCAAGCGGAACCACCTCTACCGCGCGGACACCCCGCCGGAGCTCTTCGGCACGGTCTACCGCGGGATCGGCGCGATGATCGCCGCGTTCGCCCTCTCGATCCCGGTCGCCTTCTTCACGCACTGGGCCTACGCGTGCTGGATCGTCGTTCCGCTGGTGATCAACCTCCTTTCCCGCTTCCGCCGCCGGACGGCAGCTGCCTGAACCGTCATTCGCCGGTCGCGCCGTCGATCCGCTCGCGGATCAGGTCGGCCTGGCCGATGTGGCGCGCGTACTCGCCGATCATCCGCAGCATCAGCCAGCGCAGGGTGAACGGTTCGCCGGTGCTGAGGCGAGTGCCGGTCTGCTCCAGCGAGCTGGCCGCGACGATCTCGCGGGAGCGCGCGCATTCGGCGTGCCACAACGAGAACGCCTCGTCGACATCGCCGCCCAGGTCCGTGAAGTCCTGTTCCGGGTCGTCGTCGGAGTAGTAGAGGTTCGGGACGTCCTCGCCCGTGAACTGGATCCGGAACCACCAGCGTTCGCAGCCCGTGAGGTGCCGCAGCAGCCCGTGCAGGGTCAAGGTGGACGGCGGTACCGAGCGTTCGGACAGCCGTGCCGGGTCGAGGCCGGCGCATTTCAGCTCGAAGGTGCGCCGGTAGTACTCGAGGCTCTCGGTGAGCGCTTGGCGCTCGTCAGCGACCGGCGCCGGGTCGGTTCTGGGGCCGGTCAGGCGGGGTGGCGGCGTCACCGGGACGGTGTGTTCGGTCATGCGCGGAGCGTGCCACAGGGGTCCGACAATTTCGGTGCGCTGCTGCGGTCGGTGACCGGGCAACCTGGGTGAAAGCCCAGTTCAAGCACGGTTTCGCGAACCCGGTAACGAATTTCGGGGTGCGCCGATCTGATCTTCGTCACCCCTGCTGCGCACGCCAGTTTCACCGGTCGGAGCGGCACCCCTCGGTTCGGAACCAGGAGATCACAACATGCAGCGAACCGGACGAAGAGCCGCTGTGCTGGCCGCGCTGGCGGTCGCGGCCCTGGGCGCGTCGCCCGCCGTCGCGTCCGCGGCCCCGCCCGCGAGCACGATCGACGTCAGCGCGACCACCGTGCGCGCGGGCACCACGTTCACGGTCACGGAGCAGCTGACCAACCCGGCGGACTTCACGGTCACCGGCGCGAAGGCGGCGCTCTACGTGAAGGAGAAGCCGATCGCCGACGTGGTGGACCTGGTCTCCTGCGCCGGGGCAATCGCGCCGTGCGCGCAGTACCTCAGCAGCTTCCGGGGCGGCGTCGGCGACCTGGGCGCGGGCGAGAGCCGGACGGTGACGTTCACCCTGCGCGTCAAGGACGACGTCGCGCCCGGCCAGTTCACGCTCCAGCACCAGTTCGCCGGCGACAACTACGCGTTCGCCGTCGAAGACGGCCCGGCCGTCACGATCGCCCCGCCGGACGAGGCCGACGTCAAGGTCGCGCTGACGGCCACCCCGCGCCCCGGCTTGGTCGCCCGGGTCGACTACGTGATCAAGGTGTCGAACACCGGCCCGGCCACCGCGACCGGCGTCCGCGTGACGGCGAACCCGGGTTCCGGCCGCACGGTTGCCTCGATGACGGGCTGCACCCGCTCGGGCGCCACGCTGACCTGCGCGATCGGCACCCTGGCCCCGGGTGCGTCGGCCACGGCGAAGTTCACGTCGGAAGGCGGCGTCTTCGCATGGGGAGCGTTCACGACGACGGCTCAGCGAGCGGCGAGCGCGCCGGCCGACCCGGAGGCGGCCAACGACAAGGCGTCGAAAAAGTGCACGGCTTACACGGGCCTGCTCGTCCAGTGCTGACAGCGTGACGCGCGGGGCCCGGACCGGGCCCCGCGCGTTTCGTCCAAGTTCGTCCAAAGAGGATCAGAGCGCGAACACGGCCGAGCGCGCCCGCAGCACTGCGTCTGCGGTCTCGTCGGCGTCCTGCTCGGTCGTGTCGATGACGTGCCGTTCCAGCTCACCGAGCCCGGCGAACGCGGCGTACATTCCCTTAAGCGGCTCGACGTCGGTGAGTTGCGGCGCGTCGCGGGCGGTCCCCCGGGCGAGGGTGACTTCGAGGCTGGGCCGGAGTACGACGTAGAAGCTGTCGGTGTGCAGGTGCACGGTAGGCCGAACGCCGTCGGCGGCCACCCCCCCGCGCAACGGTCGACTTCCCGGCACCGGGCGGCCCGGTGAGGATCAGCAGCGAACCGGCCATGAAGGCATCGTGACCAGCCGACCGGCGAAGAACCAGTCTTGACCTCCCCCGAAGCCTCAGCCGGACCCGGCGTGCGAGGGCCTGACCGGGGCCTGGCTAAACTGGGGGAGCGGGCCGTTAGCTCAATTGGTAGAGCTGCGGACTTTTAATCCGTAGGTTCTGGGTTCGAGCCCCAGGCGGCCCACTCGATCGACATCCCCGCTGACCAGCGGGGATGTTCTTGTTTGTCGATCTTGCAAGCCTTGGTTGTGATCATGGGTGGGCTCCCGGTAAGCCCGTGATGGGCTCGGGGCCGCCGTGGCGGCGCCGAGGGCGTGTCGCAGCGGGGTGGGGATCGGGTTTCGGGCAGGTCGCAGCCAGGGCAGGTCTTCGTGTTGACCTGTCCTTCGCCGGGTCGGTGACCGTCCTTTCGCGGGTTGCTGCGGACTGCCCGGGGGCGGAGTCGTTGTGGGCGGCCAGCCGGGTGGTGGGCTGTGACCAGCGGGTTAAGCCGCGGCTGCGGGGGTGCTGCGTAGTCGTGCGCTGGTGGCTTTTGCGGCGCTGAGGACGTGGTGGATGGTGGCTTCGGCGGCTCGGCAGGCCAGGTCGGGTAGGACGCTGACGTAGGTGTCGGCGGTCAGGACGATGCTGGAGTGTCCGAGCATGGCTTGGACGGTTTTGAGGTCGTTTCCGGCGGCCAGGGAAAGGCTGCCGGCGCCGTGCCGTAGGTCGTGTAACCGGATCGGTGGCAGGTCGGATTCGTCGTTCAAGGCGCGGAATAGGTGGGTCAGATGTTGCGGGGTGAGCAGGTCGCCGGACCGGGTCGTGAACATGAACTCCTCTGATCCGGGGCCAACATCTCCGGCGGTGTTTTCCCGGTACTGACGGAGCAGGGCGATGGTTACGCTGTCGAGACCGATGACTCGGTTGCTGGCTTCGCTTTTCGGTTTGCCGATCTCGATGCGTGAACCGTATTGGCGGATCTGTTGGGAGACGGTCAGCAGGCCTTGATCGAGGTCGATATCGCACCACCGCAATCCCGCCGCTTCGCCGCGGCGGAGCCCGAACAGTGCGATGAGATGAAACAGGGGATAGAGCGGGTGGTCGTGGATGTGCTCGAGGAATGCGCGGGTCTGCTCGACGGTCCAGACCGCAACCGGTGGTCGTTGCCCGGTGGTCTGCCATTGCGCAATCCGGGGCGCGGTCCACACGACTGCGTGCGGGCGTCTGCCGGTGGGCACGTGGACGTGCCAGGCCGGGTTGGTGGGGAGGAGGCCGCGCCGCACGGCGGCGTTGAGGGCTGCCCGCAACGTCGAGTGGACGTGCCGCAGTGTGCCCGGCCGTAGTGGATGGCCGGACGCGCCGCCGTCGCGGATGAGGTCGGCCACCATCGCCTGGATCCGGTCCGCGGTCAGCTCCCGCACCAGGTCACCGCCCAGACAGGGGATCAGATAGTTCTCGACGCTGGTGCGGTACGAGCACAACGTGGAGCCCCTCAGATGGACGAGCGTTGCCAGCCACAGGCGCAGCCACTGGCCCACGGTCACCGTCGCGTCCGCCAGCTCCCGTCCGCCGGTCGCGCCGAACTGCTCTCGCTCGCTGCGTGCGGCCTCCGCGGTGGCGAATCCGCCGCGCCGCAGCTGCCGTCGCCGGCCGTCCGGCCACGGTGTCACCTCCAGGCGGTAGTACCAGCTCCCGTGCCCTTCCCGGGCTGCATCGGGACACGACGCGCCCAATGGTCGGCCGGTCTGCCTGCTCCGGCACCCGCACCGCTTGAACACGCCCGCCGACGAATCCACTTCCACGTCCGTTCGAAAGATCAATAGAACTAGGCTCGGCCATCCTCGCGTCTGTGGCGCAAGTCCAGCCGCGCGACCTCAAACCCGGTGCAGCGATTGGCTTGGGTGGGGATGAATGACCCGCGTGCCGTACGTCAGCGGACGGAGTTCGCTACGAAGAGACCGACGCTTGAGCCATGTCCGGCTCCCGCGTCGTGCCGATACCGCGGCGGTGGCGATGCTCTGACCTGGTTCCCGCGCAGGGTGGCTTCGCTGAACTGAGCACGTGGGGAGTCTGCGGATGCTGGCTGAGCAAGCCGGCCGACCAGGTCAGCGCGGCCATGGTTCGCAGTGCGGCGGCGAGGCCGTCGATCCCGCGTCACCGCGTGTCGCCGTCCGAACTGATTTCCTCGCTTACGGGCTTCGATGGTTGCCTCCAGCGGGAGCCCAGCACGTCAGCGTCTCACGGCGGCCGAAGCGCGATCCGACGTCGAATCCGATGCGCGGCGACGAGAGTTTCCGGTACTTCTGACTCGCGAGATCGAACTCGGCCACGGTGACCAGATCGATGTGCGCGCACCTGTGGTCCTGTGGTGAACCGCTGCGCTGTTTCCAGAAGCACGGCGGCCGGTGGGGGCGCGTGCGTCTGTGGACGATGCCCGCCTCGCGTAGCGCGTCGCACCAGAGGCAAGACTTGTAGCAAGGCTCGTTGTCGGTCAGTACCCGAGCGGCGGGTGACCCCGGCGGCGGTGAAGAACGCGACCGCGGGTTCCTCGGTCTCATCACCCAGGATCTCGCTGTAAGCCAGCCGAGAATGATCGGCCGCCTCGCGACGTCGGGTGCCACTTGGTGCTGCTGCGCGACCGGCCGGAACTGATCACGGTGGCCGCCGTGGAACTGCTGTACTGGACCGGCTCCAGCCTGCCACTTCCGGCGTACAGCAACCGTCGACGTCGAGTGACACGGTCAGCACACGTCAAAGCGGCGGACAAGTGGTAGCGTGACTGGCATCCGGCAAGAGGGATTCCGGGGCCACGTTTCTGCTTCGCAACAGTCCGGCCCCGATGGAGATCCGCCTGATGTTCGCTGCAGTGCTGCCCCGGCTGGCGAGTATCGGCTGGCCGGGTGACGTACCGAGGATGCGCGGCAACTTCATCAACGGCGTCAAACGACGCCCCTCCGTGTGACCACGTCCTAGGGAGGCGTATGCGCGCACTGTTTGTGCTGCACGACGCGGCATCGGAAACCGGGCTCATCGGCGCAGCGCTCCGCGAGCGTGGATGGCAGGTCGACGAACTGGTTGTCGTGCCCCAGGAACGCCACAACCAGCCTAATGTGACAAGGTCGTTTCCGGACAGGGCAGATTATGATCTACTCGTGCCGATGGGCGCGCCCTGGAACGCCAACGACGACCAGCACATCGGTAACTGGTTACGACCTGAACTACGTTGGCTGGCCGACACTGTTGCCGACGGTGGCGCAGTGTTCGGAATCTGTTTCGGCGCTCAAATCATGGCCAGGGCGTTGAGTGGCTCCGTGCACAGGGCGCCGGCGCCGGAAATCGGCTGGTGCACCATCGACTCCGACGAACTGGCCGCCGGACCGTGGTTCCAGTGGCACTTCGACCGCCTCACCGCGCCGGATGGCGCGACGGTTCTGGCCACCAACCAGGCTGGTACACAGGCATTCCGGATCGGCCGCAGTCTCGGCGTGCAGTTTCATCCCGAAGTGACGACGGCCTGCATCACACGATGGAGCGAAAACGCCGGTTCCCAGCACCTGCGGAACCTCGGCATGACAGTAGAAGCAATGATCGCCGACGCGGAGCAGCACGCCGACGCGGCACCAGGACGTGCGAGTGCCTTGGTCTCGTATTATCTGAATCGAGTCTTTCCGCCTAAGGCTGGATCCACCGGCAGATTCGCTGACGTGTCCTAGGATTGGCCTGGCTGGAGGCGCAGACCGGTGAGCAGGGTCGCGTCGGCGTTTGACATTCCGTCGATGTGCTCGCCGTCCCAGTTCATGTCGCCGACGACGGCGACGATGTGGCCTATGTGCTCGCGGAAGCTCTGTCCGACGGAGTGACACATAGCCAGCGCCGAGTACAGCGTCGGCAGCGGGTCGTTCCAGCCGCTGCCCGCGTCGCGGACCTGTGCGAGGTCGTCGATGGACTGGGGCAGGCGTTCCAGCTGGTCGGCGAAGCCGTCGGCCAGCACGGCGAGCGAGAGCTGTACTTGGCCGCCGGGCTCGAGCACGAAGGTCTCCGGCCGCGGGGCGAGCAGCCCCGCCGCCAGCTCCTCTCGGGGCATCAGCAGCAGGCCGTCGGTGGCGCGGGGATTGCACTCCACGAAGGTGAGGCCGTCATCGGTGATCAGGAAGTCGAAAGAGATCTGGCCGGTGTAGCCGAGCTCGGCCACGATCGGTTCGATCAGCTTCAACGACTCGGCGGCGTCGATCGCCTCGAACTGGATGCCGGTGCTGTGCCTGCGCTGCCGGGGGATCCGGTACATCAGATGGGAGCTCACCCGGCCCTGGTGGGCGGTGCTGTAGGTGCAGACCGTCTCACCGTCCAGGAAAGGCTGCACCAGCCACGGGGATGCTGGCGTGGGGTGAACGTCGTCGATCTCGAGTGCATCGGCCAGCGGGCCGGTGTTGGTCAGGCAGCAGACCCCGCCGCGTGAGAAGACGCCGCGGGCGAAGTACCGGTCGAAGCGACCGGTAGTCTCGCGCAGCTCCTCGTCGGAGGTCACCACGACCGTCTCGGGGATCGGAAGCCCGAGTTGGGTGACCAACCGAGCGAAGGCTCCCTTGTCATGCAGCCGGGCGAGCGTCCTGAAGGGTGATGCGAACACTTTGGTGGCCTGGCTGAACCGCTCGATCTGGGTCGAGATGTAGAAGGCCTCCTCGTAGGCCGGCACGATCACGTCGATCTCGTGCTCCCGGACGATCCGCTCCAGCTCGGCGAGGAAGCCCGCGGTGTCGCTGCGCGGCGAGGGATAGACGAAATGACCCGCGAGGTACTTCGAGTGGTTACCCGGCGACAGTACGTGATCATCAGCGGCGTAGATCTCGCGGCCCTCGGCCGCGAGCTTGCGCACCATGCCCAGCGCGAATGGCATCCGCGAGCTCGTGATCAGCACCTTCACAGGTCCACCTCCGCTAGCGAAAGACCGAGACGAAGGACTGAGCGAGCACGAGCAGCCCGCCCAGCGTCACCGGGCGCGTCCTGGCGACCGCTCGCAGCCAGCTTCGCACGTTTGGCCGGGTTGCCGTCAGCACCAGACAGAGCAGAGCAGATGATCGCCACCTGACGCGAGTCGGTCTACCGGTCGCGGACGCTCAGCGCGGATCGTGGGCCGCGCTGACCGCGTTCCTCTGGGCCGGGCTGGCGCGGGTGTCCCTGCAGCACCACGTCACCTGGTCGGTCAACTCGATCTGTCACATAATCGGCAGCCGCCCGTTCACCAACCGCGACCGCTCCGCCAACTTCTGGCCGTTGGCGATCCTGTCGATGGGCGAATCGTGGCACAACTCCCACCACGCCGACCCCACCTGCGCCCGCCACGGGGTGCTCCCCGGGCAGGTCGACATCTCCGCCCACGTCATCCGGATCTTCGAGAAACTCGGCTGGGCCACCAAGGTCCGCTGGCCCACCCCGCAACGCCTCGCCAGGATGACCGCCCCACGGAGCGACAACGGGAAGCCTGCCGGGTGAACCCCACCATTTCCGCGATCACCGTAGGCAGAAGGCGAGACCGTCGATGTTCACCATGACCGAATCGGCCACCGAAGCGATCAACCAGCTCACCGCGGCCCAGAACGTCCACGCCGAAGGCGGCCTGCGCCTGACCATCGACGGTCCTCCCGAGGAGGCCGCCGAGCTGAAGGTCGAGGTCGCCGCGCGCCCGATGGCCGGCGACCGCGTCATCACCACCGCGAACACTCAGGTGTTCCTCGGCCGCGAGACCCGGGTCCACCTTGCCGACAAGGTCCTCGACGTCCGCAAAGACATCGACGGGCACTACACATTCCTGATCACGACCCCGAATTGACGCACGAGCCGGACTCGACGAGCGCCTCGCGTGCCACGGCCTGCGGGCGGCCGGTCCGCGTCGAGCGGGTTCGCGGCGGTCAACCACAGGCGATGCCTGACGAACCCACGAGGACGGGAGACCGACCTGCTTGCGAGGGCGCGCGACGACGAGAGCCGGCGAAGAAGCACCTGCTCGACCCTCACCTGGATCGCCCGCCGCAAGTCAAGGTCATGATCACGGCAGTGAAGGTTCGCCGTCCTTGAACCCATTCTCAGAGCCAGCCGCGGCGTTTGAAGACGGTGTAGAGGCCGCCGGAGAGGGCGAGGATGGCGATGGTCGAGGTCCAGAATCCCCAGGGTTGCTGGAGTCCGGGGTAAGGGATGTTCTGGCCGTAGAAGCCGGTGATGGCGGTGGGGACGGCGATGATCGCGGCCCAGCTTGTCACTTGTTTCATGATGGTGTTGAGCCGGTTTCCCTGGATGTTGAGCTGGGTGTCGCGGATGGTGGCGACGAGGTCGCGCAGGGACTCGGTCCATTCCGAGGCGCGCAGGACGTGGTCGTAGACGTCTTGGTAGTCGACCCGTCGCAGGGTCACCAGGCTCTTGCGCAGCCGCAGCGAACGTCGTTGCTGGACGGCGTCGAAGTGGCTGTCCACCACGTAGTCCAGCAGGCCGTGCACCAGGTATCCGACGCCGCTGCCGGCGAGGTCTTCGGCGTCGTCCCAGCGCTGCACAACGGCATCGATGTCGAAGTCGTCGCTCTTGCGGACGGTCACGAGTGTCTGCTCGGTGATGAACGCCGACACTTCGATGGTCTGAAGTTCACCCGAAGGGGTGTCGAGGTGAACGGCGTAGGCGTTGAGGAACCCGTGGGTGTCGTAGCGGTCGACCTTGGGCCGCTGCTGGGCGTGCAGGGCATCCTCCACCGCCAGCCGGTGCAGGCCGAGTTCCTCGCCGATGGTCGCGAAGTCGTCTTCGGTGGGAGCCGCCATGTCCAGCCACACCACCGCGGTGGGATCGGCGAGGTGATCGGAGATGTCGGCGACCGGGAAGTCTTCGGCTTCCAGGTCGCCGTCGCGGTAGAGCCGGGTTCGTGCCATGGCGGGTAACGGTAGTCCCGCGCGCGGGAGCCGTCAGGGGCGTGACCGGGCGGCGTACGCGATGATCGCCTGGACGTCGGCAGTACCGTCGGCGACGTCGCGGGACAGGTCGGCGAGCCGCTGGTTGTGCGCGCGGGCGTAGCCGCGCAGTGCGCTGAAGGCGTGTTCCATGTCCGGGTCTCCGCTTTGCGCGGAAAGCGAGCCCTTGGCCTGCTCGATGATCACGCGGCTGTTGAGAGCGGTCTGGAGCTGCTCGGTGAGGATGTCGCCGCGGTCGATGGCGCGGTGCTGCAGCAGCCCGATGGTCGCGATGTCGGCCAGCGCCTGGGCCAGGGCGGTGCGGTCCGGGTCTTCCGGCACGGGTTGGGTGTTGAACAAGGTCAGCGCGCCGATGACCTGGCGGCGCAGTCGCATCGGGATCGCTTGTGCAGCACGGAATCCGGCGGCATCTGCTGCTGCTGTGAAGCGCGGCCACCGGTCGGCGTCGCGGAGGAGGTCGGTGCTGAGCACGGGACGTCCGCTGCGGACGCATTCGATACACGGCCCGTCGTCGGCCTGCACCGCGAGGGTTTCCAGTAGCCCGGCCCGTTCGGAGGAGGCTGCGGCCATGCGCAGCCGGCCGTCGGGGTCGGTCAGGACGACACCGGCGGCGGAGACTTCCATCAGGTGCAGGCACTGCTCGACGAGGGTGCGCAGGAAGTCGGCGACGTCGAAGTCATCGACGAGGGTGTCCGCGAGTTCCACGAAGGTGCGGGCGAGCAGCCGTTCACGGTGTGCGGCCGTGGCGGTACCGACCGGTGCGGACGCGGCGTCATGCGGGATTCCTGGCATGTCTGTCACTCTTCCGTCTGTAGGTGCAGCTCGTGGCCGACGATCTGCCTGCCCACCTCGTTGAGGGTCAGCTGGTGGGTGTAGGCGTGGGCACGGATCCGCAACAGGGCGTCTTGCACGCTCACGCCCAGTTGGATCGTGAGGATGCCGGTGGCCTGATGGACCGCGTTGTGCACGTCGCCCTGCCCTCGCAGCCTCGTGCTGCCCGGCGCCTCGACATCGTCCAGCAGAGCCACCGTGGCGGCCTCGGCCAGCGTGAACGCGCCGGAAAGCTGCTGCCCGGTCATCGGCCCCGAAGTGGTGCGGTGCAGGTTCAGTACACCGAAGCGGGCCGCACCGACCTGCAACGGGAATGAGCAGACCGCCGCCACGCCGAACCCGGCAGCGCCGGGAACGAACACCGGCCATCGGCGATGTTCGAGCTCGAGATCCGGCACGATCACGGGCCCCCCGGAATTGTAGGCGTCCACGCTGGGGCCTTCACCCACGGTGAGCTGCAGGTCCTCCAGCTTCACCCCGGCGTCGTCGGTGGCGTGCAGCAAGACCTGGGAACCCTCGGTCAGGGGGCCGCCCATCACGCTCACACCGGCTCCGGACACAGCCAGTTCGGTGACACACAGCCCACAGATGCGCCGGACCACCTCAAGGCCGCCGCCCGAGTCGCCGAGAAGCGCCAGGAGCCGTTCAGAGCCGCTATCGGCCATGGCAGGCCTCGTTCCAGCGGCGGCTGAGGCGAGTACATCCGACCTTGATCACGTTTGCGCAGCACACACCGCCTGGGGACGCGTGGTGTTCCTCGCCGCACTCACCATTCATCATGATTCGGGCCCTCGGCTCGCCGTACTCGGACGTCAGCACCAGGGACCGGGGTGCCACCACGTCGCATTCTACTCATCGCCGTTCACAACGCAGTCAGAAGTGCGACGGTCCGGTATCTCTTCGGTTCGGGCACGGTTTCGGATCTTGTGAAAGTCAGTCAGCCTGCCTCCCGGTCGAGACCGCGTTCGTCGGGCCGGACCCCGGCGGTTGACTGGTCCAGCACCGGGCATCGCCTGTACACGGCTTTGGCCTTGACGTCGCGGCGGGTGCGAGGCGCCCGCCTTCTCCGCCGGGGTGGAAGAACAGGTCTCCGGCCGGCCGGTCACGAGCTGAACATGGCGACCCGAATGGAACCCGCAAACAGCCGGCGCAGCAGCGCGGGGGATGCGGCTTCCGCAGTTCGACGTTACGCCGACTGCTCGGCGCCCTCCCATGGGGCGGCCGGAACGCCGTCAGCTTTGGCAGGGGTGCTTCTCCCGTGCCTCGCGGAGGGCCGTTCCCCGCCAGGCCAGTTGGTCGAGCATGGTCTTCGCGGCGGCGTTGCAGCCGGTGGTGTCCTTCGGCTGGCCGTCCTTGCCGAACAGTTCCCAGACGTTGTGGAAGCTGACGGTGTCGCGCACGCTGACCGCGCGCGGTTCGGCCATTCCCTGCCCGCGGTCGCGGTCAACCTTGTCGCCGAAGTGGCGCACGGAGACGATGTAGAGCCGCCCGCATCCGCCGACGACGGTTCTCCACCATCGGTCCTCCAGGCGCTCGACCTTCGTGCGACTACCCGCAGCTTACGGCTCCGACACGCGCAGGTAGCGACGAACGGACTCGCCTGTCCGGCGCGCGTCGGCCGGTCTCCGTGATCGAGCGGTTGGTCACGGGGCAGCGTCCCTCGTCACCACAGGGCGTTATCCGGACGGTCAAGGCGCACCGCCACAAAAGTCGTCGCGTCGCGCGCTCGGAGAAACGACACCCGATCTGATCTTGTTTACCGCCGAGCAGGTCCGGGAACCCGAACCGGGTAAAGAGTGGGTGCCCCAGTCCCCGGCGCCGCAGGACTTGGGGAAGGACATACATGACTGCGTCTCCGGTGAGCGCCGAGGCTGGCGCGCGCGCGACGTCGCGCAACGACTTCGGTGATCTCGGTCGCCTCGTGCGAGGCGAAGGATTGCTCGACCGGCGTTATGGTTACTACGCGGTGAAGATCAGCCTCACGCTGCTCGCCCTGGTCGGCGGTTGCGTGGCGTTCGTGCTGCTGGGCGACTCGTGGTGGCAGCTGGCGACCGCGGTGTTCTTCGCCGTGATGTTCGCCCAGATCGCGTTCCTCGGCCACGACGCGGGCCACAACCAGATCTTCCGCACCGGCCGAGCCAACGACCGCCTCGGCTACGCTCTCGGCGGGGTCATCGGCATGAGCTACGGCTGGTGGATGGGCAAGCACACCCGGCACCACGCCAGTCCCAACCACGAGGACGACGATCCCGACATCGACATCCCGCTGCTCGCCTTCACCCGCGGGCAGACCGGCGACAAGCGCGGGCTCGTGCGCTGGACGTCGAAGCACCAGGCGTTCCTGTTCTTCCCGCTGTTGCTGCTGGAAGGGCTGAGTCTGCACTGGTCCGGCATCCAGGCCGTGCGGGACGACGAGGTCAAGCACCGCCGGCTCGAAGCGGTGCTGCTGTTCGCCCACATCGGTATCTACCTCGGCGCGGTGTTCGTGGTGCTGTCCCCGCCGGTGGCGCTGGCGTTCATCGCCGTCCACCAGGGACTGTGGGGCATGTACATGGGCTGCTCGTTCGCGCCGGGCCACAAGGGCATGCCCACCTACACCGACAAGACGAAGCTCGACTTCCTGCGCAAGCAGGTGCTCACCAGCCGCAACGTCCGCGGCGGCCCGTGGGTCGACTTCACCCTCGGCGGGTTGAACTACCAGATCGAGCACCACCTGTTCCCGAGCATGCCGCGCGTCAACCTGCGCCGCGCGCAGCCCCTGGTGCAGAAATTCTGCGCCGACCACGGGATCGACTACGCCCAGTGCGGGCTGTTCAAGACCTACTACTACGTCCTGCGGCACCTGCACGAGGTCAGCGCACCGCTGCGCGCCGGGAGCGCACCTGCCCGCTAGCCGCGGAGTCGAGCGCGCTCAGCGCTATCGGCTGCGGCCCGCCGAATCGCCTGACCTACGGTGAGATCGGTACCGACGGGAGCGGTCAGCGCCGCGTCGAGGGAGTCGTACACCGCCAGGTACTGGTCCAGCTCGGTGAGGCTCAGCGGCCGCCGGGTGACCCTGCCGGTGGCCACCACCCGCAGCCAGGTCCGCTGCTCGGCTCGCCGGCGGGCCTCGACCAGGACGGTCAGTCCGGCGCACCCCAGGAACCGGACCTGCGACAGATCCACCACCACAAGGCGCGTACGCGCCGCTAACGCGTGCTCGAGAACGTTGTGCATCTCGGGCGCGGTATGGGCGTCCACCTCCCCTGCCACCTGTACGACCAGAGACCACGGATGGCGCAGCGCAGTAACCGTCAGCGGTACCGGGTACCGATCGTCGTCGCTGGGACTCCTCGCAGGCGCGGGGGCCTCCGCGGGGACGACTCGAAGATGACGGTTGACGTTCTGTGTCGGGTTTGTCACGACCAGCTCCAGATCTGGCCGACCGCTACTCGCCTGCCGCACTCACGGGTACGGGCCTACGAGACAAGTGCAGCCTGCTCACGAACGGTGTTCGTCGTGAGAGCGAGGTCCAGGCACTCCCGGCGGGGAGTCACCACCTTACCGCCTTTCGAATCTCGCAGCGACTGGTCGTGAACCCGATCGCGCAGCCGCGCAATTCCAGGCTTGTGATCCCAGCGCACAGGGCATGTCCAGCAGCGATGAGGGACCATGCGCTCGGGGTTCGGGACCACCGTGAACGCCGGAGCAGCGCCGCTTCCACCCACCGTGCCGCTCTGGCGACCAGACATCACCTACCGCCCTGGTCGGCCTGCGCCGTCGCGTGACGACCACACCCGACCTCGTCGAATCCCAGCTGCCGAGTGCAGGCGATGCTGGCCTGGACGGTAGGTGAACTTCAACCTCGGCGAGGTGGCGTGGGGCGAAGAGTTTGCTGATCGATCATCGGGTACTGGGGGCTTACAAGCGCTGCCCCAGCCCCCGGCGGCACGAATCCGTGCGTCGACTTGGGAGCAGCAGTGGTGACCGACAGCGACAACTCCAGGCTCTGCCGGACGCTGCTGCAGCGGGCTGGGCAGGCCACACCACCGCGTTCGCCGAACTGTACGACCGCACCGCACCAGAGGTGTTCGGGCTGCTCTGCGGCATCCTGGAGGACGTGAACCAGGCCGAAGACAGCACCCTCGAGGACCGACGTTGGTGACCCCGGGCATCGCCGTTTCCGGGCAGGCCTGGACCTCTTCGGTGTGGACGAACCCGCCGTGGGTGAGCTGGGTGTAGCCGCGGCCGGTGCCGCCGCTGGCCTCGCGGATGGCCTGCTGGACGGTGTGCAGCGGGGTGCTGGCTCCGCAATGGGCCAGAATCGTGGGTAGTGCGTCTCCGATGGGGCTCGGTGACACTCACCGATATTGGTTTCCCGTAGACTTTTAATCCGTAGGTTCTGGGTTCGAGCCCCAGGCGGCCCACTCTCGACATCCTCGCTGACCGGCGGGGATGTTCGTGTTTGGCCGATCTGGTGAGCCTCGAAGATGACCGCGCTGCGGTGGCGACGGCCGCCTGGTCGGCGACCGCCACCACCGGCGCTTCATCCAAGCGCTATCAGAGCGCGTACTGGAAGTAGATCTCCCGGGTGAGCTCGGTGATCCGGCTGGCGGAGTCCTGCCAGGACAGCGTGGTCGGCTCCAGGGTCAGCACCACGATGATCTTTTCGTTGTCCGCGCCCACCGTGCCGCTCGTGTGCATCGCGCGGCTGGTCAGGTCGATGTCCTGGGCGCCGGTCGTGCCCTCGCCGCTGGACGCGATCGCGGTGGCCGCCTTGACCTCCGGCGACTTCAGCACGCGCAGCATTTTGGCGTTGGTCTCCGAGCATTCCTGACCGGGGGCCGGCGCGGCACCGAAACCGGACCAGCCCTGCTTGACCGCCCTCGGCCCGGGCACCGCGCTCGGAATGCCGAACGACTGGTCGAAGCCGTCCGATCCGCACTTGGTCGACAGCGCCAGGTTGCCCATGATGAAGTCGCGGTACTTCGGGTTCGCCTCGTGCAGGATGTACTGGTAGGTCTTGGCGATGTCCGCGGCGCTGATCGCGGTGTAACCCCACTTGCCGCGGGCGGTGGGCGGCGCGGTGTCGGTGAGACCGAGCTTGGTGACCATCCGCTTGACGATCTCGTCCCAGCCGTCGCGCACCCACAGTGTGCTGGCGGCGTCGTCGTTGCTGGACCGCAGCATCGGCTCGAGCAGCGCCAGATCGTCGGCGGGGATTTCGTAGTCGGGGCCGTGCGATTCGAGGTAGTCAAGGGCGATGAACAGCTTGACCAGCGAGGCCGAGCGGTACTGCTTGTGCTCGTCGGAGCCGAAGGTCTGGCCGGTTTCCTGATCCACGACGAGGTAGCTGGCGGTCATTCCCTCGGGAAGGTCGACAGAAGACGTCGCCGCCGAAGCAGGCGCGGCCGCCATCGCCACACTGGCCACGACACCGGTCGCGATCGTTGCCAGACGTCGGATTTTCCCCACGCTAACCACCCCAGATCCGCTAGATCAACTTTATTCGGGGGTCACCCTATCGGGTCAGCGGTCCAGTGCGACCAGGAATGGCAGCATGCCGCACTGCATCGCGGCCTGATGCGCCGGCGGCGTGGCAAGCGTTGCCGAGCGGGCCCATCGCCCGCTGCCGACCCAGCGCTGAGCGGAAACCAGGCGCTGGAGCGATCCGCTCCAGCGCCCTTTCGCCGTTAGGGTGGCGGGCATGGACGCGACCAGGTGGCTCATCGTTGTCCGGCACGCGAAGTCGGACTGGTCGGAGGGCCTGCCCGACCACGAGCGGCCCCTCGCGCCCCGCGGTCTCCGTGATGCGCCTCGGCTCGGCCGGTGGCTCGCCGCGGAGGGACACGTTCCCGAGCTGGTCGTCTGCTCCACCGCGCGTCGCACGCGGGAAACCTGGCTGCGCGTGAGCGACGAGCTCCCCGCTCCGCCGCCCGTCGAGTACGACGACGACCTCTACGGCGCCGACGTCCGCGAGCTGCTGAACGCCGCCCGCCGGACGCCACCCGATGTCACCATGCTCGCGCTGGTCGGGCACGCGCCCGGCGTCAGCGACGTGACGCTGCACCTCGCCGGGCAGGGGGAGAAGACGCTGCCGGTCCAGACCAAATTCCCCACCGGCGCCGCAGCCGTGCTCGCGACCACGGACCCCTGGGACGACCTTCGCACGGCCCGGCTCGTCGCCTTCTTCCAGCCGCGCGACTTCACCGGCTGACGGCCCGTTGGTCCGGTGGTTTGGACCAGGCATTGCTTCCTGGATGTTCACATGCGTACTCTCCATTCACTCACAGGTCTGATGTTCATATTTGTGAATGGAGCGGACATGGTTTTCCGCCACACCGTCGTGGCCGCGCTCGCCGCACTCGGCCTCGTCGCCTCTTTCGCCGCGCCGGCCGAGGCCGCGTCGCGACCCACCGGCTGCACCGTCCCGGTCATCGGGCCGGTGTGCGCACCCGCAACCGCCGTTCTCGACGGCAATCAGCTGCTTCGCACGAAATTCGCCGCGCTCGTCGGCGACAAGACGTCACGCACCGCGCTGAACGACCTGCTCACGGCCGCGAGAAGCGACCTCACGGCGGGGCCGTGGAGCGTCACGTCGAAGAAACAGGTCCCACCCAGTGGCGACAAGCACGACTACCTGAGCCTCGCGCCCTACTGGTGGCCGACGACGCAGCCGACCGCCGAAAACCCGTGGGGCTGCCCGTTCGTGCAGCGCGACGGCCAGCGCAACCCGATCGTCGACGAGATCACCGACCACGCCTACCGTGGTCAGGCGTTCGCCGCGATCTACCGGCTCGCGCTCGCCTGGTACTACACCGGGGACGCGCGGTACGCCCGGCGCGCGGCGCTCGACCTGCGCACCTGGTTCCTCGACGCGGCCACGAAGATGAACCCGAACATGAACTTCGCCCAGGGCATCCCGTGCAAGGTGGACGGCCGTGGCATCGGCATCATCGAGTTCTCCTACACGCTGAGCCAAGTCGTCGACGCCACCGCGATCCTCGCCACCGGCGCGCCCGGCTGGACGAAGACCGACCAGACCGGCATGACCGGCTGGTACACGCAGTTCCTGGACTGGCTGCGCACCAGCAAGAACGGGACCGACGAAGCCAAGGCGCAGAACAACCACGGCAGCTTCTACGACATGCTCGTCGCCGCGCTCGCCCTCGGCACGGGGCAGCGGGACCTGGCCGCGGCCATCGCGCGGGACGCCGGACCCGGCCGGATCGCACCACAGATCCAGGCGGATGGCTTGCAGCCGCAGGAGACGAGCCGGACGCGCAGCTGGCACTACTCGGCGTTCAACCTGGTCGCCTTGACCCGGCTCGCGCAGATCGGCAAGCACGTCGGCGTCGACCTGTGGCACTACACGGCACCGAGCGGCGCGACGCTGTTCGGCGCGGTCGACCTCCTGATCCCGGGCGCCACGCAGGGGCAGCCGGCGTGGCCGTACCCCGAGCTGGACTTCCGGCCGTACGCGGCGCTGGACGTCCTGCACGCGGCGGCCGATGCGGGCGACCGGGCGGCTCGCGCGGCGCTGCCCCGGGTGCCGGTGGAGCCGGGCGGCGACCTCTATCCGGTGCGACCGGCCGCGGAACAGCTCGACGACATTTCGACGTCCTGACGGCAAAAGGGCCCGGCCTTTCGCGGCCGGGCCCTTTCTCGGCGGAATCAGACGCCCGCCACCTGCGAAATCCAGCTGCGATAACGCGTGATGTTCGTGTACGCGGTGTTGTTCGACCGATCGCTGGTCGAAGCGACGCCGACCTGGCGGCCGGAAGCGAACATCGGGCCACCGGAGTCGCCGCCGGCGGTGATGCCGTTGACGCGGTTCGCGCAGACGGCGACGCCGCCGGTGTAGTCGCTGCAGCTGATCGAGTTCACCCGCACGGTCGCGACCTTCAGGTACCTCGACTGGCAGTTGATCTCGGAGCCGCACTGGCTGGTCGCGCCCCAGCCGTAGACCGAGACGTTCTGGCCGACCGAGACGTCACCGACGCTGCCGAGCGGCGAGTAGGTGGCGCTCACCGAGGTGGTGAGCCGGACGATCGCCAGGTCGGCGGATCCGGGGTACCGCGTGATGGTGGAGCCGGTGGCCATCGTCCCGCCGCTCGACTGGTCGAGGCTGCCGATGCGGAACGTGTAGGTGCCGGAGCTGCTCACGCAGTGCTTGGCGGTGAGGATGTACTGCGGGGCGATGATCGTCGCGGTGCAGTTCTGCTGACCGTTGACGAACAGCCGGGCCGCCCAGGGGCCACTGGTGGCGGTGCTGCCGCCGATGATCGACGGCTGGGCCTGCGGGGTGCTGTCGGCGGCCGCCGGACCGCCGAGGCCGACGACGGCCAGTGCGGTGCTCGCGGCCAGCAGGACGAACTTGCCGAATTTCACGCTCACTCCTTTTCACGCGGGGGAGAACCGCGTGGGGGAAAAGCCGGTGGGGACCGAACTCGAAGATTGTCCGAGTTTTCGGTGAATGTCCGGAACCGACGAAAGTCGCCGGTCGAATCCGTATTTATTCCCCGGAGTGGGCTACGTGCAGTTCCCGTACTGTTCCGCGCGCTCAGGCGGCGATCTTCACCGGTGCGGTCTTCCGCAGCCAGTACAGCCCGACGATCGGCAGCACGAGCGGGATGAACAGGTACCCCTCGCCGTAGACGGACCAGACGGTCGGGTGCCGGAAGGCGGCCGCGTCGACGAGGCTCAGCGTACCGATCGTCAGCACGCCCAGCAGTTCGATCGAGCAGGCGACGAGGGCCACCCGCCACCAGCCGTCACCGCGGCGGGCCAGCGCGATCGTCGCGACGATGTAGACGGCCGCGGCGAACGCCGAGAGCAGGTAGGCGAGCGGGGCTTCGTGAAACTTCGTGCCGATCTGGACGCCGGCCCGCGACGTCGCGGCCAGCGCGAAGATCGCGTACACGGCGACGAGCACCCGTCCGGGGCCGCTGGCCGTCCTACGCTGTTGCTCCACTCCACACCTCGTTCAGTCGCAGCACCATCACCGGGATGGCCAGGCAGGCGATACCGAGCACGGCGGTGCTCGACCGGCTCCGCTCGGCCAGCGCCCAGGCGGCGCCGACGGGCAGCACGACCAGGCAGCCGATCAGGTAGGCCAGGTACGTCGCCAGGCTGCCGGGCCGGTCACCGCCGGCGAGCAGCACGATCCCGATCACCAGCTGCACGACCAGCAGCAGTTCGAGGACCGCGAGCGCGATCAGCAGCGGGTTGTCCGGGAGCCGGTTCCGAGCCGACTGGACGAAGCTCCAGAGCGCGACGAGCGTGGCAGCCACGGCGACCGTCACGGCGAATCCGAAGACCACCCGTTCCTCCTTCCGGTCCGCCGGCCGCCAACTTACTCCGTGGTACCGGCGGGCCCGTCCGCCGAGGTGCCGCGGGCGTGGCGCGGACCACCGCGATCC
Source organism: Amycolatopsis sp. DG1A-15b (assembly GCF_030285645.1). Classification (GTDB taxonomy): domain Bacteria; phylum Actinomycetota; class Actinomycetes; order Mycobacteriales; family Pseudonocardiaceae; genus Amycolatopsis. Next base: position 8,474,924 of record NZ_CP127296.1, read on the forward strand.
GACGTGTCCCCACGTGACGGGTGCCTACCGGGAAAATCGATCACCGGACAGCCTTGATGGCAAATTGCCAATTCGGTGGAATTTTCATCCGGATCCTTTGGTGGGCCTGCTGACATGTCGGAAAGGCCTTCGTGTTACACCACTATGGTGTGGTAGCCGGACTGGACAAAATCACCCTGAGTTCGACTACTGGCCGGTAGTCGCCCTTTTTGTCTACCTCGGATAGCCCAGTTGAACCGCCGGGTTGGCGGATTGGCGCAGAGGGGTCCGGCATGGGGGAATATCTCTTGTCCCGGGGCAGTCATGCCCGGGGGTCGCACGGAGGGGTATCTCGGATGGACCTGCGCTACGAAGCATTTTGCTTCGCCGACCCGTTGTTCTACGACGAACAGCGGGAAAACGGTGCGCCGGTCGAGGATTTCTCCCCGGCGCTCTCCGCGTCGGTGGCAGGGTGGGTCACCACGGACCGCGGAGTGTGGCGCGCGAGGCACCCTGACGGCCGTGTTCTCCCCGCCCAGGGCTGGCAGGTCCACGTTTCGGCCGGTCTGGACAACGCGAGCCGGGTGCTCGCGCAGGTGTACGAGTCCTGTACCGAGCATGCGGTCGCCTACAAGCACCTCCGCTCGCCGCTGACGTTGCTGGCGCGGAATTCGAAATACGCGTCCAGCGACAGCGAGGTCGAGCTGGCGACTATTTATCCGGCTGACCACAACGAACTCGAGCGAGTGCTCGCAGACCTGTCAACGCGGCTGGAAGGTGAGCACGGCCCCGGAATTCCGAGCGCCTTGCGGTACGGCGACGGACCCGTCTACGTGCGTTACGGCGGATTCGCCGAACAGTGGGTCGAGCACGATGGCAACCGCGTCCCGGCCGTCCGCAAGCCGGACGGCCGGCTGGTACCCGAGAAGCGGGAACCGACGTTCTCCGTGCCCGACTGGGTCAAGCTCCCCGCCTGTTTGCGAAGCAGCATCACCGCGGGCAAAGCGGGTGCCCGGGCCCAGTTTCCCTACCGGATGGTGAGGCCACTCCACGCCTCCAACGGCGGCGGCAGCTACCTCGCCGACCCGAAGGCGGGCGGCAACCAGGTCGTCCTCAAGGAGGCCCGCCCGTACGCAGGGCTCGACGAGGCGCGGATCGACGCCGTCGAACGGCTGCGCCGAGAGCACGAGGTGCTCGCCCGGCTCGCCGGCATCCCGGGCGTGCCGCGCGTGGTCGAGTGGTTCACCGTTTCAGAGCGCCGCTACCTGGCCACGGAGTACCTGCCGGGGATCTCGCTGGCCGGCTGGCTGACCCGCAACTACCCGCTGACCAGACGCAGCACGACGACCGCCGACCTCGCCGCGTACGCGCGCCGCGCGCTGGAGATCGTCGAGGGAGTGGAGAAGGCAATTGCCGAAGCCCACGCCCGCGGCATCGTGCTGGGCGACCTGCACCCCCTGAACATCTTGGTCGACGAAGACCACCACGACCGGATCTCCCTGACCGACTTCGGGACGGCGTTCGACGCCGAGTCCGCCGACCGCCCGGCACCGGGCACGCCCGGCTTCCGCGCTCCGGCCGACCGCACCGGCTTCGCGGTCGACGAGCACGCGCTCGCAGCGTTGCGGCTGTGGTTGTTCCTGCCGCTAACGCCCCTGGTCGAGCTCGCTCCGGCGAAGCTTCGTCGTATCGCCGACTTCGTCGAACGCAGATTCCCGCTACCCGAGGGATACGCCGACGCCGCGGTCGCGGTGCTGTCCCCACGTGAAGTCCCCGCGGAGCCGGCACCGGGCCACACCGAGCTCGACCACGACAAACCCGACTGGTCGCTGGTCCGCAAGCAGATCGCCGAGGCGATCCTCGCCAGCGCGACACCCTCGCGTCACGACCGGCTGTTCCCCGGCGACATCGAACAGTTCCGCGTCGGCGGTGCGTGCTACGGGGTCGGGGCCGCCGGCGTGCTGCACGCTCTCGACGTGGCCGGGGCCGGCCGCTTCCCTGAGCACGAACGCTGGCTGATCGAATCGGTCCGTCGTGAGCCGCCGACCCGGCCCGGCTTCTACGACGGCAGCTCCGGCATCGCCTACGTGCTGGAGAACTTCGGGCACTACGACGAGGCCGGCAAGCTGCTGGCGACGTCCACGCGGCTCGTCGAGCAGACGACTGACCACTCTCTCGAGAGCGGCTTGGCCGGCATCGGGTTGACGATGCTGCACTTCGCGACGGTTCGCCAGGACAACGAGTTCGGGCGCCAGGCGCTGACCACGGCCGTCCGGCTCGCCGAGGCGCTCGAGACCGCGGCGCCGCCGGGGAACTCCGCCCGGGCCGGCTTGCTGTCCGGCTGGGCCGGGCCGGCGTTGCTCTTCATCCGCCTCTTCGAGCGCACCGGCGAGTCGGCCTGGCTCTCCTTCGCCGACCAGGCGCTGTGCCGCGACCTCGAAGAGTGCATCGAAGCCGACGACGGCTCGTTGCAGGTCCGCGACGGTGTGGCCCGCACGTTGCCCTACGCGGGCGTCGGCAGCGCCGGGATTCTCCTGGTTGCCGAGCAGTTGGCGCGCCACCGCCCGGACGCGGAGGCCGCTGACAGCATTCCCGCTCTTCGTGAGGCGTGCCTCGGCGAGTTCGTCGTCCAGCCCGGCCTGCTCAACGGCCGGTGCGGATTGGCGGTCGCGCTGGCCGCGAACCCGGACGCGGAGCAGCCGAGCCGTGCGGCGGCGATCGACCGGCACCTGGCGTGGCTGGCCTGGTATGCGGTGCCGTACAAGAACGGCCTCGCGTTCCCGGGCAACCGGTTGCTACGGCTCTCGATGGACGTCAAGACCGGCGGCGCAGGGATCCTCCTTTCTCTGGCTTCGCTCTTCGACGGCAGCGAGGTGTTGCCCTTCCTGGGTGGCACGCCGATCTACCCGGCTGCTGGTCGCTGACCGAAATCGCCACGACGTCCGGCGTGGGCCGCCGCTGACTGCTTCAGGCTGCACGCACGAAGGCCAAGCAGCGCTTCACGTCCAGCCGCATTAGGCAGTGAGGAGCTCGACGGCCGGGTCAACGCGGCACAGCCGGTACAACCGCCCAGTGTCGGGCGGCCGCTGCCTGCGGTAGTGGCGGGCCGCCGCCGGGGCGCCTTCCGGCGACGGGTCCGCGACCGACCAACAGGCCGACTGCGGGTGGAGGTCGCGATCGTCGGCGGGGCGCCTGCCGGCGACGACTCCGCGATCTCCACCTGCCACATGGGGCAGTGGCGCGTCCGCTCCCGGGGCGTCTGCCGGAAGCGGACGCGCGACCACCACTGTTTGGTCCACTTCCGTGCTCGGGTGCCGCGACCGTCGGCGGGACGCCTGCCGGCGACGGGCCCGGGACCACTCACGAGCCGTCGGCTCACCTTTCTGCCGCCGCAACCGGATCGACGCCTAGGCCGCCATCCGTGTTACCAGCCGATCCGGTGAGGAAACAGCTCGTCCACTGTGGACCGATCTCATGTGCTTCCCAGCTTATCGCCGTCGAGGGGGTGCGGAACCCCTCGCGGTCAATCTGTGGACAACTTGCCGATGTTCGGGCCGCCTGTGGACAACTCGGGCCGATCGGCCGGTTCTGTCGGCGCGGTAGTGCATGATCGGAAGCGCAGGAAGAACACGGCCTGGAATCGGCACCGTCGGAAAGGAGGTGACACGGCGGCGGTGCACGTCATCCGGGCTGCAGTGCCTCCAGCGCCTCGCGCAGCTTGCCGGAGACCGGTGTCGGCCGGCGGGATTCGCGGTCCACGAAGACGTGCACGAAGTGCCCTTCCGCGACCAGGGACTCGTCGGCTGCGTACATCCCGATCTCGTAGCGGACGCTGGACTTCCCGAGGTGCGCCACCCGCAACCCGACCCTCAACGAACCAGGAAAGGACACCGATGAGTGATACCCGCAGTGCGACTCGACGCACAGCCCGATCACCGCCCCGGCTTCAATGTCGAGGCCGCCCTGCTCGATGAGCCACGTGTTGATCACGGTGTCCATCAGCGAGTAATGGACGACGTTGTTGACGTGCCCGTAGACGTCATTGTCCTTCCAGCGCAACGGGATCGTCTGCCAGTGCGGGTACCCGCTCACCACAGGGACACCGACTCGCGCAGGATGCCCGACAGATCGTCCGCGGACGCTTCGCGGGGTGCCGTGGCCAGCAAGCGCTGCTGCTTGAGGGTTCCCTCGACAAGGGAGTCCACATCGGACTCCGTGTAGCCGACGGCACCGATGCCGTCCGGGATGCCGATCTGCCGCATCAGGCCGATCAGCACCGCGGGCAGGTGGTCGGCGAAGTCCCCGGGCCACTCGAAGTCGGGCGCCAGCAGGCGGGCCACGCGCAGGTGGCGATCCGGTGCCGCGTCGAAGGTGAAGCGGAACGCCGCGGGCGCGGTCAGCGAGACAGCCATGCCGTGCGGCACCATGGGTTCGTCGCCCGGGTAGCCGTCCGGGTGGAAATCCCTGACCTGGCCGGCGATCGGGTAGGCGTTCGCGTGCGGGATGTGCACGCCGGCGTTGCCGAAGCCGAGGCCGGCGAACGTCGCGGCCAAGGCCATGGCCTCGCGGGCCTTGAGGTCGGAACCGTCGCGCACCGCAGCCGGGAGGGCCCACGACAGCAGCCTCAGCGACTGTTCGGCGAACATGTCGGCCAGCGGGTTCGAGCCGCAGTACGGCACGCGCTGCTCCGGGCGCTTGCGCTCGAACTCGGTGTACGGCTTGGCGGTGTAGCTCTCGGCGGCGTGGCACAGGATGTCCATGCCGCTGGCGGCCGTCACCCCGGGCGGCTGGCTGACGGTGAGCCGCGGGTCGACGACGGCCAGGGTCGGGCGCAGCCGCAGGTGGCTGATCCCGCTCTTGACGCGCAGCGACAACACGTCCAGGACGCAGACTGTGGTGCTCTCGGAGCCCGTGCCGGTGGTGGTGGGCACCGCGACCAGCGGCTTCAGCGGGCGGGCCGGTGCGCGGCCGCCGCCGACGGGCGCGTTGACGTAGTCCATCAGGTCGCCGTCGTTGCTCGTCAGGAGGTTCGCCGCCTTGGCGGTGTCGATGGCGGAGCCGCCGCCGACGGCCACGAAGGCGTCGTACGGACCGGTTCCGCGGGCGAAGTCAACCGCCTTCTGCATGCTGACATCGGTGGGTTCGACGTGTACACCGTCGAAGATCTCGGTCTCGATGCCGTAGCCCGCGATGCCGTCGGCTATGCGGCGGGGCCAGCCTGTCGCGGCCACCTGCGGATCCGTCACGACGAGCACGCGGTGCGCGCCGTACTGGGTCAGGTCGTAGCCGATCTCGTCGCTGGCGCCGGTGCCGTACTTCAACGCCGGTGCGCCATAAGTAAAAACAGTTTCATGTTCGGTCTCGGCCAAGTCTCCGGTCCTCGCTCCCTTGATCGGCTACCAGTCGGTCAAAGCGGACATTCGGCCTATCCTTGTCCGGTTTCGGTGAAGATCACTTGACTGCACTGAACGGTGCCCGCCTAAGCTCTCCTCATTAGATACCAACTGGGAGCGACCGTCGCCCAGACGGCCGTGCGGATCCTGACCGAGGCGCGTGTCCGCCGCGTGTACGCGGTGGTCGGTGAGTCCTTCCTGGAACTGCTCGACGCCCTGCAACGGGAGCGGGAGATCACGCTGGTCTCGGCGCGTCACGACGCAGGGGCGGCGTTCATGGCGGAGGCCGAGGGGAAGCTCACCGAACGTCCCGCCGTGCTGCTCGCCAGCCGGGGGCCGAGTGCGGCGAGCCTGGCCATCGGCGTCCAAACGGCCTACCAGGACGAGACGCCGATGGTCGTGCTGCTGGAGACGCCGGCGGCCGAGCCGGTGCCGTCGTCGTCGGGGGAGCTGCCGACGTCGGACCTCACGGCCATGTTCGAGTCGATCGCCAAGTCGACACTGCGGGTGACCGACCCGGACGGGCTGCCGGCGTTGCTCGCGCACGCGCTGACGACGTCGCAGGAAGGACGGCCGGGGCCGGTCGTGCTCGGCGTGCCCTGCGACGTCTGGGGCATGCCCTACGACGCGGCCAAGCCGATGGCGCGGGTGCGGCCGCCGGCGTCCGGGACGCTGGGCCGTTCGGCTGACGCCGTGGCGCAGCTGGTGGACGAGGCCAAGTACCCGGTGGTCATCGTCGGCGGGCGGGCACGGTCGGCGCGGGACGAGCTGATCGCCGTCGCCGACGAACTCGCGCTGCCCGTCTACAACGCCTTCCGGCGGCAGGACGCCTTCCCGGAGAACCACGCCCGTTACGCCGGTCACCTGGGGCTGGGCATCCCCGCCCGGCAGCTGGACGCGCTCGAACGCGCGGACCTGGTGCTCGCCCTCGGCACCCAGCTCGACGAGGTGACGACGCAGGCCTACCGCTACCCGACCGCTCAGCAGACGCTGGTGATGGTCGGCACCGGCATCGACGTCAGCCCGAAGCGGCGGGGGCTGACGTTCCGCGTCGACTCCGAGGTCGAGCCGTTCCTGCGGGAGCTGCGGGAGGTGGCGTCGCCGCGGACGCGGCGGGCTTCGGCGGCGAACGCGGCCGTCCACACCTTCATGACCCCGCCCGACACCAGCGGGAACACCCGGGTGCACCCGGTCGACGTTGTCCGGGCGCTGCGGAAGCTGGCGCCCGAGGACACCATCGTGACCAGCGACGCGGGCAACTTCGCGCAGTTCATGCACCGCTACTGGTGCTTCACGGCGCCCCGCAGCCAGCTCGGCCCGAGCAACGCCGCCATGGGCTACGCCGTGCCGGCCGCTGTGGCGGCGAAGCTGGCCGAGCCGCGGCGGACCGTCGTGGCCATGGTCGGGGACGCCGGGACGCTGATGACCGGCCAGGAGATCGAAACGGCCGTCCGGTACCGGGCGCCGGTGATGGTGGTCGTCTTCCAGAACGGCGTCCACGGCGCGCTCGCGATGCACCAAGCCCGCACCTACGGCCGGCTCACCGGGGTCTCCATCCCGCTGACCGATTTCGCTTCGTGGGCGCGTGGGCTCGGCGCGGCCGGGTACACCGTGGACGATCGGGAAGAGCTCGAGCCCATCATCGCCAGCGCGCTGGTGCGGCAGCGGCCGTGCGTCATCGACGTGCGCACGGATCCCGACGTCGTGACCCCCGACGTGCGGATCTCGGCCCTGCTCGGGCAGGCGCGTCCGCAACCTCCCGCCCAGTAACGGTTTCGTTCTGGAAAAGCTGGGAATGTCGTGTGGTAGCAGGGCGTTGGCTCGGGTAACCTGGCGGTGTTCCGGTGGTGGTTCGCCGCTGAACCTTCCCGGCCGGGTCCCGGCGGGAGACAACCGGTTTCTGTCGGTGCCCCATGGCACCATCACGGTCATGACCCGCGCCTGAGCGGGCAGGGAACGAGGGGAGTTTCGACGTGACCGATCACCAGCACGCATCCGAAGCAGCGCGGAAGTCCTCCGGTGTCGTACCGGTGCTGTTCAGCGCCAGCGCCGAGGCGCACGACGACGCCGTCGTCGCCGGTGAGCACGACACGGCGTGGCGTTCGCCGTTCACCACCGAGGGGCTGCGCCCGGCGAGTGGCGAATAGCTCACCCCTGCCGGGTGAAGATGGCTTGTCCGCCCTGCTCGAGGTGTGCTTTACTACTTACGGTCTCGATTTTTGTGTTCGTGTTGCCTCACGCTCGCAGAACTCAGCGGGCGTAGTGTCTCCTCACCGAGGAAGCAAACCGTCCGGGTGATGACCCGGGTCGCCGAAGTGGCTTCCTGTTTTTTGGTGTTACACATGGAGATTTTTTTATGACTCAGGGCACTGTGAAGTGGTTCAACTCCGAGAAGGGGTTCGGCTTCATCACCCCCGACAACGGTGGCGGCGACGTCTTCGTTCACTACAGCGAGATCCAGGGTAACGGCTTCAAGAGCCTGGAAGAGAACGCTCGCGTCGAGTTCGAGATCGGCCAGGGCCAGAAGGGCCCGCAGGCCACGTCGGTCACCGTGATCTGACTTTGATCTTGGGAAAGGGCCGTCACCCGTTCAGGGTGGCGGCCCTTTTCGTACGCTGCGCACCATGATCGAGCATGGTTACACCGTTTCCGGGATGAGCTGCGGGCACTGCGCCCAGTCGGTGACCGAAGAAATCACTGGGCTGCCCGGAGTGGCCGAAGTGGACGTCGACGTCGCTGCCGGCCGCGTGGTCGTGCGTGCCGAAGCCGCGCTGGCGGAGGACGACGTCCGGGCCGCGGTCGAAGAAGCCGGCTTCACCTACGAGGGCGTCGCCGACCTGGTCCCGTAGTCCGCTGCCTGCCGGGCCCTTGTCCCGGTTGGTTCTTCCCCGCCCGCTGCTCCAGGGTGGACAGTCCACTGGAGATCACTGGGTGAGACGCGCGATGTGATCTGCGTCGCTTCCGTTGCGCATCCACACCGGTACTGCAACGCTCTGCAACCCTTCCGTTCCGCCCGTTCGCGGAGTCTCCTGTTCTCGGGTGAAAGAACGGGAGGTCAGGTGGGCGAAACGGTGGCGGGGATCGTCGCGAACCCCGCTTCGGGGCGGGACATCCGCCGGCTGGTCGCGCAGGCGTCGGTGTTCCCCACCGCGGAGAAGGCGAACATGGTCCAGCGGCTGCTGGCTGCGTTCGCCGTCACCGGGCTCGACCGGGCCCTCGTCTCGACCGACCTGGGCGGGATTTCCGCCGCGGTCCTGCGCGCGCTCGGCCGGGGTGGCTCCTGGCCGAAGGTCGACTTCTGCGAGGACGACCCCCTCACCGGTACCGCCGCCGACACGACGAACGCGGTGCGCCGCATGGTCGAGGCCGGCGCCGGCGTCATCGTCGTCCTCGGCGGGGACGGGACCGCCCGGGTCGCTGCCGCGGCCTGTGAGGACGTCCCCCTCATCGCCCTCTCCACCGGGACCAACAACGCCTTCCCGCAGATGCGAGAAGCGACTGTCGCGGGTCTGGCCGCCGGGCTGATCGCCACCGGGCAGATCGATCCCGACCTCGTCACCCACCGCGTCAGCGTGCTCGAAGTCGTCACGAAAGCACGCAGGGAGATCGCGCTCGTCGACGTCTGCGTGTCGCTGAGCAGGCACATCGGGGCGCGGGCGCTGTGGGACCCGTCGTCGCTCACCGAGCTGTACTGCACCTTCGCCGAGCCGGACGGCATCGGCCTCTCGAGCGTTCCTGGCCAGCTCTGCCCGAGCCCGCGGTCGAGCCCGGACGGCGTCGCGCTGCAGCTCGGGCCGGTCGGGGAGACGCCTTACGTCGTGCACGCGCCGATCGCGCCCGGGCTCGTGCGGCCGGTCGGCGTGCGCGGCTGGGGGCTGCTGCGACCCGGCGTGCGCGTCGAGCTCGCTGCGGCGGGCGGAGTCATCGCGCTCGACGGTGAGCGCGAACTCGAGCTGAAGACCGGTGAGAGCGCGTTCGTCGAGCTCAAGCCGGACGGGCCGTGGGTCGTCGACGTCCGGGCGGCGATGGCGGAGGCGGCGCGGAAAGGGCTGTTGCGCGCGGAAACCGAACTGGGGAAGGAGCGCCGAAGATGACGGACGCCCTCCGGGGTGCGTATCGCGTGATGCGGACCATCCGGGCCGTCGAAGAGCGGGTGCGCGCGACCGGCGAACCGGCGTGCGGGACCCGGTACGCCGGCGAGGAGGCCTTGGCCGCGGGGATCTGTCTCCACCTGGACGGCCGTGACGCCATCGCCGGCACCCACCGCCGTCACGGGCAGCGCATCGCCAAGGGTGTCGACGTCCGGGCCGTCCTGGCCGAGATCCGGCAGCACCGGATGGTCGCGACGGACACGCTCGGCGGCGTCCCGCTGCTGATCTGCGGCGCCGCGATCGCCGCGAAACAGCAGGACACCGGCGGCGTCGGCGTGGCCTTCCTCGGGGACGGCCCGGGAACGACGCTGGAGGCGCTGACCCTCGCGTCGGCCTGGCACCTCCCCGCCATCTTCGTCACGGAGAACCCCGGTTACGCCGATCGGGTGGCCGGGCTCGGCGTGCCAGGGGTCGTCATCGACGGATCCGACTTCTTCGCCGTGCACGAAGCGGCCGGCGAAGCGGTCGGCCGCGCCCGCGACGGCGGTGGTCCGACGCTGCTCGAGGCCGGCTTCCCGCGGCTCCCCGCCGACTGTCTCGAACGGTTCCGCACCCGCGTCACCGACAGCGGTGAGCTGCGCGAACAGGTCCTGGACGCCATCGACGCCGAAGTCGCCCAGCTCGTCGAGGACTCGGCCATCGCGCCGAAATTCGCCCGGGACGACCTGGACGACCTGGAGACCGACGTCTACGTCTCGTACTGAAGCGGGACAAACCCGGCCCCGACCGCGACGTGCGCCACCTACCGATCACCCGGCAGAAAAGGCAGACTCCGAGGAGGCACAGCGCAAGGAGCGGCGGTTGGGGCAGCGAGACCTCGAGGCGGCGTTGCCGGCCGGGGCGGATCCCCGGCGGCACGCGCGTGTCCTCGCGCAAGTGCACGAAGCGGCCCTCAACGGCCGGGCCCTGCCCAGCCGGCTGCGGCCGGTCATCGGCGCGTCCTGGCAGCGGATGCGCCGCCTCGGCCTGGACCCGGACAGCCGCGCCGCCGCGCCCGTGCTGACCTTCGAACAGCTGGAAGCGCGCCGCCGCGCGAGCGGGCTGGCCGAGGCGCTGCCGATCCTGCGCGGTGGCCTGATCAGCCTCGCCGAGCAGGCCGCGCACATCATGGTGATCGCCGACGCGGGCGGCGCCGTCCTCTGGCGTGACGGCAGCGCCGCGGTCCGCCGCCGCGCCGACGGGCTCGGCTTCATCGAAGGCGTCGATTGGCAGGAAGAGTCCGTCGGCACCAACGCGATCGGCACCGCGCTCGTCGCGCGCAGCCCGATCCAGGTGTACTCCGCCGAGCACTACGTCCGCGCCCAGCACTCCTGGACGTGTGCGGCCGCGCCGCTGCACGACCCGCGCGACGGCAGGCTGCTCGGCGTCGTCGACCTCTCCGGACCCGCCTCGACCGTCCACGCGACGACACTGGCGCTGGTCGACGCCGTGACGCGGCTCGCCGAGGCCCAGCTGCGCACCACCCACCTCACCGAGCTCGAACGGCTTCGCGGCTTCGCCGTCCCGGTCCTCGCGAAGGTCGGCGGCCGGGCGATGGTGGCCGACGGACACGGCTGGGTCGCCGCGGCCGCCGGGCTCGCACCGGTCGACCGGGTCGCGCTGCCCACCGGCCTCGGGCCCGGGCGAGCCTGGCTGCCCGCGTACGGCGGCTGCTCGGTCGAGCCGGTGCCCGGCGGCTGGCTGCTCCGGCTGACCGAGGACGACGCCGCCCCGCCCACCCGCGTCGTGCTCGACGTCCGGTCGCCGCGCGAGCCCGAGCTCACCGTGGCCAGTGCCGCCGGGACCTGGACGCACCGGCTCAGCCCGCGCCACGCCGAGGTGCTGTACGTGCTGGCCAGCCGGCGCGACGGCCGGTCGGCGTCCGAACTGTCGGCCGACCTGTTCGGCGACGCCGGCCGGACGGTGACCGTCCGCGCCGAGATGTCCCGGCTGCGACGGCACTTCGGCGGCATCCTCGGCGCGAAGCCGTACCGCTTCGCCGACGACGTCGAGGTGGTGGTCCGGCGGCCGCCGGACCCCGAAGCCGTGCTCCCGCATTCACTCGCCCCGGCCATCCGCGGCTGAGCCCGCTGACCCAACGGTCCGATGTGGACGGTGCACCGCGATCGACCGCCGTGGCCGGCGTCGTCCGGCTCGACGTCCGCAGCACCTCGAAGGCGTTCACCCGGACAGGTGAAGGCCGGCCATGCGCGAACGCCACTGGCGGGAGTCCGGACCTGATCACCGGTGTGCGTCAGAACACATCAGCCCAGATCACGTGCTGATGACGGCGGGCGGTGCCGGTGGCTGCGCGCGCGGCGACTCGGCTACCTTCTGCGGGTACGGCTCACAGCGATCTTTTTCGGGGGCTCCGGGTGGCCACGCCCCCGGCCTGGGGCGAGGCCCCGGATGGCAGGGGGAGGAATTCGGGGATGACCAGCACTGCGACGGCCCCGGGGCCTGCGGCGCCCGCGCCCGGACCCCCACCGTCGCCACCGGACGGCCGCGACCGCACCGGGGGCCGCAGCGGCCTGCTGGGGCTGCTCGACCTGCCGGGCCAGGGGGTCCGCGCGATCGTCCGGTCGGCCGCGACCACCCCCGGCCGGCTCACCGTGATCGCCGTCGGGCTGGTGCTGCTGGCGCTCGTCGCCGGGCTCGTCGCGACGCTGTCGGTGCAGGACCGCGACGACACGATCTCCGGCGTCATCGACCACCGCGAGCCGCTTGCCGCCGCGTCGCAGCAGGTCTACCGCTCGCTTTCGGACGCGGACGCGACCGCCGCGAGCGCGTTCCTCTCCATCGGCACCGAGCCACCCGAGCTCCGCCAGCGCTACGAGCGGGACATCGCCGAAGCCGGCGCCGCGCTCGCCAAGGCCGCTTCCGACGCAGCGGACGTCGCCGACGCGGCCACCCCGGTCGACATGCTGAACCAGCAGCTGCCCGTCTACACCGGGCTCGTCGAGACGGCGCGGGCGAACAACCGCCTCGGCTACCCGGTCGGCGCGTCCTACCTGCGCGAGGCGTCCGAGCTGATGCGGGCGAAGATCCTGCCCGCCGCTCAGGACCTCTACCGGGTCGACACCGAGCGGCTCATCGAAGAGCAGGACAGCGCCACCGGGTTCCCGTGGCTCGCCACGATCCTCGTGCTGGCGCTGCTGGCCGCGCTGATCGTCACCCAGGTCTACCTGACCCGGCGCACCAACCGGCTGCTCAACGTCGGGCTCGTCGTCGCGACGGCCGCCGTCGTGGTGTCGCTGCTGTGGGGCGCGGTCGCGCTGATCGTCCAGGGCAGCCTGGTCGGCAGCGGCCAGGACGACGGTTCGCACCGCGTGGACGTGCTCGTCCGCGCGCGGATCGCCGCGCTGCAGGCCCGTGCCGACGAAACGCTGACGCTGGTCGCCCGTGGCGACGGCGGCGCGTACGAGAAGGACTTCGCCGCCAAGGCGGTCCAGCTGCTCGGCCAAGACGGCCAGGGCGGTCTCCTCGGCGAAGCCCGCGGCCTGATCAAGGACGGCGACGGCGCCACGAAGGTCGACGACGCGTCGAAGGCCGCAGGCGACTGGCTGAAGGCCCACCGGCAGGTGCGCGACCAGGACGACGCCGGGGCGTACCAGGAAGCCGTCGACTCCGCGGTGCAGGAAGACGCGAAAGGCGGCTCGGCGCCGGCGTTCCGGCGGCTCGACGACAGCCTCCAGGCGGCGATCGACGTCGGCAGGCAGGAATTCCTCGACGACACGCACAACGGCGACCGCGCGCTGACGCTCCTCGCACCCGGCTTGGCCGTGCTGGCGATCGTCGCCGCGGGGAGTGTCACCATGGGGATCCGGGAGCGACTGAGGGAGTACCGGTGAGCAGGCGGCGGAACACGGTCCGGGTGGGCGTGCTGGCGGTCGTCGCGCTGCTGGCGGCGTCCTGCGGCAGCCCCGGGAAGCCGGTCGACCCGGCGCCGGTCAGCAACGCGGCCTGGCCCCAGCCCGCGCACGTCGGCGGCCCGGACGCGACGGCCGGCGGCGGCTCCGACACCAGCTGCAACCCGCTGGCCAGCCTGGTGCCGGCCAGCAGCAGCACGACCGTCCCCGACAGCTCGACGATGTCCGACATCAAGAAGCGCGGCAAGCTGATCGCCGGGGTCGACCAGACCACCTACCTGTTCGGGTTCCGCAACCCCACCTCGGGCAACCTCGAGGGCTTCGACATCGACATGGTCAACGCGGTCGCCAAGGCGATCTTCGGATCGGCCGACGGCCACGTCCAGTTCCGCGCGATCCCGTCGTCGCAGCGCGAAGAAGTCCTGAAGAAGCACCAGGTCGACATCGTGGTCCGGACCTACAGCATCACCTGCGCGCGCAAGAAGGACGTCGAGTTCTCCTCCGTGTACTACGTCGCCGGCCAGAAGATCCTGGTCACCAAGGAGTCGAAGGCGCAGAAGCTGTCGGACCTGAGCGGCAAGCGGGTGTGCGCGACCAAGAAGTCGACGTCGCTGGCGAAAATCGCGACGGACGCGGCCAAGCCGGTGCCGGTCTCGGTGGACAACTGGTCGGACTGCCTGGTGATGCTCCAGCAGGGCCAGGTCGACGCGGTGTCGACCGACGACACGATCCTCGCCGGGATGGCCGCGCAGGACTCGACGCTCGAGGTCCGCGGCGAGCCGCTGACGCAGGAGAACTACGGCATCGGCGTGCCGAAGGACCGCCCGGACCTGGTCCGCTACGTCAACGCGGTGCTCGACCAGATCCGCGGCAACGGCGTGTGGCAGGACAGCTACCGCCGCTGGGTGGAAGCCCGCCTCGGACCGGCTTCGCCGCCGGCGGCGCAGTACCAGTGAACGTCGCAGTACCAGTGGACGCAGCGCGACTAGAATCGATCTCCGCACGTCGCAGGGGATCCGGGAGGTAGCAGTGTCGGAGGAGCCGCGCCGTCCTCGGCACGCCGCGCCGGACGACCAGCAGCAGGTGGCGCAGCCGAGCTGGCAGCCGCCGCCACCGGTGCGGTGGGAGACGCCGGAGCCGTCGATCTCCGGCCGCCTCGACGACGGCGAGCCGTCCGGCGGCGAAGAGACCGTCTTCCACGCGCCCGTGCGCCGTCCGCCGACGCCGCCGCGCGGCCAGCCGGCCCCCGCGCGCGGGCCGATCCCCGGCGCGGAAGACCCGACGCGCCCGCCGGGCAGCATGAACCCCGTCACGCCGCCGGTCGAGCCGACGCAGGCCGTCCGCCCGGACCCGGAGGCGCCGCAGCCGACGAGCGTGCTCGCCGCGCCGGCGCCGGAGACGCAGAGCATCATGCCGCCGGCGCCGCGGCCGGAAACCGGACCGGGGGCGCCGTTGCCGGACCCCGGCACCGAAAGCGTGCTGCCCGAGCGCACCAGCGAAGGACGGCACACGGGAACCGGCACCGGGACGGGGACCGGCAGCGGATCCGGCTCGGTATCCGGTTCGTTCCCCGGCACTTCGCGCCGGACGTCGTCGCGGACGTCCCGGTCGCGCCGCGGCCGGCTCGGGGCTGGGCTGGTCGAGGTCCCGCCGGTGCCGGCGCGCGATCCCGCGTCGGCGGTGCTGACGAACCCGGTGGTGTCGGAGGAAAAGCGGTTCTGCGGCAGCTGCAACGCGAAGGTCGGCCGCGGCAAGGACGGGCAACCCGGTTCGCCGGAAGGCAAGTGCGAGAACTGCGGCGCGCCGTTCTCGTTCGTCCCGAAGCTGCAGCCGAACGAGCTCGTCGGCGGCCAGTACGAGGTCCTCGGCGCGATCGCCTACGGCGGCCTGGGCTGGATCTACCTGGCGCAGGACCACAACGTCAGCGACCGTTGGGTAGTCCTCAAAGGACTGATCGACACCGGTGACGCGACGGCGATGGCGGCCGCGGCCAACGAGCAGCGGTTCCTCGCCGAGGTCGAACACCCCAACATCGTCAAGATCCACAACTTCGTGCAGCACCCGGACGCCCACAGCGGCACGACCACCGGCTACATCGTCATGGAGTACGTCGGTGGCCAGTCGCTGCGGCAGCTCGCGCTGGCGCACCACCGGGAAAGCCGCCGTCCGGAGCCGCTGCCGATCGGCCAGGTCATCGCGTACGGGCTGGAGATCCTGCCCGCGCTGGGCTACCTGCACAGCCAGGGCCTGCTCTACTGCGACCTCAAGCCCGACAACGTCATCCAGACCAACGAGCAGCTGAAGCTGATCGACCTCGGCGCGGTCCGCCGCACCGACGACTACGAGAGCCCGCTGTTCTTCACCACCGGCTACAGCGCGCCGGAACTGCCGACGCAGGGCGCCTCGGTGGCTTCGGACCTGTTCACCGTCGGGCGCACGCTCGCCGTGCTGAGCTTCGAGTTCACCGGCTACACCACCAAGTACAAGACGACCCTGCCCGGCCCGGACGTCGTCCCGCTGTTCACGCTGTTCGGTTCGTACTACCGGTTCCTGCGGCGGGCGACGCACACGGACCCGGACCGGCGGTTCCTCTCCGCCGAGGAGATGGCCGACCAGCTCACCGGGGTGCTGCGCGAGATCATGGCGCTCGGCACCGGCAAGCCGCGGCCCGGCGTGTCCACGGTGTTCGGCCCGGAGAGCCGCACGTTCGGCGTGCAGCTGGTGGTGCCCGAAGCCGGCGCCAGCGTGCCGCTGCCCGGTGCGGCCGAGGTCGTCGCCGGGCTGCCGATCCCGCAGGTGGACACGGACGACCCGGCGGCGGGCGTGCTCGCCACCACGACCGCGCTCGACCCGCGGGCCGCGATCGAAGCGCTGGCCGGCGCGCCGCGGGAGTCGATCGAGGTGCGGCTGCGGATCGTGCGCGCCCGGGTCGAACTGGGCGAGTTCGCGGAGGCGCAGCGGCAGCTGCAGGCGGCGCAGTACCTGGCCATCAAGAACGGCTTCCCGCACGACTGGCGGATCGACTGGTACCGCGGCCTGATCGAACTCGCGGGTGGCCGTTCGCGGGTTGCGCACGTCGCGTTCGAAGCGGTGTACGACGACCTGCCGGGTGAAGTCGCCCCGAAGCTCGCGCTCGGCATCAGCGCCGAAGGCGTCGGCGACTACTTCGCGGCCGCGCGGTTCTACGAGCTGGTCTGGCGCACCGACCGCACCTACGTCAGCGCCGCCTTCGGCCTCGCCCGCGTGTACCTGGCGCAGGGCGCGCGGGCGAGCGCGGTCGAGGTGCTGGAGACCGTGCCGCCGTCCTCGACCCACTACGTCGACGCGCAGGTCGCGGCGATCAAGATCAAGACGACGGCGACCAAGGCCAAGGGCCGCGAGACCCCGGTCACCGAGCACGACCTGCTCGACGCGTCCGCGCGGCTCGAGCGGCTCCGGCTGGACGTCGAACGCCAGACGCGCCTGTCCGCCGGCGTGCTCGAAGCCGCGCACGAATGGCTCAAGCAGGGCAAACCGACGCCGGGCGCGCGGGTCCTGGGGTGCCGGCTCGAGGAACGCGAGCTGCGGTTCGGCCTCGAGCGGTGCTACCGGGCGCTGGCCCGGCTGGCGGGCACGCTCGAGCAGCGCATCGAGCTGGTGGACCGGGCCAACGCGATCCGGCCCCGGACGCTCACCTGATCAGGGGTTGATCTCCCAGTCGCGTTCGCTGCGCGCACGCTGGTTCTTCTCGTGCTGCGCGGCCAGCTTCTCCAGCGCCTGCGGGTCGCCGTGGGTGTTGAAGTGCTCGAAGCCGACGACGACGAACAGCGCCCGCGCGCTGACCGCGATCGGGCCGTCCTCGGCGTCGAGGCGGCCGTCCGCGCTGACGTAGATCTTGCGGCCCGCGATGCCGTCCAGCCGCGCCTCGATGAACAGCGTCGACCCGACCGGGACGGGCCGCCGGAAGTCCGTCTCGAGCTTGCCGGTCACCGCCGGGCGGCGCATCAGGTTGCCGACCGTCGAGCCGAGCGCCTCGTCGAACGCGCAGGCCAGCAGGCCGCCGTGGGCGAGCCCGGGCGCGCCCTGGTGGGCGGCGGTGACGGTGAACCGCGAGTGCACGACCTGGCCCTCGCCGACGGTCGAGCGCAGGTGCAGCCCGGCGTCGGCCTCATCGCCGCACCCGAAGCACTCCGCGAAGTGCACACCGAGTTCGGTGCCCGGCTCCGGCGCCTTGGGGTGCGGGACGGCGGGCTCCACCGCCACCGGCGGCCAGGGTTGAGAAACACGACTCATGCGCTGACGTTAACCGGCGGGTAGCCGGCCGCCGCGCGCGACCCGGGACGTCGGCACGGCACCCACATCTCTCAGTAGCCGGAAAGTTCCCCACCGTAGACATTCTCCGGCTCAGGCTGCCGACGCCGGGGACCCGGTCGAGACTGGGCCGATGAGCTCGAACGGCCCAGTGGGCACTGCACGGGAGGAGTCGTCGCCGGCATGAGCGAACCAGCAGCAACGACGGGCAAACCGTCAGTGGACGAGAGAACCGTCAAGCGCGCCGTGTGGGCGTCGGCGATGGGCAACGCCACCGAGTGGTACGACTACGGCGTCTTCACCTCGGGCGCGATCGCGGTGAGCATCGGCACGCAGTTCTTCCCCGGTGAGGGGAACGCCGTGCTGAAGTCGCTGGCGCTGCTCGCGGTCGGGTTCATCGTGCGGCCGTTCGGCGGGGCGTTCTTCGGCCCGCTCGGCGACAAGCTCGGCCGCAAGCGCGTCCTGGCCATCACGATCCTGCTGATGTCCGGCTGCACGTTCCTGGTCGGCGTCCTGCCGACGTACGCCGGCAGCTACAGCATGGGCATCGCCGCGCCGATCGCGATCCTGCTGCTGCGGATCATCCAGGGCTTCTCCACCGGCGGCGAGTACGGCGGCGCGGCGACGTTCATCGCCGAGTACTCCCCGACGAAGCGCCGTGGCTTCTTCGGCAGCTTCCTCGAGCTCGGCACGCTGGCCGGCTACGTGCTCGGCAACCTGGTCGTGCTGTCGGTGACGCTGTCCCTGTCGTCCGACCAGGTCAATGCCTGGGGCTGGCGGATCCCGTTCTTCGTCGCGCTGCCGCTCGGCCTGATCGGGCTCTACCTGCGGAACAAGCTCGAGGACACCCCCGAGTTCCGCCGGATGGAGGCCGCGGGCGAGGCACCGACGAAGGCGCCGCTGAAGGAGATCTTCGTCCGGAACTGGCGGATGATCCTCAACCTGATCGGCATCGTGCTGCTGCTGAACGTCGCGGACTACCTGCTGCTGACCACGATGCCGACGTACTTCACGGACACGCTGAAGATCAACGACAACACGGCGACGCTGATCATCATCGCGGTCGAGGTCATCCAGATGGCGATCATCATCCCGCTCGGCGCGCTGTCCGACCGGATCGGCCGCAAGCCGCTGCTGCTCACCGCGGCCATCGGGTTCCTGGTGCTGAGCTGGCCCAGCCTCAAGCTGATGCAGTCCGGCAGCATCCTGTGGCTGTTCGTCGGGTTCCTCATCGTGGCGATCCTGCTGGTCTTGATCCTCGCGGTGATCGGCTCGACGTTCCCGGCGATGTTCCCCACCCGGGTGCGCTACGGCTCGTTCGCGATCGGCTACAACATCTCGACGTCGCTGTTCGGCGGCACCGCCGGGGTCATCGTGACGGCGCTGATCAAGAGCACCGGCAACGAGGACTGGCCGGCGTACTACCTGATGGCGGCGGCGCTGATCGCCATCATTCCGATCATCAAGATCCCGGAGACGTCGCAGGTGCCGATGGACCAGATCGACACCGAAGACAACACCGGAAAGCTGGCCTCCGCGTCCGCTCAACGCTGAGCGGACGCCGGGAAATGCGGGTGCCCCGTCCGGATCACCGGGCGGGGCACCCGCGCACCACGGGTCGGATCCGCGCCACCGGCTAGCGCGTCGTCGTAGTCACCGACGGCGCTTCCGGCCGGGTTTCGACGGGAACCGCGGTGGACGGGGAGGTCATCGGCGTCGGGCGGGACGTGGCCCGCGGGCCTGCGGACGGCACCTGCGGGGTCGACGTCCGCGGGCTGCGTGGCCGGGTCTGGCCCGGCTCGGCCGTCGGCGGCGGGATCGACGTCGCCGGGACATCGGTCGGCGACAACGACGGAGTAGCCGGAGAAGTGGTGCCGATCGTGGACAGGCCGGGGCCGGCGGGCTGCACCGGCTCCGGCGGCCCGGCGCGGTGGCCGGCCAGAAAACCGGCCACCGCGAGGACGACCGCCGTCGCGGTCGAAGTGCCCGCGACGGCGAAACGCTTGCGTCGTCGCCGGACCCGGCCGCCGCGCTCGATCACGTCGGCGGCTTCGAGGCGCATCTGCGGCTGCGGGCCGCCGGCCGCGCCGGTCAGGATCGCGCGGACGTCGTCTTCGTGGTCCATGTTCGTCACCTCCCCTCCGTGGGTGCGCTGAAGGTCAGCGCACCGTAGTGCGGGCCGAGCCGCTTTCGCAGCGTGGCCAGGCCGCGGGAGGCCTGGCTCTTCACCGTGCCGGTGCTGCAGCCGAGCGCCTGAGCCGTCTCTTCGACGCTCAGGTCTTCGAAGTACCGCAGCACCAGCACGGCGCGCTGCTTGGGGGCCAGGACGGCCAGTGCCTGCCGGACCAGCATGTCCTGGTCGCTCGCGGGTTCCGCCGGCAGCTCCGGCGGGGTGTCGGTGAGCCGCTCCCGTTTCCACCTGCTGCGCCGGTGCTCGGCGAGGAACGTGCGCAGGACGACCTTGCGCGCGTAGGCGTCCAGCGCGTCGTGCCGCGACAGCCTCGGCCAGGCGAGGTAGATCTTGAGCAGCGCGGCCTGCGTGAGGTCTTCGGCCTGGTGCCAGTCCCCGCAGAGCAGGAAGGCGGTCGATCGCAGGCTGTGCGCGCGCTCGCCGAAGTACCGGGCGAACTCGCCGTCCCACGGCGAGCCCGGCCCGGTCGACGGACGGGAGCGGGAGATCACCTGGTTACCGGGTCTCCCACACGGCCGGCAGGTGCAGGTCACCGGTCGGCCCGGCCGGGACGGCGCGGGGGACGCGCGGAGCCGGGCCCGTGCGGGCGGGGCGCGTCGTCTCGCGCGGCACGGGAACGGCGCTCGGCGCCTGGGGGCGGGGACGGCTGCTGGTCGGAGCCGGCGCCACGGTCGGCTCGCCCGGCCGGGTCGCCTGGGTCGTGGTCGGGGCGACCGGCGCCTGCGCCTCCGAAGCCAGCGCGATGCCACCGGTCAGGGCGCCACCGGCGAGCACGAGCGCGCCGAGGGTCAGGGCGATGCGGATACGCAAGACAGCTCCTCATTCTCGTGGCGCGGCAGGGGATCGCTGCGCCTCTGCCCTTAGTCATGCGGCGGGTGATCACCGGGGTTGCATCGGATTTCGCGGGTTTCGGCGGAAAACACGAACGGCCGGGAAGCCCGCAGTGGACTTCCCGGCCGCCCGGTCCTCCTCGGTGGTTCAGCGGGCCAGCGCCGACAGCTTCTGCCAGCTCGCCCAGTCGTAGGTCCAGTCGCTGTAGTCGCCGTCCTTCGCGGTCAGCGTCTGCGTGCTGCCGGTGATCTCGACCGGGTCGCCGGGGAGCACGCCGTCGTAGTACTCCTTGGCGCGCGCGGGCGACAGGTTCAGGCAGCCGTGCGAGACGTTCTTCTTGCCCTGCGCCCAGACCGACGCGGCCAGGCCGTGGATGAACTCGCCGTTGTTGGAGATCCGGACCGCCCACGGCACCACGACGTTCTCGTAGTGGTACTTCGGGTTGCTCATCGCGTACGTGGCCTGCTTGCCCATGACGACGTGCACGCCGCTGTGGGTGACGCGGCCGGGGTCGGAGTCGAGGCCGTAGCTCACCGGGTAGTCGGCGATCTGCTGGCCGTCGCGGATCACCTGCATGGTGTGCTGCGTGGTGTTGCCCTTGACGATCTGCGAGCGCCCGATGGCGAAGCTGGCCGAGACGTCCTGCTTGCCGTACACGCCGTCACCGATCTTGACGCCGTAGATCTTGGCGTTGACCTTCACCTGCGTGCCGGGCTTGAAGTACTCCTTCGGCCGCCAGTGCACCGAGGTGTCGCCTTCCATCCAGCCCCACGAGCCCTCGGTCTTCGGCGTGGTCTCGACCGACAGCGCCTTCTCGACGGAGGCCTTGTCGGTGACGCGGCTGGGGAAGGTCAGGGCGATCGGCATCGCGATGCCGTACGTCTGGCCGTCACCGACGTTCAGGCTGGCCGCCAGCTGGCGCTTCGGCTTGACCGTGGTGAACGCGCCGGCGATGGGCACGTTCTTGCCGTCGGCGCCCTGTGCCTGGCCGGACCAGGTGTAGGTCTTGCTGTAGCCGAGCTGTTCGGTGGTGGTCCAGCTCTTCTTGTCCGCCGACGCCTGCCCCTGGACCTGCTTGCCGTCCGGGTTGGTCAGCGTGACCGACGTGATCGTGCCGTCGGCGACCTGGACGACGACCGGTTCGCCGGGCGCGACGTCCTGGGCGCCGCCCGCCGGCGTCACCGTCAGCTTTGCGGGCTGCGCGGTGGGTGCCGGCGAGCTCGTCGGGCCCCCGCCCGACGTCCCGCTCGCCGAGACCGTCGGTTCGCTGCTGCACGCCCCCAGCGTCAGCACGGCGACCAAGCCCAAGGCCACGGCAGCGCCGCGGCGCCGCGTGGAATTCCTCACCGTCACACCCATCCCCTTTTTGCCCCTTTGGTGCTTCCCCTCTTCGAGACGCCCCGCGGACCGTGTACGTTGAGCAACATTGATGTGACGAGCGTCACATTGGTCGGCAGAAGCTTTCACTGAGGGGGCACGGCCGACTCCGAGCCGTATCCGGTGATCACGGTGTCGCAGTGCGGCGCCAGACTAGCCGGTGGGTCCGACAGAACGGGGCGGGAGCCCTACGACGTTCCGGTGACCTTGGTGCGCACAGCCGGTTTTCGCCTCGATCACGGGGTTCAACTTTGGCCAGATCCCGGTAGTCTGCTCTCAGGCCGTCGTTTTGCGTGTTCGTGGCTTCACACTCGCGGAACTTCTGACGCGAGCCATGGAGCCGACCCGCTCTTGACTCGTCTCGTTGGAACCGCCCGGGACGGTCGGGGTGCCGCTTCGGTGGCATTCGAAGCGGATCTGTGTAACGAGGAGTACAGCGGTGGCGCAAGGCACTGTGAAGTGGTTCAACGCGGAGAAGGGCTTCGGCTTCATCGCGCAGGACGGCGGCGAAGGCGACGTGTTCGTTCACTACTCGGAGATCGAGGGCCGCGGCTTCCGCACCCTCGAGGAGAACCAGCGAGTGGAGTTCGAGGTCGGCCAGGGCCAGAAGGGTCCGCAGGCCCAGAAGGTCCGCGCGATCTGAAACTGAGGCTGAACAAGCCTCACAGGCCCTTTGCGCGTCTTAAGGCCTGAGTGAAGGGCCCCCGGCAGTTGTGCCGGGGGCCCTTTCTCATGAGGTCTGCGTGGTGCGCCGGCTCAGTGCCGGGCGACGGCCGGCGCGTCGAAGGCGTCGGCGGGGAAGTGGAACTCGTCGGTGAGGTCGCTGACCTCGACGGCACCGGCCTGCTGCCGCTGGTCCTGCAGGGAAGAGGCCTGCCCCTCCCAGTTGAGCCGCTCGAGGATCCATTCCTGGGCGAGCGCCTGCGGCGAGATCTCCCGCTCGGCGGCGATGTCCTTGAGCTGCTGGTTGGCCACGAGGCTCATGCGCAGCTGGATGACCTGAGCTTCACCGAACCGCTTGCCGGACCCGGTGCTCTCCAGATCGTTCTCCGGAGCGAGCGCGGCGAGGTACGAGGTGAGCTCGGTGTCCTCGACGGCACCGTCGTCCGCAGGCTTCGCGGCACCACGATGACGCCCGGAAGACGCGGCGGCTTTCAGGTTCGTGCGGCTGCTCAAGCGGCCAAGGGAGGGAAGAGGCACAACGCCACGATAACGTTTGCATCTCGCCACACAAACCACTGTGAGCTACAACACGCCCCCAGTATTCCCCATTCAGCCCAATCCCCACCCATTCAGACCAATACCCAACAACACAAAGCAACCCCCACCTAACCCAGCGAGTCGATCACGCACAGTCCCCAACCTTTCCGCACAAACGGCGGCAGATCGCCAGGGCGCCCAGCGCCCGAGGCGCACAACGGACCACGCTGGAAGCGGAGCGCGAGGCACCGTGGGGGGTCCGGGGGGCTCGGCCCCCCGGGTCAGCGCACCGAAATGTTGGCCCAGGCGAAGGGCGAAGCCCGAAGCGGGCCAGGAAATGGAGGACCCCCGCGCCAGGGGGAGGAACGCGGGGGTCGGAGGGGATCTCCACAGGCGCTGACCGGGGGTGTGTCAGCACTTCGATTGTTGCACGAGTTGGGTGGTTGGGCGAGTGGAGAGCGGGAAATTTCCCCGTGTGGTGTCACTTTGCTGCGGGGGTGACGTTCGTTCGGGTGGGGTTCTTCTTCGAGGTTGCCGATTGCGCTGCGTTGAGCGGAGTGTGGCCTCAGGTTCACTCTCCGGGGGGCTGTGTGTGGTGGCCGGCGCTGGTTAGCCTCGCGGCCAAGTTGTTGTGAGCCGTGTGGAGGGGCTATGAGCGGGTCTGTTGAAGTGCGGCAGTTCCTCCTTCGGTACGAAGGTGCCGATGGGGGGAGTGCGCCGTTTGCCGGGGCGTTGCCGGCGCAGCGGAGTGGGGCGGCGGATGCGCAGCGGGTGTCGGATGATCAGGTCCGGCGGGCTCGGCTGGCGGTGGCGCACGGTGCGCTGGGGGTCGAGGACTGTGTTCAGTTGCTGGAGATGCTGGGCTTGAACCTGGATGAGGACGGGCAGGCGCCGGTTCAGCGTTGAGGGTGTGGTGGCGGGTGGGTCCGGTGTGTTCTGCTGGGCCCGTCCGGTGATATCTCCGCTGGTTGTGCTGCTTTCCGGCAAGTGATTGCCCAGTTGTGGGCCGCTGTTTGACGCCCGTTTCGTAACAGTGTTACGGTTGCTGGGTCGAAAGGGGTGGACATGACGACGACCGAGGGTGTGGCGGGGCTGGCAAACCGGATCCGGCCGGTGGTGCAGGTGCTGGGCGGGAAGTTCATGACGTCGCCGGAGCTGGCCGCGGTCGAGGCGGAGGTGGGCCTGCCGCCGCGTTCGCTGTACGTCCGCGGACGGTCGGCGGTGCTCGGCGACGTCCCGCCGAAGGTGGCCGCGGAGCTGTTCGGCATCTTCCCGCACTGGCTGTTCGAGTTCGTCCTGCCGCCGGCGACGGCGGCCCTCGACGCGCCTGCCGCGGTTCGCGCCTACGCGGAGTCATCGGCTCGGTGGTCACGCGTCAGCCTTTCGGCCGTACCGGAGCCCGGCCGCTTGGCGGAGCTCGTGTTCCGCGTCGTCGACGCCGCGGACGCAAGCGGGCTGGCGCTCTTCGCGGGGTGGAAGAACGCCGAGCGTCCCGAGGGTGACGTCGAGCGTCTCGGCTTCGCGCTGATGGTCTTCCGCGAGCTGCGTGGGGGTCTTCACTTCGCGGCCCTGCGCGCGTGGGGCCTGTCGGTCCCGGAAGCGGTGATCGCGGATCCCGAGGGCGGTCGCGAGCGCCTGCTGCGCACGGCGTGGCCCGAGGACGCGGCTGACGAGCTGGTCGCTTCGGCGGAGCGCAAGCCGGACCTGCGCGACCGCTGGCGCCGGGCCGAGGCCCTGACCGACGACCGGATCGGCGAGCTGCTGGCGTCGGCGCTGTCCGAGCCCGAGCAGGCCGAGCTCGCTCGCCGCCTGGCGGAACTGGCGGAGTTTGCGCAGGTCTGAGCCTCGCTGGAGGCTTAAGGAACCCCCTGTGCAAAGGGGTGGCGGCGTGCCCTATGCTTGTAATCGCTCCCAGGGGAACCTGAGAGCGCGGTCGGTCGGTCACCCGAAACCGACCGGGCTCCCATCGTTCAGCGGCCTAGGACTCCGCCCTTTCAAGGCGGCAACGCGGGTTCGAATCCCGTTGGGAGTACGCAGTACTGTAGTAAATGTAGTAGCGCAAGGCCCTGTGGCGCAGTTGGTTAGCGCGTCGCCCTGTCACGGCGAAGGTCGCGGGTTCGAGTCCCGTCAGGGTCGCAAGATCGTTCGGCTCCTTGCCGGCGTTCCCGGCCAGGTAGCTCAGTTGGTACGAGCGTCCGCCTGAAAAGCGGAAGGTCGCCGGTTCGACCCCGGCCCTGGCCACCGTTCTGATCAGCCCAAACAGCCCCCACCGAACCCGGCGGGGGCTGTTTCGTTTGCGCTCCGTCTCAGTCTCCGTCTCAATCGCCCTTCTTGCGCCCCTTCCGGCGCTTGCCCTTGGCCTTGCGTTCGGGCTTCCACAGGAACTCGTTCAGCTGGTCCGCGATGTCCCCGCGGAGACCGCCGGTCATGTGCTGGTACCGCTTCGCCATGGTGCTGTCCGACCAGCCCATGAACTCGCCTTCCGCTCGTCCAGGTCCCGGCGCGGGCCGAGCGGCTTCCCGTTCGGCTGGGTGAACATCCACTCGCCCCCGTGCCACTCGGACCCGGCGTGCTCCCGCTCCTTGCCCTGCCGCTCCTCGTGCGTCATCAGCAGGTCGTAGAGCCGGTCCGGCGGCACGATGCCCCGGCGGCCGGCCGACAACTTCACGTCGACCTCGACCAGGCCGCCGCCGTGCCGCTGCGGGCACCATCGGGCGTGGCTCACGCAGTCCGGCGGGTACGGCTTCCGGTGGTGCAGTTTGAGTCCTCGGGACAGGACTTTATCTTGTGGTACTTCGCGCCGCACTCGAAGACCTGGCCGGCTGTCGCTGTGGGACGAGGTCAAGAAGTTCGTGTATGAGACGGACAAGGGGAGGAGATGCTCGGGCCGAGTGCGCGGAGCTTATGGCCAAGATCTCCGGCCGCGAAGAGAACAAGGCGAACGCAGCTTCGTCGAGCTGACGATGGACGCTGCCACGGACTTCGGCGAGTTCCACTTTCCTGGCGACGCGGAGATCGAAAGGGTTTCGGGATGGCTGTGGCGCCAGGGCTACTAACCCCGGACGTCGACAGCTCGGATCTCCTCCAGTGGCGCCTGCGGCACGACGTAACGCCGTGCCGCAGGCGCCGGGGTGCCAGCTGCGCGGGAGCCGGTGGTTGCTCACGGGGCGGAGCAGCCGCCGACGCGGCCTTCGAGCTGCCGGACGATGCCCTCCGGCGTGCTCTCCCGCAGCGGGATGACCCAGAGGGTGTCCCCGGTCTTGCCCCGGTCGGGCAACTGGCATGTGCGTATCAAGCCCCGGGTTCATGAGTGCCTGCGGACGTGCAGGTCAGGGCCCTGCGGCCGAGGTGAAACGGATGGATTCCACCCTGCGTGAATCTGGCAACCTTCGACCGCGTCGGGGTTATCATGGGCGTATGGGGTCCCGGGGACGACGAGTCGGGCTGCGGCGGGGCGGAGCTGTCGAGCCTGAGGTTCGCGTGCCAGACATCGTGGGGATGTACCCGTGGGAAGCGCGTCGACTAGTTGCGATGGACAATCTGGGATTGACGGGGCCCGGAGCTCAAGCCGACGAAACCGGTGGGTGGCTCGGCGGGCGAATTGCCGGTCAGGCGCCTTCGGCGGGTGAATGGTTACCGGCCGGTGGGACCGTGACCGTGTGGTTTGATCATGGGCCGGGCAGTGCAGGAATACGTGAGCCCCGACGTCCGGTGCCTCCGGTTCGCAGCGACGACCCTGAACCTGGCCTCTAGATATGTGGGGCTGGGCAGAAACGCCAGCCCCACGTATCTCGACGTCCAGTGCGAGCTGAACAGCCTAGTTGATGTATGGCACGATAACCACCGGAGCAGTGTCGATCGCGCAGATCATGGACCGAACTGAAACGGTGCTACAGAAATCTGGCACCGTGTTCCAGTTCCATCCCGGCGGCAGGTTGATCGTTGCACCCAGTCGTACAATATATGAGCCGTTGCAGTTTCCGATACCTGCGCAGTAGTATGTATTAAATGTAGGCGAGTATCCGCATTGTGTGCCGATTCCATCCGGGGTGCCGCAAATGCCCTCTGTTCCATTTTGGACACTAACGTTCCGGAAGAGGAGGTCGGAACTCGTGCTGACATAGGATACGTCATAGCACTGCACGTACCCGTGCCAGTCCGCGTCTGACGCTTCTGTGAGAAGTGTTTCGTCGTGGTAGTACCACTCGACTTGCAGATCGAGGTCAATCCACTGCCCGGAGCACGACGGGTTGATGTCGGCCAGGGATGCCGTCTTGTGTCCGTTCGAGACTTGGGTCTTGTTCAGCTGCTCGATAATGCTGGGTCTGATGTGCGACTCCGCTGTTCTCTTGACCAGGTGTGGCTGCGCACTGCCGCTGCCCCCACGATTCGAAGCGAAGGAAGCATCGGCGAACAAAGTGAGTCCCATGACGCAGCTGGCCGCTACTGCGAGTCCCTTAAGTAGAAGGCCGGATGGCCGTGACATTCTGATAACACCTCCAGTGTTCACCAACGAAAATGTTCGGATTTAAGGTCGATGGTAAAGTGTGCTCGTTGTTCTCGAACGCGAGCGACCCACTGATTGGCAAAGTGAGATGGCGTTTGGTGTCGCCAACGGATCAGATCCCCCTCCCTGTGGATCGACGGTACGCCAAAAGATCACACCGCCCAATAGTCCATTGGTTGTAATTTAATGCACGGGTGTGTTCGCGTGCGTTATCTGCACTTCCGTCTGGGCTTACCTACGATTTTTTCGTGCGCACTGGGCCGTGAGATCAAAATATGCGGACTTCACCTTCATCTGCTTGCTGTCTGCGGACGTGGCAGAGGCGCTGACTGCATGCCGGTCCCGCTAGATGTGGCGAACGCAGGTCGGCGGCCTCCACCGCCCCTGCGGGGTGATCGGCGAGCTGGCCGCAAGCATCCACGTCGACGGCGTTGGCTGGCTCCGCGCCGGCGCCGGTTCGACCCCGGCCCTGGCCACCGTTCTGATCAGCCAAAAACAGCCCCCACCGAACTTGGCGGGGGCTGTTTTGTCGTTGGCCCGTCTCGCCCCGGCGTTGGTCCAGCGGAAATGTCGGTGCCGCCGGGCATCATGGCCCCATGGCGCAGAACGTCTGGGACGCCGAAGCGGCCACCTTCGACGAACAGCCCGACCACGGCCTGCGGGATCCCGTGGTCCGCGCCGCCTGGGCGGGGCTGCTCCTTCCGCTGCTGCCGCCGGCGCCCGCCGTTGTTGCCGATCTCGGGTGTGGGACCGGCAGTCTCACCCTGCTCCTCGCCGAGGCCGGGCACGACGTCTGTGGCGTGGACCTCTCCGAGCGGATGCTCGACGAAGCCAGAGCGAAGACCGCGGGCGTCCGGGTCGAGCTGCGGCAGGGTGATGCGGCCGATCCGCCCTGTGTGGACCACTCCTGCGACGTCGTCCTGGTGCGGCACGTGCTGTGGGCCATGGCGGACCCGGCCGCCGCTGTCGGGCGCTGGGTGCGGCTGCTGAAACCGGGTGGCCTGCTGCTCCTCGTCGAAGGCCGGTGGTCCACCGGCGCCGGGCTCACCGCGGCCGAGTGCCGGGAGCTGGTGTGCGCGCACCGGGAGGAAGCGGCCGTGCGGCAGCTGACCGATCCGGCGCTGTGGGGCGCCGAGATCGAGGACGAGCGGTACCTCGTCGTCAGCCGCAGCTGAGGGAAGCGGCGAGTCGGTTGGGCCGAACGAGTGAACCGCTGAAGCCCGTGTCCGGACCGCGGCGACAGCCTCGACCCACCGGCGAAGGCAGCCCACCAGGGGCCGCCGCCCGACACGGGGAGCCGGACATGCGTTACCTCCTTACCCTCCACATGAACCCCGCCCTCTGGAGCACCCTCGGCGACGACCAGAAGAACGCCGTCTACGAAGGGCACGGGGCCTTCATCCAGCTCATCACCGAGTCCGGGGAAATGGTCGAGACCAAGGCGCTCGCCGAACCCGGTGAGACCAAGACCGTCCAGGTCAAAGACGGCGTGGCGCACACCAAAACCGGTGGCTTCGTCGAGTCCGACGCCTTTCTCTGCGGCTACTACGTCGTCGACGTGGAGAGCGAAGCGCGGGCCGTCGAGCTGGCGGCGAAGATCCCGGATGCCCAGTACACCGCCGTCGAGGTGCGGCCGGTCGTCCACGAAAGTTGACCTCCAGTGCGGTCGAGGGTTCACCATGAACCCATGACCACTGAAGGGGAATGGGGCATCGGCGCCGTCGATCTCGACGCCTACCTCACGCGCGTCGGGCAACCGCGGCGGACGCCGTCCGAAGCCGCGCTCACCGAACTCATGCGGGCGCACGTCGGGGCCGTCCCGTTCGAGAACGTCGACGTCGTTCTCGGGCAGCACCAAGGGATTTCGCTCGACGTCGTGAGCGCGAAGCTCGTCGGACGGCGGCGGGGCGGCTACTGCTACGAGCAGAGCGGCCTCTTCGCCGCCGTCCTCGAGCGGCTCGGCTACACCGTGCACCGGCTTTCCGCGCGCGTGCAGCCGCGGCGGCCCGGGCCCTACACGCACATGACGCTCGTCGTCGACGTCGACGGCAAGCAGTTCCTCGCCGACGTCGGGTTCGGCGCCGGGATCCTCGATCCCATGCCGCTCGTCGACGGCCACGAGGTCGACCAAGCCGGGTGGCCGCACCGCGTCACCGAAAACGACGGCTGGTGGACGCTGCAGAAGGGCGACGAGGACATCCTCGAACTCCGCCTCAACGAGATGCACCCCATCGACTACGAGGTCTACCACCACTACACGTCGACCCACCCGAAGTCGCCGTTCACCGGGCGCCTGGTGATCATGACGATCGAGCCGGGCGTCAGCCGCAAGCTCCTCGGCCGGGAACTCACCGTCGAAAAACCCGACGGCAGCAGCGAAACCACCACCGTCGCGCCCGACGAACTCGACGCCACGCTCAAGGAACTCGGCATCGAGCTGACGGCGGACGAGCTGGAGCGGCTGAAGAACGTCTACTGACCGAACAGCTCGGCCGCCGGGACCGGGCGGCCGAGGTGGTAGCCCTGCGCCTGGTCGCAGCCGAGCGCGCGGAGCAGCTCCAGCTGCTCCGTCGACTCGACGCCCTCGGCGATCACCGTCAGGTCCACCGCGTGGGCCATCGCGATGATGCTCGTGACGATCGCCTCCGCGTCCCGCGACTCGGCGATCCCGGTGATGAACGAGCGGTCGATCTTGAGCGTGTCCAGAGTCAGCCGACGCAGTTGCGCGAGCGACGAATAACCAGTGCCGAAGTCGTCGATGGCCAGCAGCACGCCCAGGGAACGCAGGGACGCCAGCACTTCCGCGGCCGCTTCCTGATCGCGCATCAACGCGCTTTCGGTGACTTCCAGGCACAGCGCGCCGGCCGGCAGCCCGGTGGCCGCCAGCGCGTCCTGGACCGCG
This sequence comes from Amycolatopsis sp. DG1A-15b, assembly GCF_030285645.1. Lineage (GTDB taxonomy): Bacteria > Actinomycetota > Actinomycetes > Mycobacteriales > Pseudonocardiaceae > Amycolatopsis. The sequence continues at coordinate 8,505,593 of NZ_CP127296.1, forward strand.
GGCACCAGGTGCGGGTCGTCGAGCTGGCGGGCGGAGAGGTTGACCTTCAGCGTCAGGTCCAGGCCCTGGCCGACCCGCCGCGCGGCGAGCTCGCGGGTCGTCGCGCGCAGCATCTCCTTGCCGATGACGTTGATCAGGTCGCTCTCTTCGGCGAGCGGGATGAATTCCGACGGCGAAATCGCGCCGTGGCGGGGGTGCGTCCACCGCAGCAGCGCTTCCACCGCGACCATCTTGCCGGTCCGCAGGTCGACGACCGGCTGGTACGCGGGCCAGAGCTGGCCGTCGTGGACCGCGTAGCGCAGGTCCTGCTCCATCCGCAGCCGCCGCTGCATCCGCTCGCGCAGGCCGACGTCGAAGAAGTGGTGCCGCCCGCGGCCGAGCGCTTTCGCCTGGTACATCGCGACATCCGCGTCGCGCAGCAGGTCCTCGGCACTGCGGCGGTCGTCGCGGCCGACGAGCACGACACCGATGCTCGCGTCGAGGTGCAGCTGCCTGCCGAGGACGCCGATCGGCTCGGCCAGCGTGGCCCGCAGGTGTTCGGCCAGCGCGCGGACCTCGCCCGCGTCGGTGACCTCGGCGGTGACGACGACGAACTCGTCGCCGCCCAGCCGGCCGACCAGGTCTTCGCGACCCGAGCTGCGGCGCAGGCGTTCGCCGACGATCCGCAGCACCTGGTCACCGACCGAGTGCCCGAGCGAGTCGTTGATGACCTTGAACTTGTCCAGGTCGAGGAACAGCACGGTGACCGTGCCGCGCTCGCGGGCGTCGAGCCTGCCGAGCACCAGGGTCCGGTTCGCCAGCCGGGTCAGGGGGTCGTGGGTGGCGTCGTAGGCGAGCTGCGCGCTGATCGCGCGGGTCTCGGTGATGTCGGTGAACGAGGTGACCACGGTCATCGCCGCCGGGTCGTCCGGGTCGAGCAGCCGCGAGGTCAGCGACACCCAGACGTCGCGGCCGTCCGGCCGGCGCAGGCGGACGACCAGGCCGTTGTGCGTGACCCCGGTCCGCCGCGTCAGCACCGACGGCATCTCGTCCGGCGGGATCCACTGCCCGGCTTCGGTGAACAGCGTCAGCGTGTGGCACGGGACGCCGATCAGGTCGGCTTCGGCGACGCCGAGGATGCGGCAGGCCGCCGGGTTCGCCGCTTCGATGAGCCCGCCGGGACCCATCACGAGCACGCCTTCGTCGAGCGACGCGACAACCGTGCGGTAGTTCTGCTCGGCCCGCCGCCGCGCGGTTTCGTCGGCGCAGACGAGCACGTAGCCGTCGTTCATCTCAGCTGCCGAGACGCGGACCGCCAGGGGAGCGCCGTCCCGCCGCCGGTGCACCGCTTCCGCGACGCCGCCGCCGCGCCGGATGGCCGGCAGGTCGAGCGGTGCGCCGACGAGCTCGCTCGCGCGGCGCCCGACGGCTTCGGCCGCAGTCCAGCCGTAGACCGCCTCGGCGGCCGGGTTCCAGCTGGTCACGACGCCCTCGCCGGTGGTCGCGATCAGTGCGTCGCTGACGTGCGACACCAGCGCGGCCTGGTAGCGGAGGGCGTCGGCGGCCGCCTTCTTCGCCGTGATGTCGCGCATGACGACCTGGTACGTGGATTCCCCGAGGCGCACCAGCACCGTCTCGACGGCGAACTTGCTGCCGTCCAGCCGGGACATCAGCGCTTCGACGGGCTCGCCGGCTTGCCCCGGCTTCGTCAGCCGGGCGAGCTCCTCCTGCAGGACGGCTCGCGCCTCCTCGGCGACGAAGTCGGTGAACCGGCGGCCGACGACCTCGTCGGCGGAACGCGCGGCGAAGGTTTCTAGGGCCGCGCGGTTGGCGTAGGTGAGCACGCCGTGCTCGTGGACGCAGATCGCGTCCGGACTCAGCTCGACCAGTTCGGCGAGCGAGTCGGCCTGCATGTGCGTCCGTCCCCCGGTGAAGTCGGCGTGTGGCTCGTCGATTACACCACCGACTCCGGCCCCTGCCTACCCGGCGGAATCCGGGCTCGGCCTGCGGATGCGCTCCCGCAGCCACGGTCCGCAGACCAGCAGCCCGAAGTGCGCGGCGAACGCGTGGCCGAGCAGCGTGACGACCGAGTCGAGGGCCGTCGGGTCGTCGCTCAGCCAGATCGCCGCGATGAACGCCTCCATCGCGGCCAGCGCCAGCAGGCGCGCGCGGCCGGGCAGCAGGAACACCAGCGCGCCGGCGGTGGTGAAGAAGCCGTAGCTGACGCCGATGTCGAGCCAGTGCCCGGCCGAGTTCGGCAGCACGTGCGCGCTGATCAGGGCCATCACCGGCAGTTCGGTGACGAGGGTGGCCACGATGTGGCCGGAGAAGAACACCAGCGCCGTGCGGCGGGCACCGAACCGGCGTTCCAACGGCGCGACGGCGATCGCGAAGATCAGGGCGTAGACGAGCCAGTTTTCGCCGGGCAGCCAGATCGCGCTGCTCAGCAGGGAGGTCAGCGGGCGCCGCCACAGGTTGTGGGCGTCGGTGCTGGACAGCTGGAGCAGCCGGGCCGTCACCGCCGGGTCGGCGAACTCGAGCAGCAGGGTCGTGGCCAGCAGGACGATCAGGTAGCCGCAGGTGAACGGCGTGGTCTTCGGGTTGGGGACGTACCGGAGCAACGTCCGCGGGCCGCGGGGGCGCGCAACGGCGATCGAGGGGACCGGCCGTTCGGCTCTCAGCAGCATGGACTGAGCTTCGGTGGTCATGCTGGGAGTATCACGAGCGGCAGCTTAGAAAACGCTGTGGATGTCACTCACCGTCAGACTTTGCGTTACGTGACGATTTTTTGCCGGACCTTCACCCGTTCGGGGGGCTTTTACGGTAAGAATACGGCCACGATGACGGCCGAAAGGCCCTCGGGAAGGTCAGTCGGGGTGAACGACGAGGTATCGGTCGCCGAGCTGCTCGTGCGCGAGGGCTGGGGCGACCGTCCGGGACCGGGCCAGTCACGCTGGCGCGTGGTCGCGGTGATGCTCGCCGTCATCGTGGGCTGCGGTGCCGCCGCGGCGCTGGTCGCCTTCGGCGGCAAGGAGCGCCAGGACGCCGCCCCGGTCGACCAGATCCAGGTCATCCCCTTCCCGCAGCGCACCACCGGGCTGGGCGGTGCCGACCAGGCCACCGACTCACCGCCGGACGGCGGGATCGGTGGCGGTACCGGCGGCGACGTCGTCACGGCGTCGAACGAGCACCGCGGCACCGTCACCGAGGTGCCGGGCCGCAACCCGGCCACCGAAACCACCGGCGCCGGCGTCGGCACCGGAACCGCGACGCCGACCGCCACGCCGTCCGGCACCGCACCCGCGACCACCGGTGGCGCCTCGACGACACCGCCGCCGACCGGGAACCCGACGTCGCCCGCCGGGCGCCCGCCGACGCCGACCCCGACACCACCCCGACCGACGACATGCTTCCTGGTCATCTGCTGGTGATCAGGCCAGCTGCTCCGAGAGGTCGCTGAAGTCCGAGGTGTTCCAGCGCTCCGGGCGCATCACGATCGCGATGTTGCTCCCGTGGGCCCCGTCGGTCGCGTCGGTGTAGGCCTCGCTCACCCCCGGCGGCAGGTAGCGGGCCGCCATCTCGTGCCGCTCCGCCTTCGTCATCGGCCACGACTTCACGACCGGGCCCTCGACCGAGACGTACTTGTAGACGCCGTCCTGCTGCTGGACGCACAGCGCGAACCGGCCGGCCGCCTCGATCAGCCGGGCTTTCCGCAGACCGGGTGAGGTCATCACGACGACGTCGCCACCCGGCTCGTAGCGGTACCAGATCGGCGTGGTCAGCGGCGCCCGCCCGGGCTCGGCCGCGACGCTCAGCACGCCGACCTGCGGCTCGGCGAGGAACGCTTCGCGCTCGTCCTTGGTCATCTTGCGGGCCATGGAGACTCCTTAAGGCAAATGGATTTGACTTAAGGCTAGCCATAGAGCGACCCCTAAAGCAAGAGTCTTTGCTTTAGGATGGACTCATGACCCGACCCGGCGGCCGTAGCGCCCGTGTTCGCGACGCGGTGCACGACGCCGTCGTCGAGCTGCTCGCCGCCGGCGAGATCGACGCGGCGATCCCGAAGATCGCCGAGCGGGCGGGCGTGAACCCGACCAGCATCTACCGCCGCTGGGGCAGCCGCGACGCGCTGCTGCTCGACGCGGCGGTGACGCGCCTGCGCTCGACGTCCCCGATCCCGGACACCGGTTCGCTGCGCGGCGACCTGCTCGGCTGGGCCGAGGGCGTCGAACGCGCGATGCGCGACCGGCACGGCCAGATCCTGCTCCGCGCGCTCGTCGCCACCCTGCGGCCGGACGAGAAGCCGATCGAGTACCTCCAGGCCCGCGGTGACGACCTGCAGGCCGCCCTCGACAAGGCCGCGGCGCGGGGAGAGCCGGTGCCGTCGGTCGACGAGGTGCTCGACTTCGTCCTGGCCCCGCTCTACCTGCGCGTGCTGTTCCGGCGCCCGGTCGAGCCGGGCACCGGTACCGTGCTCGTCGACCGGCTGCTCAACGCGCGTCGAGCAGGTCCGGCTCCGAGCGCCGGCCGAGGTGGTTGAACAGCAGGTTCAGCACGAAGGCGAGCACCGCCGCCACCGTGATCGAGCTGCCGCAGATCGTCTGCAGCCAGGCCGGGAAGTGCTTGAAGATGTCCGGCGCGAACGCCGGCAGCAGGCCCACACCGAGGGCCACCGCGACGACGAAGGTGTTGTGGTTGCCGGAGAACTCCACCGTCCGGAGGTTCTGGGCGCCGACCGCGGCGACCATCGCGAACATCACGACGGCGACCCCGCCGACCACCGGTTCCGGGATGGCCGCGATGAACGCGCCGACCTTCGGCACCAGGCCCATCAGCACCAGGATCCCGCCGGTCACCGCGACGACCCAGCGGCTGCGCACGCCGGTCATCCGCACCAGGCCGACGTTCTGCGCGAACGCCGTGTCGGGGAAGGAGTTCATCACCCCGCCGAGCACCGCCGAGACGCCGTCGGTGGCCAGGCCGCGCGCGAGGTCGGCGTCGGTCGGCGGGCGCCCGGTGATCTCGCCGACGGCGATCATGTCGGCGGTCGACTCGGTGAACGTCACCAGCATGACCACGCACATCGACAGGATCGCCGCGACCGGGAACGTCGGCGCGCCGAAGTGGAACGGCGACGCGAGCCCGAACCAGCCGGCCGCGCGCAGGCCGTCCCAGTGCACCAGTCCCATCGGGATCGCCACGACCAGCCCGATGGCCAGCGCGAGCAGCGGCCCGATCTGGTTGGCGAACCCGCGCAGCACCCGGGTGAAGAGCACGAGCAGCGCGAGCACGCCGAACGCCAGCCCGAGGTGCGACGGCGCCGCGTAGTCCGGTGCCGTCGTGTCGTGGCCGGCGATCATCGCCGCGCCCGGGCCGAGCAGCGAGACACCGATGACCAGCAGCAGGGTCCCGGTGACCAGCGGCGGGAAGAACCGGATCAGCTTCGCGAACGGCCTCGCGATGAGCAGCCCGAACACGCCGGACGCGATCATCGCGCCGTAGACCGCGGGCAGGCCGTACTGGGCCGCGATGAGGATCATCGGGTTGACGACGGTGAACGTCGCCCCCGCCACCACCGGCAGCCGGATGCCCAGCAGTTTCCCGATGCCGACGGCCTGTATGAGCGTCGCGATGCCCGCGACCAGCAGATCGGCGTTGACCAGCAGCCCGATCGTCGCCGGGTCGAGCTTCAGCGCGCTGCCGACGATCAGCGGCACCGCGACCGAACCGGCGTACATGATCGACATGTGCTGGAGGCCGAGCAGGGCCAGCCGGCCGGCGGGCAGCCCCTGGTCGACCGGGTGGACCGCGGATTCCGTCATGAGCGCCCCCTGTACAGCAACCTGGTCGATGTCACAGCCAACGCGGTGCCGGTGACGGTAGCAAGTCCCGGCCGTGATGATCATGTTTCGGGGGGCGGCGCGAAGGCCGGGAATGTGTGACCATCGGTGCATGACTTCGGGTGGCATTTCCCAGGTGGGCCCGCCGTTTCGCGCCGATCACGTGGGGAGCCTGCTGCGGCCCCCGGTGTTGCGCGACGCACGACGGCGGCACGAAAGCGGCGAGATCGGCGCGGAGCAGCTCCGCGCGGTCGAGGACGACGCGATCCGCGACGTCATCAAGATGCAGAAGGCCGCCGGGCTGAGTTCGGCGACCGACGGCGAGTTCCGGCGCGCTTCCTGGCACATGGACTTCATCTACGCGCTCGGCGGCATCTCGAAGAGCGACCAGCGGCTGCACGTCAAGTTCCACAACCTGGCGGGCGACCTCGAGTTCAGCCCGCCCGGGCTGCAGGTCGACGGCAAGGTGCGGCTCGACGAACCGATCTTCGCCGACCACTTCCGGTTCCTGCAGTCCCATGTGGACCCGGGTGTGACGCCGAAGCTGACCATCCCGTCGCCGAGCATGGTCTACTACCGCGGCGGCCGGGCCGCGGTCAGCGAGACCGTCTACCCGGACCTCGAGGAGTTCTTCGCCGACCTGAGCTCGGCGTACTCGGCGCAGGTCGCGGCGATGAGCGGCCTCGGCTGCCGGTACCTGCAGCTCGACGACACGAGCCTCGCCTACCTGAACGACCCGGCGCAGCGGGAGCTCGTCGCGCGGATGGGCGGCGACCCGGACACCCAGCACCTGCGCAACATCGCGACGATGAACGCGGCGCTCGAAGGCCGTCCCGAGGGCCTGACCGTGACGACCCACCTGTGCCGCGGCAACTTCCGCTCGTCGTGGGCCGCGGAGGGCAGCTACGAGTTCGTCGCCGAGGCGCTGTTCGGCGAGCTCGCCGTCGACGGGTTCTTCCTCGAGTACGACGACGAACGCTCCGGCGGGTTCGAGCCCCTGCGGTTCGTGCCGAAGGACAAGAAGGTGGTGCTCGGCCTGGTCACGACCAAGCGGCCGGAGCTGGAGGACCCGGACGTCCTGGTGCGGCGGATCGAGGAGGCGGCGCGGTACGTCGACATCGACCGGCTGTGCCTGTCACCGCAGTGCGGCTTCTCCTCGACCGAGGAGGGCAACGACCTGACCCCGGACGACCAGCTGCGCAAACTGGAGCTGATCGTGTCGACGGCCGACCGCGTCTGGGGCGGCCACTGATGATCACCTGCGTCGTCGACTACGTCATCGACCCCGCGAAGCTGCCCGACTTCGAACGCTTCGCCGCGGCATGGATGCGTCTCGTGCAACGGGAGGGCGGCATCCACCACGGGTACTTCCTGCCGTCGGAGGGCGCGAGCGACGAAGCCCGGGCGCTGTTCAGCTTCGAAAGCCTGGCCGCGTACGAGCGCTACCGGACGCTGTTCGGCGTCGACCCGGACTTCATCGAGGCCGACAAGATCCGCGAAGAGAGCGGCTGCGTGGTCCGGTACCGGCGCTCGTTCATGCGCCCGCTGCTGCCGGACGACGACCTCTGAGAGCGAGGCGCCCCGGGGTGGTCCCGGGGCGCCCGTCGGGTCAGCCGCAGTTTCCCCAGGTGTGGCGCCCGCCGGTCGCCAGGCCCGAACCGTGTGCGACGAAGCCGTCGTACTGCACGCACTGGTTGTTCGCCGACACCTTGACGGCCGCGTAGTACGCGAACTGGCCGCTGTCTTCGTGCCAGGTCCCGCCTTGCACCAGGATTCCGGCATCGACGTACGTCTTCGTGCCGACGTCGACCGACTTGATGGTGGCGACGCAGTTGGCGTGCGCGGAGTTGTACATCAGGTAGACGTCACCCCACTTGGCCGTGCCGGACCGCACCTCGCGGTGGCCGTCGGACGCGGGCGACCACGACCCGCCGAAGTCGGTGGCGCACGCCTCGGCCGCGCTGTACGGGTTGGCCGCTACCACGGCCGAAGCCGGCGGCGCCGAGATGGCGGCCGCGCCCAGCGCGGCGGCCACCGAGATGCCCCACTTCGTCCAGAGCTTCATGGTTCTCCCCTCGTTGCGCCGTCCCGGTCCGGACAGCACGGTGCACACACGCCTCGACGTGGCCGGCGGTTTAGCCGCGGGTTGCGGCTCGTCCCGCCGGTGCGAAAACTGGCCCCATGCGACACAGCGCGCAGCGGCCGCCGTCGGTGGTGGATCGCGTCCTCGACCTCCTGGGCGCCTTCACCGCCGACCGGCCGCGGCTCACGCTGTCCGAGCTGAGCCGGCGGGCCGGGCTGCCGCTGTCGACCACGCACCGGCTCGCCGGCGAGCTCACCCGGCGCGGTGCCCTCCTGCGCGACGAAACCGGTGCCTACCGCGTCGGGCTGTGGCTCTGGGAAGTCGCCTCGCTCGCCCCGCACGGCGCGGAGCTGCGGGAGAGCGCGATGCCGTTCCTGGAAGACCTCTACGAAGCCACGCACCAGAACGTGCAGCTCGCCGTGCTCGACGGGCCCGAGGTCGTCTACGTCGAGCGCATCTCCGGCCGCGGTGCCGTCAACGTCCTGACCCGCGTCGGCGGGCGGCTGCCCGCGCACGCCACCGGTGTCGGCCAGGTGCTCCTCGCGCACGCTCCGCCCGAGGCCCAGGAGGAAGTCCTGGCCGGTCCGCTCAAGACGTTCACGCCCAAGACGATCGCTTCGCCGGCGCTGCTGAGGCGGGTTCTGGCCGACGTCCGCCGCGACGGCTACGTGATCAGCGACGGCCAGGTCGAGCTGGTCGCGCTGTCGGTGGCGGCGCCGGTCCGCGACGCCGCGGACGAGGTCGTGGCCGCGATCTCGGTGGTCGTCCCGGCGGAGGGGACGGACCCGCGGACGCTGGTCCCGGCGGTCCGGGCCGCGGCGCGCGGGATTTCGCGGGTGCTGGGGGCGCCCCGCGCGGTGCGCTCGGCCGGTGGTTCCTCGACGGCTTGAGCTGGTTGTGGTCGGATGAGGTAGAGGGCTGCCGGATGGGGTGAGGAGAAGGAATGACCACCGTGCTCGTCGTCGGTGCTGGCCAGAGCGGGTTCCAGGCCGTGGCTTCGCTGCGGGACCGGGGTTTCGACGGCCGGGTCGTGCTGGTCGGGGACGAGCCGGGCGTGCCGTACCAGCGGCCGCCGCTGTCGAAGGCCTACCTGGCCGGGACCGCCGGGCTCGAACAGCTGCACCTGCGTGGTGCGGACTTCTTCGCCGAGAAGGACATCGAGCTGGTCGCCGGCCGGGTCGGGCGGGTCGATCGGGCGGCGCGGAAGGCCGAGCTCGAAGACGGCCGCGAACTGGACTACGACTACCTGGTCCTGGCCACCGGCGCCCGCAACCGGACGCTTCCCGTGCCCGGCGCGGACCTCCCGGGCGTGCTGACGCTGCGCACCCGCGACGACGCCGACCGGCTCCGGGCGTCTCTCGAGCGGGCCGGGGACGTCGTCGTCGCCGGTGGTGGGTTCATCGGGCTGGAGTTCGCCTCGCACGCCGGGCGCCCGGTGACGATCGTCGAGGCGCAGGACCGCCTGCTCAACCGCGTCGCGACGCCGGAGATCTCCGCGTACTTCGCCGACCTGCACCGCAACGCGGGGCACACGGTGCTGCTCGGCCAGGGCGTCGCGGCGCTGCACGGCGACGAGCGCGTCCGCGAAGCCGAGCTGGCCGACGGCACCCGGCTGCCCGCCGACCTGGTCGTCGTCGCCGTCGGGGTGGTGCCCGAGACCACGCTCGCCGAGACCGCCGGGCTGCCGGTGCGCAACGGGGTCGTCGTCGACGCGCACCTGCGGACGGCGGACGAGCGGATCTTCGCCATCGGCGACTGCGCCAACTTCCCGTGCGTGCAGGCCGGCGCCGAGACCCGGCTGGAGTCGGTGCAGAACGCCGTCGACCAGGCCCGTTGCGTGGCCGCGGCGATCACCGGCACGCCGGCGCCGTACGCCAGCCTGCCCTGGTTCTGGACCGACCAGGCGGGCGCCAAGCTGCAGATCGCCGGCATCCTCTCGGGCGCCGACCGGACGGTGGTCGCGGGCGACCGGACCGAAGGCAAGTTCTCCGTGCTGTCCTTCCGCGACGACGTCCTCATCGCCGTCGAGTCGGTGAACCGGCCCGCCGACCACATCGCCGCGCGCCGCCTGTTCACCGCCGAGCCGAAGCCCGCGTACGCCGATCTCGAGGCCAGCGCCTTCGACCTCAAGGCGCACCTGAAGTCGCGAGCGGCGTGATGCGCACGCAGGTGGCGGTGATCGGCGCCGGCCCGGCCGGGCTGCTGCTGTCGTTCCTGCTGCACGAAGCCGGGATCGACTGCGTGGTCCTGGAAGCCCGCGACCGCGAGTACGTCCGGAAGCGGGTGCGGGCGGGGGTCTGCGAGCAGCCGACCGTCGAGCTGCTGACGTCGCTGGGCCTCGGCGAGCGGCTGGCGGCCGAGGGCATGCCGCACGAAGGGCTGTCACTGCGGTTCGACCGCGCCGACCACCGGATCGCCCTCACCGAGCTGACCGGGAAGACGATCACCGTCTACGGGCAGCAGGAGATCGTCAAGGACCTCATCGACGCCCACGAAGCCCGTGGATATCCGATTTCCTTCGAGGTCTCGGCCGTCGAACTGTCCGATGTAGACACAGTGCGGCCGCGGGTTCGTTACCGCGACCGCGAAGGCAGTGCGCAGGTCATCGAGTGTGCCGCCGTGGCGGGCTGCGACGGCTTCCACGGTGTCTGCCGTCCGTCCATTCCGGACAGTGCGCTGACGGTGTACGAACGCGAGTACCCGTTCGCGTGGCTGGGTGTCCTGGCCCGGACCCCGCCGTCCCACCACGAGCTCATCTACACCCACCACGAACGCGGGTTCGCACTGCACAGCATGCGGACGCCGGAGATCACCCGGCTCTACCTCCAGGTCGATCCCGCGGAGTCCCTCGAAGCCTGGTCCGACGACCGGATCTGGGCCGAGCTGACCGCGCGGCTCGAGGTCGAGGGCGACTTCACGCTCCGGGAAGGCCCGATCCTCGACAAGGGCATCACGCCGATGCGCAGCTTCGTCGCCGAGCCGCTGCGGCACGGGCGCCTGTTCCTGGCCGGCGACGCCGCGCACATCGTGCCGCCGACCGGCGCGAAGGGCATGAACCTGGCGATCGCCGACGTCCGGGTGCTGGCCCGCGCCCTGGAGGCGTTGCTGCGCGGTGACGAGACGCCCGCCGCGGCCTACTCGGACGCCTGCCTGCGCCGGGTCTGGCGGGCGGAGCACTTCTCCTGGTTCATGACGACGATGCTGCACACCGACCCGTACGCGGACGGCTTCGCGCGGCAACTGCAGCTGTCGCAGTTGCGCTACACGACGTCGTCACGCGCGGCGGCGACCAGCCTGGCGGAGAACTACGTCGGGCTGCCGTTCGCCTGAGATCGTCAACTCATGGTTGACGACTGCTGGTCGTCAACCTACAGTTGACGACATGACCTTGCCGACCAACATCAAGCTCGACGACCTCATCAACGCCATCAAGAGCAACAACGACCATGACGCCCTCGCCCAGCTGACCGACGCGGTGTACGTGGGTCAGCACCTCGGCGAAGTGGCCGACCACCTGATCGGCCACTTCGTCGACCAGGCCCGGCGGTCGGGGGCGTCCTGGACCGAGATCGGCGCCAGCATGGGCGTCACCAAGCAGGCCGCCCAGAAGCGGTTCGTGCCGAAGGTCGACCCCGGCGGCGACCCCAGTGGTTCGATCGAACGCGTCTACGGCCGCTACACCGACCGGGCGCGGCACGTCGTCGTCGCGGCGCAGAAGGCGGCCGTCGACCACGCCAGCCCGTACATCGACACCGTGCACATCGTCCTGGGCCTGCTCACCGAGCCGGCCGCGCTGGCGGCCGGGGCGATCCTGGCCCAGGGCGTGCAGCTGGACGCCGTCCGCGAAGCCGCCGAAGCGCGGCTACCCGAGCCGGTCGACCCGGTGCCGAACGTGGTGCCGTTCTCCGGGGCCGCCAAGAAGGCCCTCGAGCTGACCATGCGCGAGGGCCTGCGGCTGGGGCACAACTACATCGGCACCGAGCACCTGCTGCTGGCGCTGCTGGAACAGGGCGAAGGCAGTGGCTTCGAGGTCCTCGACGGCTTGGGCGTCAAGAAGGACAAGGCCGAGGCGAAGATCCTGGAGGTGCTGGCGGAGATCCTCGCCGCCCGGGGGCAGTGAGACCGCTCTGGTGGGCCATCGTGCTCGCGGTGGTCCTCGTGACGTTGCTCTGATCGGGAAGGACCAGGGGGTCTTCCCGGCCGCGCGGGCCCTCGTGGGGGAGGGCCCGCGCGTCGCGTCAGGCGTCGGACTCCGGGCGGCCGTCGGCGGCCCAGGCCGTGTGGAACGAGCCCTCTCGGTCCACCCGCCGGTAGGTGTGGGCACCGAAGAAGTCCCGCTGGCCCTGCACCAGCGCGGCCGGCAGCCGGTCCGCGCGCAGGCCGTCGTAGTAGGCCAGCGCCGTCGAGAAGCCCGGCGTCGGGATGCCGAGCTTGACCGCCGTCGAGATCACCGAGCGCCACGAGTCCTGCGCGTCCTCGACCGCCTTGCGGAAGCCGCCCGAGGTGAGCAGGGTCGGCAGCTCCGGCTCGTCGGCGTAGGCCGCGGTGATGTCGTTGAGGAACTTCGCGCGGATGATGCAGCCGCCGCGCCAGATCGAGGCGACCTTGCCCAGGTCGATGTCCCAGCCGTACTCGGTCGCGCCGGCCTGGATCTGGTTGAAGCCCTGCGCGTACGCGACGACCTTCGACGCGTACAGCGCCTGCTCGACGTCATCGGCGAAGCGCTCCAGCGAGGCGCCCGACAGCGGCGCGGCCGACGGACCGCCGAGACCGCGGGCCGCCGCGCGCAGCGACGTGGACCCGGACAGCGAACGCGCGAAGACGGCTTCGGCGATGCCCGAGATCGGGACGCCCAGGTCGAGGCCGATCTGCACGGTCCAGCGGCCGGTGCCCTTCTGCTCGGCGGCGTCCTCGACGACGTCCACGAACGGCTTGCCGGACGCCTTGTCGACGTGCGCGAGCACCTCGGCGGTGATCTCGATCAGGTAGGAGTCGAGCCGCCCGGTGTTCCAGGTGCGGAACACGTCGGCGATCTCGGCGGGTGCGTAGCCGCCCGCGTGCCGGAGCAGGTCGAACGACTCCGCGATCAGCTGCATGTCGGCGTACTCGATGCCGTTGTGCACCATCTTGACGAAGTGGCCGGCGCCGTCCGCGCCGATGTGCGTGCAGCACGGCTCGCCGTCGACCTTCGCCGAGATGTCCTCGAACAGCGGGCCGAGCGACTCGTACGACTCCTTCGAGCCGCCGGGCATGATGCTCGGCCCGTGCAGCGCGCCTTCCTCGCCGCCGGAGACGCCGCTGCCGACGAAGTGCAGGCCGCGCTCGCGCAGCGCCTTCTCGCGGCGGCGCGTGTCGGCGAAGTGCGCGTTGCCGGCGTCGATGATGACGTCGCCCTCTTCGAGCAGCGGCGCGAACTCCTCGATGACGGCGTCCGTCGGGCCGCCCGCCTTGACCATGATCACGACCTGCCGGGGCCGCTCCAGCGCGTTCACGAACTCCTGCGCGGAGTACGCCGGGATAAAGTCGCCCTCGTCGCCGAACTGCTCCACCAGCGCGCGGGTCCGTTCCTCGGACCGGTTGTGCAGGGCCACCGTGTGGCCGTGCCGGGCCAGGTTCCGGGCCAGGTTGCGGCCCATGACCGCCAGGCCGGTGACCCCGATGCTCGCCTTCTTGCTCATCCGAATCCTTCCGAAGTCTCTCTCGATTCAGACCCTAGTCCGATCGACGCCTCAAGGGAGGCCACGGAGGAGCAGCTCACCTAGTTCAGGAGAAGCAGCGGATCGGGCCCTTGTTGAACGCGAGCATGTCCGTGATCGCGGCGACCAGGTCGATCTCCGCGCCCCACTCGGCGCCGTCCAGCTCGGCGTAGGCGCGGTGCAGGTTCCCCGGCAGTCGCTCCTGCTCGCTCAGCTCCGCGAAGTCGCCCAGGTCGGTCTCCTTCGCCAGCTCCAGCGGGGACAGCCCGGCGGCCTTCCCTCGCTCGGCCGTCTTCTGGAGGAAGGCCAGGTACGCGTCCACTTTGTCCACGACGTCCAGTCCGCAGGGGCCGCCGTGCCCGGGCAGGATCACGTCCGGCTCCAGCTCCCGGATGATGTCGAGGCCCTTGCGCCACCCCGCGACCGAACCCATCAGCGCGAACGGGCTGCCGCCGTGGAACACCAGGTCACCGGCGTAGAGCACGCGCTGCTCGGGCAGCCAGACGAGCACGTCGTTGGTCGTGTGGGCCGCGTGGCCGGGGTGGATCAGCCGGATCTCGACGTCCCCGGCGTAGAGGGTGAGCCGGTCGTCGAACACGACCTCCGGCGGGCGCGACTCGAGCTCGCCCCAGTCGTTGCCGACGAAGATGCCGTCGAACGTCTGGATGCCCTCGGCGACCATCAGCTCGCGCGTCTTGCGGTGGCCGATGACCGTGGCGCCCGCGACCAGGTAGTTGCCGTTGGTGTGGTCGCCGTGGTGGTGGGTGTTCACCAGGGTCGTCACCGGGCTGCCGGTCGCGGCCGCGACCGTCTCCAGCAGCGCACGCGTGCGGCGCTCGGTCGAGCAGGTGTCGATCAGCACGGTGTGGTCGCCGGCGTCGACGAACCCGCAGTTGTTGATGTACCAGGAGCCGTCCGGCTGGACGTAGCCGTGGACCCGGTCGGCCAGCGGGGTGACGGTGGCGGCGGAGGGCGAACGATCGGTCACCGGCTCACTATGCCCGAGAGCGCGCTCCGCCGGTTGGCGGAAAAATTACGAATTCACTGGTCCAGGCGAGTGAAGACACAGGTGACTGGCATTCTGCGGCGTTTCCTGGAACGCTGCGCGGTGTCATCATCGAGATCCGCAAGGTGAAGCACTAACCTGGGTGGGTTCGATAGTTCGCGTGCGACGGCGGCCGGTGGCCGCCGTTGCTTGGTAGTGGTCCGGGAGAGCAGGGCGATGGCCAGCACCGTCACCTCGCGCCGGAAGCAGCTCGGGAACGAGCTCCGGCATGCCCGCACCGCGGCGCGGATGACACAGCAGCAGGTCGCCGAGGTCCTCGGCTGCACCCAGGGCAAGGTCAACAAGATCGAGTCCGGTGCCGTCGGGGTGAAGCTCGGGGATGTGCGATCGATGCTGAACGCGTTCGGGATCAACGGCGAAGAGGCCGACACGCTGATGAACCTGGCGCGGGCCGCCGCCGGGCAGCGCGGCCACTGGTCCGGCTACCGCTCGGTGGTGCCGCACTGGTTCCGCACCTTCACCGACCTGGAGCCCGCGGCCGCGGAGATCCTCACCTGGCACGGTGAGCGCATCCCGGGCCCGCTGCAGTCCGAGCACTACATGCTCAAGCAGTTCACCGAAGCCGGCGCGACGGACGTGACGTCGCTGGTGCGCAACCGGCTCGACCGCAAGGCGGTGTTCGAGCAGCAGCAGCCGCCGTACTACCGGTTCATCATCAGCGAAGGCGCGCTGCGCCGGGCACCCGGCGGGTACGCGCCCGCGGTGATGCTCGACCAGGTCGAACACCTGCTCTCGCTCGAGAAGCACCCGCGGGTCTACGTACACGTACTGCCGTTCGGCGCCCGGCTGGCCGCGGTGCCCAACGACTTCACGATCATGCGGTTCCCGGACCGCACGCGGGACTTCGTCTACATCGAGCACTCCGCGGGCGGGCTGTACCTCGACGACGTCAAGGACTTCAACATCTTCGTCGACTCGTGGGACCGGCTGCGCGGAGCCGCGCTGGAGCGCCAGGAGACCCGGCAGTTCCTCAAGGAGCTTGCGGAGGGTTACCGCGCCCAGATGCAGCAGCTCCAATAGGGCGAACGGCCGCGTGAACAGTCCCGAACGGTGAACAACCGTCGGTAGAGTGTTCGGTTGCGCCCGAAACCACCCGGAAGTGCCGCCCGAAGGGGACATCGTGGACCCCGCCTTCCTCCCCGAGGCCGTCGACCTCGATCGGCCGAACATCGCGCGCATCTACGACTGGGCCCTCGGCGGCACCGCGAACTGGGCGATCGACCGGCAGTACGGCGAGCAGGCGGTGCAGGCGTTCCCGCTCGCGAAGGCGCTCGCGCGGGGCAACCGGGACTTCCTCGGCCGGGCCGTGCGCTACTGCCTCGCCCAGGGCATCACGCAGTTCCTCGACCTCGGCTCCGGCATCCCGACCGCGGGCAACGTGCACGAGGTCGCCGACGACTACGCCGACGACAGCCGGTGCGTCTACGTCGACCACGAGCCCGTGGCCGTCGCGCACGGGCGGATGCTGCTCGAAGAAGCCGGCGATCCCGAGCGCCACGCCGTGCTGCACGCCGACCTGCGGGACGCCGAAGAGGTCTGGGAAGCTGCGCTCGCCACCGGCGTGCTCGACCCGGACCGGCCGATCTGCCTGCTGACCGTGGCGGTGCTGCACTTCCTGCCGGACGTCACCGGCGTCCGCGAAGCCATCCGCAACTACCGGACGCTCCTGGCGCCGGGATCGGCGTACGTGCTTTCGCACGCGACCGAATCCGGCGTCGAGGGCGATGAGCTGGAGCAGATCCGGAAACTGGTGAAGCTGTCCGAACGGTCGAGCTCGCCCGCGGTTTCCCGGTCTCTCGACGAGATCGCGGCGTTCTTCGGTACCTTCGACGTCGTCGAGCCCGGGATCGTGCCTGTGGGAGAGTGGCGCCCGGAGCCCGGCGCCGCCACGGTCCCCCTCGCGAGCGTGGTCGGCGGTGTCGGCCGCAAGCCTGGAGGACGCAATGACGACGCAGGACCCCGAAGCCCCTGAGGGCGTGGACCTCGACCGGCCGAACGCGGCCCGCATCTACGACTGGTTCCTCGGCGGCGACGCCAACTGGGCCATCGACCGCCAGTTCGGGGAGCAGGCGGTCAAGACGTTCCCGATGATCAAGACGGTCGCCCGTGCCGGGCGCGACTTCCTCGGCCGCGGGGTGCGGTACCTGGCGCGCAACGGCATCGACCAGTTCCTCGACCTCGGCTCCGGCGTCCCGACGGTCGGCAACGTCCACGAGGTCGCCACGGACGTGAACCCGGACGCCCGGTGCGTGTACGTCGACAACGAGCCGGTCGCGGTCGCCCACTCCCAGATCCTGCTGGAGCAGGAGGGGGTCGCGAGCCGGCACGCGGTGCTGCAGGGCGACCTGCGCGACCCGGCCGACATCTGGAAGCGCGCGCTCGACACCGGTGTCCTCGACCCGAACCGCCCGATCGGCCTGATCATGGTCGGCGTCCTGTACTTCCTCGGTGCCGACGAGCCGGTGGCCCAGACCATCCGGAAGTACCTGTCGCTGCTGCCGGCCGGTTCGTACTTCCTGTCCTCGCACCTGACGAGCGATGGCCTGCACGAGATGGCCGACGCGGACAGCCGCGAGTCGATCATGAAGCAGTACAACCAGTCGAGCACGCCGCTCCACCTGCGCACCCGCGAAGAGTTCACGTCGTTCTTCGAGGGGCTGGAGCTGGTCGAGCCGGGCATCGTCTACCTGCCGGAGTGGCACCCGGAGGAGATCGAGTCCCGGGCGACCAGGAAGCTGGCGAACGACCCGGCGTTCGTCGGTCACCTCTGCGGCCTCGGCCGCAAGCCGTGACGGCGGCCGCCTACGACGCGATCGCCGTCCAGTACGCGGAATTCGCCGCCGGGGTCTGGGACAAGCACCCGCTGGAGCGGGCGGTGTGGACGGCGTTCGCGGATTCCGTCCGCGGGCGCGGCCCGGTCGCCGACCTCGGCTGCGGACCCGGCCACCTCACGGCGCACCTGCGTTCGCTGGGGCTCGACGCGTTCGGCGTCGACCTGTCCCCGGCGATGATCTCGCTCGCCCGGGCCGCCCATCCGGACCTGCGGTTCGAGGTGGGCTCCATGGCGGCGCTCGAGCTACCGGACGCGTCGCTCGCCGGGATCCTGTCGTGGTACTCGGTGATCCACACCCCGCCGGGGGACGTGTCCCGGTACTTCGCCGAATTCGCCCGAACGTTGGCGTCCGGTGGTCACGTTCTGTTGGGGTGCTTCGAATCCCGGGGCGGCCCGCTGACGTCGTTCGACCACAAGGTGACGACGGCCTACTGCTGGCCGCTGGACGAACTGGCGGGGCTCGCGGCCGATGCGGGACTCGCCGAGGTGGGGCGCGTGTACCGCGAGCCGGGTCCGGACGAGCGGCCGCTGCGGCACGGCAGCCTGCTGCTCCGGAAACCGTAGCCACGAACGAAAATAGCCCCGGTTCCGTCAGGGAGCCGGGGCTGTTTCGTGGTGGTGCGGCAGTTCAAGCGCGTGAACCGATGCGGCCGCGCATCAGCGGCGTCAGGTCGATCGCGGCTTCCAGCGGGCGGGTCGTGCGGACCCCGTCGGCGTGGCGCCGCAGCGGAAGGTCCTGGTCCGTCGCCCAAGTCGTGGTCTTGCGCAGCGGGGCCTGGATCAGGCTGAAGCCGAAGCGGTTCCGCAGTTCGTTCCCGATGCCCCGGCGGCCACGGTGTTCTTCGTCCTCGCGGCAGAAGAGCGAATTCACCCGGACGGCCATTCGTCTACACCCCCAGCTCTCGTCGCGGTGCTTCGGCGTCCTGATGGGAAAACGCTTCCGCACCTCTGGTCCGGACCAGCTCGGTCGCGGCCGTGGTGGCTGCCCGTCCGGAGACGGCGAGCCTGGTCACGGCGAGCGCGCCGGGTGGCGCACTGTCCTCGACGATCACGCTGTTCCTCCCCCATGAGGTCCTGCGGTGGCTTGGTTTGGTTGGTTCCGGCGCTGGTCGTTCGAACACTTCGGCCCGTCTCGACGACCGCCCGCCGCGAGCAGGCAGTCATTCACCGACACCAGCGCCCCGGCCGATGCGATTAATCCTACTCCTGGAATAATCTTCATGTCGAGGCCGTACCCAGTTGATCACCCGCTTGGCCCTGTGGCTTGCTCCATTGAGACACTGAGTAGCCGGGAGCGGGTGCCTTCGACCAGGTCACGACCGCGCCCCCCATCGATCCTCGGAGGTACGACCCATGGCGGATTATCCGTCGTTCGCGGATTACGATCCGAACACGGCCGTGACCCTGTTCGAAGAGGCCGCCTGGGAGAAGTCGTTCGCCAGCGAGCCCAACGGCGGCAGCTGCGTCGAGGTCAACCTGGGCTCCGAAGGCCTGATCGGCGTCCGGGACACCAAGCTCGCGACCAGCCCCGTCTTCGTGTTCGACACCGCCGAGTGGGAAGCGTTCCTGATCGCCGTCAAGGCCGGCCAGTTCGACCTGCCCGCCTGAGCGCACGTACCGCGGAAGACAAATGGTGAAGGCCTCCTTCCCCGCTCTCTACGGTGAAGGAGGCCTTCGCGACCGTCCGAATACGTCCGGAAGCTCGATGTGAGCGGAATCTCACCCGATTGCCGGAAGCTCCCCGCCGCGCAACCGGCCGCGCGTCCGGCGCCAGGCCACCACGACGAGCACCACGAGCCCGATCAGCGGCAGCGTGCTGATCGCCCAGCTCACGCCCATCGGCGGCCCCGGCTGTTCCAGCACCGGCAGCGCGCGCAGCTCGCCGGTGCCGGAGCCGGCGGGGCCGTTGACCGCGAAGCGGAACGTCCAGTCACCCGGCCGCGGCATCGAGCGGACGTCGAGGCCCCAGACGTCGCGTTTGCGCGGGTGCCGGACCAGCGGCTGCTTCCGGTTCTGCCCGCCTTCCGGGTTGACCATGGTGAGCGTGCCGGACTTGCCCTCGATCCCGCCGTCGGGGATGAAGGTGAAGTCCAGCGACTGCATGGCTTTCAGCGGCCAGGTGCTGAACCCGATGGTCAGCCCGTACGGCCCGGCCTGCACCCGTTCGGTGTGCACGATGTTGACCGGCTCGTAGGCGTTCGCCGTCCCCTCGGTGGTGAACAGCAGCCCGGCGACCGCGGCCAGGGCGAGCAACTTCTTAAGCATCAGCGGTTTCCCCCTTCTTCGCGGGCGCCAGCAGGCAGAGCATCCCGCCGAACCGCCACCCGGCGAACCCGCCGAGCAGCCCCAGTGCCGCGCTGAGCACGGCGGTCGTCGTCAGGTACCAGGCCGGCGGCAGGTGCGCGCCGGTGTAGAGCAGGAAGCGCTGGACCGGCAGGCTCAGGCCGAGCAGCAGCCCGGCGATCCCGCCGGCGACCACGGACACCCGGCCCGGGCGCCACCCCCGGCGCCGGCCGGCGAGGTACACCAGCTCCATCAGCGCGGCCACCGGCAGCAGCGCCATCGGTGTCAGGGAGGGCATCGCCGGCACGCCGGAAACCGCGTCCCGCAGCGGCAGGCCGACCATGTCGGCGTACGCCTGTGCCGCCCACGGCGAGAACCACCAGAAAACGGCCTGCACGACCGCGACCAGCGCCGCAGTGCCCACCGCCCCGCCCGGACGGCGGAAGAACCCGGCGCCCACGGCGACCAGCAGCACCGCCATCATCGACGTCCCGATCGCGACGGCGTCGGCGTAGTCGTCCGGCACCTGCTGCAACCCGAGCGCCAGCACCGGCCCGAAGGTGAGCAGCACGGTCAGTGACGCCAGCGTGCCGAGCCGGCCCCAGCGGTGTTCACGCGCCGCGGCGAACACCGCGGTCGTGCCGATGAGCGACACCGTGATCGACAGCAGCAGCCCGATGTGCGGCGGCGAGTCGATGACTGCGTCGAAGCCGTAGAGCCCGTGCCACCACTGGTCCCACAGGCCGTACAGCAGGAACGTCGCCGCGCCGACCCCGGAGACCAGGTAGCCCAGCGGGGCCGCGAACGTCCGGCCGAACACGTTGACCACGCGCCCGCCGATCCGCGGGTCGACCGGCCGTCCCGCGCGCCGCGCCGCCGTCGTCAGCAGCACGACGGCGAGGCTCGCCAGGCCGACGACCGCGCTGCCCGCGTACAGGAACAGGTGCGGCAGTGTGAAGAACGTGTCCGGCCCGACGTCGTCGTGCCACTGGATGTCCCAGGTGAGCCCGACCAGCGACAGCAGGGATCCGCCGAGCACGACGTTCGCCGGCAGCAGCCCCGTTCGCGCTTGTTGCGTCACCGACGTGCTGCGCACGCCGGATGCGGTGAGATCCATTCCCCCTCCTTCTATTTGACCAACACGGGAAAGACGACCTGCGCGGGCCCGCCGGGGCCGCGCAGTGAAACGGTGATCTCCCACTGCCCGGCCATCGGCAGCCCGACGTCCGCGGCGCGGAAGTGGCCGGGCCCGTCCGGCCCGGCGGGCACCGGCGCGAGCGCGTGCCCCATCTGCGCCATGACCGGCGCGACCGTGACGGCTTCGGGCGCCGGCCCGGTCACCGCCACCGCGAACGTGTTGCCGCCGATCCGCGGCTGCTCCGCGGAGAACTGGACGGTGTACGGTCCCGAAACCGCTTGCTGGGTGGCGGATTTCGCGCCCGTGCCGCCCCACAGCAGCCAGGCGGCACCGGCCGCGGCGACCAGGGCGACGACGGCGATCAGCAACGTCGGGCGTTTCATCGGGCGGCTCCTGTCGTCGGGACGTCGACCACGGCGGGGACGGTGAGCACCCGGTAGCCGCGTTCGGCCTGCAGCCAGATCCGGTACCGGCCGGGCTCGGCGAAGGTGTAGGTGAAGCTGACGTCCGGGCCGTAGGCGGCGACCGTCTCATCAGGACGGTCGAGCTGCCCCGCGACCGGCGGCACCATCGCGTGGACGTGCGCCCACGTCGGGGCCTTGGCGGCGCCTTCGCCGGCGGGACCGGTGAACGGCCCGGTGACGATCAGGTGGCCGAGCATGCCCAGCCAGGGCTGGAGGTCCTGGCCGGGGAAGTGCGCGGTGATGGTGGTCGGCGTCCCCGGGCTGACCGTGAGGTCGACCGGGGTGCCGTCGATCGTCCGCGGTCCGGGCCCGGGTGGCTCGGGTGCGGGGGCCGCGGTGCCCTTGACGTCCACAGTGGACCGCGCGAGCTGGACCCCGCCGCCCCGCCGGGCCAGTTCCGCGGCGACGGCGTAGGTGCCCGCTTCCGGATCGTCGAGGCGGACGCGGTAGTCGCCGGGGCCTACGCGCACCGGGTGCAGGTGGCTCAGCCGGCCGGACGGCGAGACCAGCACCAGGTGCACGAGGGCGTTGTCGTGGACGAGCAGGTCGTCGACCGGGCGGCCGGTGGCGCCGTCGGTGAGCCGCAGCTCGAGCTCGTTGCCTTCGTCCTGGACGGCGAGGTTCACCGGCGGCCGTGAGTAATCCACTGTGGACAGCCGGGCGTTCGCGTACGGGTCGGTGACGTTGTCGTACGTCGGGTCCAGCTGGCTGCCGGGTGCGGGTGGCGGGGGAGTGCTCGCCGACAGCAGCGCGCCGGTGACGGCGACGGCGAGCGCGGCGACCACGCCACCCGCCGGGATCAGCGCGAACGCCGTCCGTTTCGCTCGCACCCCCACGACCAGGGCCAGCAGCAGGAAAACGCCCGCGGCGACGAAGCCGCCGTAGGTCGCCTTCTCCCACGGCGGCACCACCCGGGCGGGCACGATGAACGGGATCGTCGCCGGCGGCCCGGTGCCGTCGCTCAGCGAGAGTTCCCACGGCCCCGGTTTGTCGACTTGGAGATTTCCCGCGTAGACACCCGGTGTGGCGCCGAGGACCACGTCCGCGCGCGAACTCGGGACGCCGCCGGCCGCGACGGCCAGGTGCAGCGTGCCGGGCGCGGTGCCCTGGTGCGTCACGACGTCGATCCGCAGCGGCGACGGTGTCGTGTCGACGCGGCGGATGATCACGGTCAGCTCGCGGGCGCCGAGCGTCTGGGCGACCTGGATGTCGGCGCCGGCCGGTGCGCCGTCGGCGTGCGCTGTCCCCCCGCCGGCCGCGATGCCCAGGACGGCCAGCAGTAACAGCAGTGCGGCTTTCGATTTGCTCCCCATCGTGGTCCGAACCTAACCGGCGCGACCGGTGGCGGGCGTCACGGCGGCGAGGGAACTCCGGTCCCCGGTTCGGGGGATTCCCGGCCCCGGGGGTCTCAGGGGTCGAGGAATTTCCGCAGGTGGGTGACCACTTCGCCGGGTTGTTCCTCGGCGAGGAAGTGGCCGCACTCGGCGAGGGCTTCGCCGGTGACGTCGTCCGCGTACTCCCGCCAGATCTCGAGTGCCGGGAGCGTGCCGAGCAGGCCGTTGGCGCCCCAAAGGGCGAGGACTGGCTGGGTGACGCGCTTTCCGGCGTCGAAGTCGGCGTCGTCGAGTTCGGCGTCGTCGGGGAAGGAGGCGCGGTAGTCGTCGAAGCCGGCCCGGAGCGCGCCGGGCTGGGAGAAGGCGTGGACGTACTCGGCCTGCGCGTCGGCGTCGAGCGCGTGGCGCTGGTAGGTCCACCGCTCGAAGAAGTAGCCGAGGTAGGCGGCGATGTTCTGCCCGGCCAGGAGTTCCGGCAGGTCGGGCTGGAGGTGGAAGAGCCAGTGCCAGGACGGCTTCGCGATGACGTCGAGCCGCTGCCACATCGCGCGGGTGGGCACGATGTCGAACACGGCGAGGCGGTCGACCTGGTCCGGGCGGTCCAGGGCCCAGCGGTGGGCGACGCGGCCCCCGCGGTCGTGGCCGGCGACGACGGTCTTCGCGAAGCCCAGGTGGTCGGCGAGGGCGGCGAC